>CAMVFE010000001.1 GCA_947166705.1 uncultured Clostridia bacterium
CCCGGATCCCCATGCTGGAAACCTCCAGGCTCATATCCAGCAGCGGATCATACAGGAGAATGTCCCCGTTCAGGTTCCAGTCGTCGTAGTCCGGCGCGCGCCCGTCGTGAATCTTTCCGCTCCGGAGCGCGCCGCCGACCTGCATCAGGAAAACCGCGCCGTACTCCCTGGCCGCCAGGTACTCCCGCTCCCGGGCGCTCTTTTCCGGATATCGGTCCTCCAGCTCCTGCGTCGTCACGAAGGTGATTTCGTCCGGCAGCTCCGGCTTGATGTGCGGATAATGCGCGCAGACATATCCTTCCGTCTTGCGCAGCGTCAGATAGATCTTCCGGACGATCTCCCGGAGGAACTCCTCGTTTCTCTCTCCCGGCGCCATGATCCGCTCCCAGTCCCACTGGTCCACGAAAATGGAGTGGATATTGTCCGTCTCCTCATCCCTGCGGATTGCGTTCATATCGGTATAAAGGCCCTCTCCTGGGCGGAAGCCGTACGTTTTCAGCGCCTGGCGCTTCCATTTGGCCAGGGAGTGGACGATTTCCACCGTCCTGCCCGTCTCCAGCACATCGAAGGACACGGGGCGCTCCACGCCGTTCAGGTTGTCGTTCAGGCCGCTTTCCGGCGTCACCATGATCGGCGCGGACACCCGGGTCAGGTTCAGCGCCCGGCTCAGCTCCGCCTCAAAGAAATCCTTGACCAGCTTGATGGCGATTTCCGTATCCCGCAGGTCCAGCACCGGGTTATAGTCTTTCGGAATGATCAGCTGCATACCTGTTTCCTTTCCGCCCGCCGGAGGCGGGCGCCGTTTGATACCGTCTCCCCGGGCCGGGGATCTCACTGCCGGGTATTCTTCTCGTTGGCCCTGTCGATGCCCTCCCGGTCCGGCTCCGGCGCGCATGCGGGGCAGGGCTGAAGGCCGCTGAAGGCTTCATCCTCCAGCTCTCCCCAGGTAAAGGCCCGGAGAGGCCTGTATTTTTTCAGCACCGCGAGGCATTCCGGGGAGCTGTGGTAATACTTTCCTCCCGCCGGGTTGTAGTACAGGGGATAGTCCTCATCCGGCTCCCCCAGCACCCTGCCGATCTCATCCCAGATGATGACCTTGGTCACGGGTTTCCGGCTCAGATGGTTCCACAGCCATTTCGCGTTCACGCCTTCCGGCGTCGGATCCCGCTGGATGCGGATGCAGCCGTGGCTGGCCTTCTCGCCGAGATACCTTTCGCAGCGGTGGTAATCCCGGATCTCCTGCCCCGTCGCCTGATCAGTTTCAAAGGTACAGGGTACCTCGTGCATCGCAATGCCCTTGTTGATGCGCAGCCCGTAATCGCAGTACAGGCCTCCGTCGCTCCAGAAGCCTCCCACCCAGCTCACCACGGCGAACTCTCCCGCCGGCGTCTCGTGGAAGGGCGTATCCTCCCGGGGGAATCCGGTGGAGCAGAGCAGCGTGGAAAAAAGGTGCCCGCTGCGGTAGACATACAGGCGCTGCTTCAGCTTGTCGATCACGATGCCGTATTCGTCGTCCACCGGCACTTCCTTCAGCAGCTTCGTCTCCACATAGCCCTGGAATCTCGTCGCCCAGACCCGGACCTTCGACCCTTCCTCCGCCGAGGAATAGGCCTCGATCAGCGTCCAGTCCCCCTCCGAGGAAAGCACATGAACCCCCTGGCTGGCGCAGGTCACCACGCCCACATAGTCCTGGCAGTCCTTTTCCGGACGGGCCCGGACGCGGATCTGGTCCCGCTGGTTTCCGTTCAGCACCGTCAGGGGTTGCATCAGCACCTGCCAGACGATGTCCTCATCCAGCTCTCCCTCCGTCATCTGCCAGAAGCAGAAGTCGTGGCTGCAGGTCGTCCCGCTGTCTTCCGCAGGCGTCCGGAGCACCAGATCGTGGGCCGGGAGAGGATCCGCCAGCGCGGCGGACGAAAGCAGGCCGAGGCACAGCAGGAGGCCAGCCAGCCTTTTCCTTCCCTTTTCCTTCATCCTTTCACCCCCTGGCTCCGCTTCCCGGCGCGCCGGGGCTGAACGCCCCCGCACGCAAAAACCGTCACGCGTCCGGCACGTGACGGTTTATCCGGTTCTTCCATCCCGTCCTGACTCAGCCCCGCGTAAATCCACAGGTCATTTCATTATAGGGATTCAGAACAGGGTTGTCAATTTCATTTCGCGGCCTGCGTCGCGGCCCATCCGGCGTCGATGGTGCTCTGGTGGGAAGTCGCGTAGGGGCCGATGGCCTCAACCTCCGCCTGGGTCCTCGGGAAATGCAGGCAGGTATGGCCCTCAAAGTTATTGTCGGTAATATGCTGCACCCCGTGCGGCATGGAGTGGGTGGAAGCCATGTAGACGCTTCCGTCCGCGAAGGTAACCCAGACGGCCCGGGCGTTCCAGGTCTGCCCGCCCATGGTCCGCTCCATCCGCGCGGTATCATTCGCCGTAATCGGCTCGTAATCCGCGTGGGCGCCCACGGAGAAGATATGGCCCTGCCAGGAAATGCCGGTGGACCGGTCATAGATGGTCACATAGGGATATTTCCGGCAGACGTTCCTGACCGTAGTGTACCAGTTGGCATACTGCACTCTGCCGGGCGTGGGCGTCCCTGCCGGCGCGGCGCTGACCTTGGCGGGCACCTCCGGCGCGGCCGTCTTTCCGCTGTCCGCCGCCGTCCCGCCGCTCTTCAGCATTTTCAGGGTTTTCAGGCCCGCGACGCCGTCCGCTGTCAGCTGGTTGGCCTTCTGGAAAGCCACAAGCGCCGCGTAGGTTTTCGCGCCGAACTTTCCGTCCGCTTTGCCCTTCAGATATCCCAGTTCGATCAGGGTCTCCTGCATCTCGCGGACGTCGCTTCCGCTGGCGCCCTGCTTCAGCACGCCCTTCTTCTGGGCTTCCTCCGCGGCCGCCTTCAGGCTTTCGTTCGCTGCCTGGGCCGCTTCGGCGGGGGACTGGGCCTTCACCGCGTCGATGGAATACATCATGTTCAGCGTCTGGCTTCCCGCCGTGCCGTCCACGCTCAGCCCGTTGGTTTTCTGGAAGGCGCGGACCGCTCGCTCCGTCGCCGTGCCGTAGTTTCCGTCCGGCTCGCCGGTCAGGTAACCCAGGTCGATCAGCGCCTGCTGCATCATGGCCACATCCGCGCTCACCGTTCCCCGGCGGAGCGTCTCATAGCTGGCTTCCGCCGCGATCCCGCTCTCCTCGCTTCCGGGCACCGGCGTAACCTCGGGAACCGGGGTCGGGGTCGCTCCGGCGTGGAGGACGTCCGCGCTGAACAGAACCGCGTAGGTCGCCTTGCCGGCCACGCCGTCCGCCTTCAGGCCGTTATCCTCCTGGAAGGCCTCCAGTGCCTTCTCCGTCCATCCGTCGAACTTTCCGTCCACCGTATACTTGTAGTATCCCAGCTCCTTCAGCCGGCGCTGGATCGTCCGGACATCCTTGCCCGAATCGTTCTTCTTCAGGGTCTTCCCCGGAACCTCGTAGGTGGGCGCCGGCGTCGGCGTTGCGGTGGGCTTCGGGGTGGGCGTGGCGTCCGCGGTCAGCGCGTCCGCCGCCACCAGCTTCTCCAGGGTATCGGCGCCCGCGGCGCCGTCCGCCTTCAGGCCGTTCTTCTTCTGGAAGGCGGTGACCGCCTTTTTCGTCGCGGCGTCATAGACGCGGGTGATCTCTCCCGTATAGTATCCAAGCGCCTGGAGCTGCTTCTGCAGATCCTCGACCGCGTCGCCGGTGGCGTTCTGCCTGATCGTCGCGCCGGAGACGGGGCTCAGGGTATTGACCTTCACCGACTTGCCGTTCGCGTCCTTGGGCTTTCCGGAGAACAGGAAGGCCAGGACGTTGGCGTCCATGACCCCCGTCGTCGGATAGTCGTTCGCCTGCTGGAAGAGCAGCACGGCGTTCTCCGTCGCCTTTCCGAATTTCCCGTCGGCCTTTCCCTTCAGGAAGCCCAGCTCGATCAGCGCCTCCTGCAGCGCCTTGACGTCCGTCCCTTCGCTGCTCTTCTGCAGGATCTGATATCCCGCCGCGTCCTCCTCGGGGCTCAGGGTCGGCACGGGCGACGGGGTCGGCGTCACCTTCACCTTTCTGATTTCCTTCAGAACGATATACTCCGTCTTCACATAGCCGGACTTGCCCCTGTAATCCACGGCCACCCAGCTGCCGTTCTTCCCCGTGACGGTGATCTCCGCCCCCCTGGGAATCTTCCGGATCAGCCCCGAGCGGACGGACCGGCCCTCGCGCAGGTTGACCGCCTCCCGGGTCACCGTGGTATAGGGATAGCCCTCCGCAGCCTCCAGGGGTTCCGGCGTCACGGCCGTCACGGCTTCCGCGTCCGTGCGGACATAGTCGCTCTGCATGTAGCCGGTGACATTTCCATACTTCACCTTGTAGTAGCTGCCGGTCTTTTCCAGCACCTCCACCTGCGCTCCGGCGGGTACATTCTCCAGAACCGTCGCCGTTTTCGACGCGCTGCGCCGCAGGCGGACGGATTCCTTCGTCGTGGTCAGAAAGGGGTAGTTCAGCGCCAGGGCCGCGCCGGCAGCCAGCGTGAACAGCGCTGTCAACAGCAGCCAGCGCGCCATCCTCTTTTTCCAAACGGACATACTCTCGACCTCCATCCCGCGCCCGCTTCAGGGCCGCGCCGGTTTCGGCGGCATGCGGTCCCTGCGGCGGAGCGCCTCTTCTCCAAAACAGGAAAAATCCTGTGAGCAGACTGATACACAGTTACATTTTATGCATCCGCGCATCGTTTGTCAACAGGATTTTCATCTTTTTGTAATATTTATTTCATTCTTTTGATAAGATTCTCAGCGCCTGAACCGCGGCCTCCTGCTCAGCCTGTTTTTTGGTATGGCCCCGTCCCGCGGCGATGGGCTGTCCCTGCCGGTAGACCGTGGCCTCGAAAACGGGGGCATGCGCCGGGCCACTCTGCCCGGTAATCCGGTATTCGGGCGGCGCCCCGCCGCCCCGCTGCAGCAGCTCCTGCAGGGCGCCCTTGCTGTCCTGTGCCGGGCGCTGAACCTTCTCCGGATCCGGCCAGCAGCGGTTCATCACCCCGCGGGCGGCCCCGAGCCCCCCGTCCAGGTAGACCGCGGCCAGCACGGCTTCCATGGCGTCGCAAAGGACGCTGGGCTTTTCCCTGCCTCCGGTCAGCTCCTCGCCCCGGTCCATGATCAGGGCGCTGCCCAGGTCCAGCTCCCGGGCGACCTGGCTCAGAGCCGCCTCGCAGACCAGCAGGGCCCGCAGATGCGTAAGCCCGCCCTCCCGGTCCTCCGGATGCTCCCGGTACAGCTTGTCGCTCATCAGAAACTGCAGCACGGCGTCCCCGAGGAACTCCAGCCGCTGATTATCTTCCCTGCCCACGGAGGGATGCGTCAGCGCGCGGCGCAAAAGCGCCGCGTCGCGGAAACGGTATCCCAGGGCTTCCTCCAGATTCTTCATGCCGCGGTTCACTTCATGCTGTCGATATATCTCACAACGTCGCCCACGGTTTTCAGCTTCATGATCTGGTCATCCTCCACCGTGATGCCGAACTGGTCCTCCAGGTCCATGATCATCACCATGATGTTCGCGGAATCCGCCTTCAGGTCCTCCACCAGGCGGGTATCCTCGGTAATCGTGGAAGCATCCGCCCGCAGCTGGGACGCGATCATTTCCTTCACGGTATCAAAAGTCATTGTTTCTTCCTCCTCTTTCCGGTTCTGTGTTTTTTCGCCGTCCTGCCGCGGCCGCGCCCTGCGCGCCGCGGAAATCCGGCGTCATCTATGTTCCCGGCGGAAGGCTGCTTCCGCCGCGGAGCACCGCTTTTCCCGGGGTTCAGATTTCCCTGACCCCTTCCTCAATGGTTTCCGCCACCCGCCCGAGGATCATCTTCCGGCACTGTCCGATGGCGCAGGCAAAGGCGTGGGCGTTGCTGGACCCGTGAGCCTTGACCACGGCGCCCCGAACGCCCAGCAGGGGAGCGCCGCCGACCTCGGTGTAGTCCATCAGCTTCCTGACCCTGCGGAAAGCGGGCTTTCCGATCAGGCCTGAGATTTTTCCGCGGAGGTCCGCCATCATTTCCTTTTTAATGATACCCATCAGGGTGCCGGCCAGGCCTTCCATGAATTTCAGCACCAGGTTGCCGCTGAAGCCGTCGGCCACCAGCACGTCCGCCTGGTCTGCCGTGATGTCCCGGGCTTCCACGTTGCCGACGAAATGATAGGGCGCCTTTTCCATCAGCGGATAGGTTTCCTTCACCAGGGCGTTCCCCTTCTCCGCCTCGGCGCCGATGTTGATCAGGCCCACCCGGGGCTTTTCGATGCCCATGACGCCCCGCATGTAGGCTTCGCCCATCAGGCCGAACTGCACCAGGTACTCCGGCTTGCAGTCCACGTTGGCGCCGCAGTCGATCAGCAGAAAGTGCCCCTTTCCGTTGGGCAGAAGCGGCGCCAGCGCGGGCCGCTCCACCCCGGGAATCCGGCCCAGCCGGAACATGCCGCCCGCCAGCACGGCGCCGGTGCTTCCGGCGGACACAAAGCCCTCGCAGCTCCCGTCCCGGACGGCCAGCATGCCCCGGACCGTCGCGCTGTTCGTCTTCTTCCGGACGCCCATCACCGGGCTTTCATGGTTCGTAATGACCTCCGGCGCGTCGTCGAGCGCGATCCGTCCGCGGACATCCTCCGCGCCGCTCAGCAGGGGCTCCACCTCTGCGGCGGGCCCGCCCAGCACAACCTCCAGCTCCGGATCCGCCCGGAGCGCCTCGAGAGTTCCTTCCACAATCGCCCCGGGCGCGTTGTCCCCTCCCATGGCGTCAATATAAATCTTCATGGCAGCTCCTTAATACGCCTTGGCGAAATACATGACCTTCTTCGCCTTTTTCCCGCAGCAGACGCAGGTATCTCCGAAGGTGTGTCCCTCCTGGTCGAAGGGCATGTTCCGGGAGGAGGCGTTGAACTTATCCTTGATCTCGTCCTCGCAGGCCTGCTCCCCGCACCACATGGCCTTGGCGAAGCCGTTCTGCACCGCGGCTTCCAGCTCCTCCATGCTGTGGACCTCCACGGTCCGCTCGTCCCGGAAGGCCTTCGCCTGATCATACAGCGTCCGCTGAATATCGGCCAGCAGCTCCTCCATCTTCCCCGCCAGGCCCTCCAGCGGCAGGGTGAATTTCTCCAGCGTATCCCGCCGGAACACGGTCACCACGCCGTTTTCCAGATCCCGGGGACCGACCTCCAGCCGGACCGGCACGCCCTTGAGCTCCCAGTCGTTGAACTTGAACCCCGGGGACACGGTGTCCCGGTCGTCCAGCTTCACCCGGAAGCCGGCCTGCTTTAGGTCCGCAAACAGCTTCTCACAGGCTTCCATCACGCCGCCCTTGTGGGCCGCGATGGGAAGGATCACCGCCTGGATCGGCGCAACCTTCGGCGGCAGGCGGAGCCCCCGCTCGTCCCCGTGGGTCATGATGATGGCGCCGATCAGCCGGGTGCTGACGCCCCAGGACGTCTCATGCACGTATTCCAGCCTGCCCTCCTTGCTCTGGTACTGGATATCGTACGCCTCGGCGAAATTGGTGCCGAAATTGTGGCTGGTACCGGCCTGAAGGGCTTTTCCGTCCTGCATCATGGCTTCCATGGAATAGGTCGCCCTGGCGCCGGCAAATTTTTCCTTCTCGCTCTTGCGGCCGACATACACCGGCAGCGCCAGCACGTTTTCCGCCACCTCGCGGTAGACCTCCAGCATCCGCAGGGTTTCCTCCTCCGCCTCCTCTGCGGTGGCGTGGATCGTGTGCCCCTCCTGCCAGAGGAACTCGCTGGTCCGCAGGAACGGGCGGGTAGCCTTCTCCCAGCGCATGACGGAGCACCACTGGTTGTACATCATCGGCAGATCCCGCCAGGTCTGCACCCATTTGGAATACATCGTGCAGAAGATGGTTTCGCTGGTGGGGCGGACGGCCAGCCGCTCCTGCAGCTGCTCCGTTCCCCCCTGGGTCACCCAGGCGACCTCCGGCGCGAAGCCCTCCACATGCTCCGCCTCCTTCATCAGCAGGCTCTCCGGGATCAGCATGGGGAAATAGACATTCTGGGCGCCCGTCTCCTTGAACCGGGCGTCCATCTCCGCCTGGATCCGCTCCCAGATGGCATAGCCGTAGGGGCGGATGATCATGCAGCCCCGCACCGGCGCGTAGTCGCACAGCTCGGTCTGCTTGATGACATCCGTATACCACTGGGAAAAATCCTCGCTCCGGGGGGTAATGTGAGTCACGAATTCCTGTTTCTGCTTTGCCATATATTCAGTCCTCCAGCTTTATGATGCTTGGTTGTATGCCCTGAGGTTTCCCGTTCGGATCCCGTCAGTGGGGCAGTCCCAGGGAAAAAACGCTTTCCCCGGAGGCCAGCAGCGCCCGGCCGTCCGAGGTGATCCCGTAAAACGCCGTGATGGGGCTGTTCTGCGGCACGGGAATGCCGCTGACAAAGAAGCGCTGGCTGTTCACGTCCGCACGGTACAGATACTCCGAACTGAAGGTGTAGATGTTTCCCCGCCAGATGCAGGCTCCCACGCACTGGCTTGGCAGCGTGTAGCGCTTGTCGCTGTTTCCCTCCAGCACCCGCAGCTCCGTGATCACCTGGGTGCTCCCTGTCTGGCTGGTCGGAGCCAGCAGCATCTTGGCCGCGCCGCGCTCCGGGATCTCGCAGTCGATCAGCTTCCACCCGTACACCAGCATGGTGGAGTTTGTGTCCTGCACGCATTTGTAGTCGTAGGAATAGCACTGCTGGGTGTTGAACACCCGCAGCCGGGCGTTTTCATAAATAACCTTGTAGGCCAGCGCCTCGCCCAGGCTCACCTCGCCGGTGTTCATCTTGCCCACCTGGAACGTGTTCAGGATGGTGTTCGGCGCCGTTCCGAAGACGTCCAGGCTCAGCGTCCACAGGTAGTCCCCCTGTTCGCCGAAGAAGCCCGTATCCAGAATCATCAGGCTGGAGAAGGCCTCCTGCTCGACGTCGATCTGGGCTCCCTGCAGGTCCTTGACGATCAGCTTCGGTTCCGTATCGCCGCCCACCACCACCGCGCAGTATCTGTCACCCACGCGGACGAACTGAACCGGCGCCTCCATGCTCTCGTTGTAGGTGGAGTTCCCGTTCTGGTCCACCAGGTACATCTGCATGCCGTTCCAGATGGCCGTATGCTTCGGTCCCGCGTAGAAGGACGCCCCTTCCCCCGCCGGAAAGCTCCATCGGATGGTTCCCGTGGAGGAAAGACAGTGCAGGTTCATCCCGTCGTAATACAGGACGCCGTCCCCGAAGGGCGTCACGTTCTGGTTCGCATAGCAGGGCAGGCGCACCACGCTGCCCTCCGAGGGACCCCGGCCCCTCAGAAAGCGGATTGCCAGCAGCGCCCCCACGACCAGCGCGATCACGATGATCCAGCTTCGGATCTGGCGGCCGCGCCTGTCTTCCTGCGCGGGCCTCCTCTCCGCCGCGTTCCGGCTTCGGGAGCGGATCAGCTGGTCGTTCTGTCTGTTCCTGTTCCTTGCCATGAATGCCTCATCCCACCGTGCGGCCCGGGCAGTGCTCCACCGCGGCCAGCACGCCGTCCATCCAGTCCTCGCTGAACAGCTCGATCACCCCTGTGTCGCAGGCGCGGGCGAGCTTCGGATCCATGGGCAGGCTGGCCAGCAGGGGAATGGAATGCTCCTGGGCAATGCGGGCGGTCCGGCTTTCCCCGAAGGGATAGATCTTTCTTCCGCAGTCCGGGCAGGCAATCCAGCTCATGTTCTCCACGATGCCCAGCACCGGGATGTTCATCATCCTGGCCATGTTCAGCGCCTTTTCAACGATCATCCCCACCAGCTCCTGGGGGCTTGTGACGATCAGAATGCCGTCCACGGGCAGGCTCTGGAACACCGTAAGCGGCACGTCCCCGGTTCCCGGAGGCATATCCACGAACATGTAATCCACATCGCCCCAGACCACATCCGTCCAGAACTGCTTCACCGTTCCGCTGATCAGGCTTCCCCGCCAGACCACGGGATCCGTCTCATTCTCCAGCAGCAGGTTCACGCTCATCATCCGGATTCCCGTGCGGCTCTCCGCCGGCAGGATCCCCTCGTCGCTTCCCATGGCGGGATCGCGGACGCCGAACATCTTCGGGATGCTCGGCCCCGTCATATCCGCGTCCAGGATCGCGGTCCTGAACCCGTTCCGCTGGGCCAGCACCGCTGTCAGGCCTGTCACCAGGCTCTTCCCGACGCCGCCCTTTCCGCTGACCACGGCGATCACCCGCCTGATCCGGCTGTGGGCGTTCGCCGGCGCCAGCAGGCTTTCCGCCTGGCGGGAGGCGCATTCCGCTCCGCAGCTGGAGCAGTCGTGAGTACATTCAGACATTCCATTCACCTCGTTCTCTGGTATTCCAAACATTCTTATTTCTTTCTTCATCCCCGTTTCTCCTTTTTTTGGAAAAGGGGAAGAAGGGGCGCCGCGGCGTCAGTATCCGAACAGGATCTGCAGGGTTTTCTCCCCGGCCACGCCGTCGGCTGTCAGCCCGTTGGCCTTCTGGAAAGCCTTCACCGCCGCCTCCGTCTCCGCGTCGTACACGCCGGTGATGCCGTCGAGATAGCCCTCCTGCACCAGGCAGTCCTGGATTTCCACGACCAGCTCGCCCCGGTCGCCCGGCCTGGAGGCTTCGTAGCTCACCTCCGCCGCCGAGGCCGGCAGCGCCTCGGGGGAATACAGCCGGCTCAGGGTGGCGCTGCCCGCGACGCCGTCCACCGGCGACAGCTTGTTCTGAATCTGGAAGGCGCGGACCGCGTCCGCCGTCGTCGCGCCGTAGCTGCCATCAATCTTTCCGTCGTAGTAGCCCAGCTCGTAGAGGGTGTACTGAAGGTTGCGGACCGCGTTCCCGTCCTCTCCCTCCCGCAGCGCGGAATAGGAGATGGCGCCGCCGTCCCCGTAAAGGACGCGCTGGGTTGCCGGGCCCGCCTTGCCGTCCACCGTCAGGTTGTTGCGCAGCTGGAAGGCCATCACCGCCGCCGCGGTGCCCTCGCCGAAGCTTCCGTCCACCGCTCCGTCGTAGTACCCCAGCTTCTTCAGCCGCTGCTGGAGGCGCCTGACCGCTTCGCCGCGGGTGCCGTCCTCCAGGGTGACGTAGCCTGTCGAAGCGATGCCGGAGGTATCCGCCCCGTAAGCCGCCCCGGCCTTCCCGGCGGAGGTGTCCACCGGAGAACCGCCGTTTCTGACCGCGTCATCCCCGTACAGGCGGTTCAGCGTGGCGTTGCCTGCCTTTCCGTCCGCCGTCAGGCCGTTGCGCTGCTGGAACGCGATCACCGCCGCTTCCGTGGCGATGCCGAAGCTTCCGTCCACGGAGCCCTTCAGGTAACCCAGCTCCTTCAGCCGCTTCTGAAGCGTCCGCACCGCGTCGCCTTCGCTCCCGTTCTCCAGGGTTTCCCCCGTGCTCGCCGCGGCGCCGGATGCCCGGGCCGCGCTGTTCGAGTAGAGGGCGCTCAGCGTATCCGGCCCGGCCACGCCGTCCTCCCAGAGACCCTTCGTCTTCTTCTGGAAGGCGCGCACCGCGGCTTCCGTCGCTTCGTCATAGGTCCCCGTCGCCTTTCCGCCCAGCCAGCCCAGCTGAATCAGGCGGTTCTGCAGGGTTCTGACCCGCTGTCCGCTGGCGCCCGTCTGAAGATAGTATTCCTTGGTCAGGTTCGGGGTCGCGGTCGGCCGGGGCGTTGCCGTCGCCTTTTTCGTCGGCTTCGGCGTCGCGGCGGCCTTTCCGGGCTTCGGGGTCGCCGTGGCCTTTCCGCTCTTTCCGGCCTTCGGGGTCGCGGTCGCGTTCGCCTGCTTTTTGCTCACGGCGGAAGAGGAATGCAGCTTCTCCAGGGTCTTTTCTCCCGCTTTCCCGTCCGCCGTCAGTCCGTTGGCCTTCTGGAAGGCCTTGACGGCCGCCTCCGTTGCCGGCCCGAAATCTCCGTCCGCGGATCCGCTGTACCATCCCAGCTCCTTCAGCCGCTTCTGCATCGCCCGGACCTGTTCGGAGTCCGTGAAGCCGCGCTGCAGGCTCCGGGGTGTCGGCGTAGGCGTAGCCGGAGGCGCGGTAACCACCTGAATGGTGGCCCGGGGCGCCGCCGTGACTCCCGTTCCGCTCCCGCCCTGGCCGCTTCCCTCCGGGTTCGGTGTGCGCGTCTCCAGGATGATGGTACTGGGATCCGGCGTGGAGGTCGGGCTGATGGAAACCGTCCATCCGTCCCCCGGCGCCGCGGTGACGCCGGATACCGTGCCCCATTCGCTCCAGCCCCCGCTTCCGCCCGCCGGCGTCGGCGTGGGCGTTTCCGCCGGGTGCCCGTCCTGCCGGCCGGAATCCGTCACGGAAATGGCTCCCGGGAAATTGTACAGGTTCTGGGTTTCCACCACCACCGTGTCCGGCGTCACCGCCACGGTGGCCGTCGGCGCCAGGGTCTGGAAGGGCAGGTTTCCGCTGCCCGTCTGATAGGTATTCGTGCCGCTGATGTCATCCGGAGCGATATAGCATCCCGAAAGCGTCAGGCAAAGGCCCAGCATCGCCGCCAGGCCCAGTATTTTTCCGCTTTTCCTTCCCATGGTTCCGCCTCTCCTTTCCCCCGCCTTTCCCCTTTTCGGACGGAGCGGGCCGCTCCGCGGTTCCGGGGTGCGGAAAAAGATCGCCGCGGTCCGCCTTTACGTCCCGTCCGCTCCCCCGCCGGGAACGGAAGGAAACAGCTCCGTAAAGGTATTGTAGTGGTCCTCCGTATACCAGACGCGTCCTTCCGATGAGTAGATGATCCGGAAAGCGTTGCGCTTTCCCTTCCTGTAATAGCAGTCCGCCTCCCGGTAGGTCACGCCCTTCTCCGTGGGAAGCTTTCCCTCATAGTTGCCGAAATAGTCCCCGCCGATGCTCTTTCCGGGGGCGACATCGCTGACATAATTCCAGGCGCTGTCCCATCCCAGCTGCCTGGCTTCCTTCTTGGTGATAAAGTTATCCGGCAGCCGCATGTCATGGGAAAACAGGTAGTCCGCGATGCTCTGCGGGTCGATGACCGGTCCGTCGGGAACCGGCGTAGGCGTCGGGTCCCCGGGGAACTCCTGCGACCTGCCGCTTCCCTGCCGCTCCTCCTCCGCTGCCGCTGGCATCGGCGTCGGCGTGTTCCTTTTCTTTCTGCTCTTCGCCTGCAGCCGGCTTCCGTTTTCCGTCCCCGCCGGGAGGCGCGTCTGCGCCGCGGCCAGGTCCGGCAGGCCCGCCGCCCGCTCCGGGGCTTCGCCGCCCGCTCCGGCCAGAACCGTCAGCAGGATCACCAGCGCCCCCGCCAGCGCTCCCGCGGCCCGCATGAATTTTCTCATTCTATTTATGGTACCTCTCTCCCGCGTTGATTTTCTCCGCCCGGTACAGCTGCTCCAGCAGCATCACCCGGGCCAGCTGATGCGGAAATGTCATCCGGCTCATGCTCAACTCCGTGTCCGCCCGGGCCAGCACGTTTTCCCCCAGCCCGAGGCTGCCGCCGATCAGAAAAACCAGCCGGCCGCATCCCCGGTTCTTCGCCTCCCGGATTTCCTCCGCCAGCTCCGGGCTGCTCCGCTGCTTTCCGGGAATGGTCAGGGCGATCACCCGGTCTCCGGGCCGCAGCCGCCCCAGGATGCTCTCTCCCTCCCGGGTTCTGATCCGCGCTTCCTCTGCCGGGGAAGCGCCCTCCCGCTCCGGAAGGTCCGGAACCTCGATCTCCTCATAGTGCCCGAAGCGGCTCAGCCGCTTCAGGTATTCGTCCGCCATCTGCCGGAAGGCCTTTTCCCGCAGCTTTCCGACAGCCAGAACCGCGATATTCATGCTTCAGTCTATGCTCCGCTTTTTCCTTTGTCAAGGAAGGCGCCGGGAATCCTGCGCCGCCGCTCCCGCCGGCCTTCCGCGCCCGGGGCCTTCCCCCCTTACGGTTCCGCTTCGCGCTCCCGTTCGGAGAAGGCGTAGATCCCGATTCCCGCGGCGATGGCCAGGTTCAGGGAGTCCACCTTGTCGCTGCTCGGGATCCGGACCGGCTGACCGATGTCCGCGAACTCCGGCGGCAGTCCCCGGCCCTCGTTGCCGAAGATCAGCGTCCTCCGGGGCGAAACGCCCCGCTCCAGCGCCTGCGCCAGTGGAACCGAGGCATCCAGCATGAAGGGGTAAAAATCCCTTTCGCCCGCCTCCCGCCGGTAGTCCTCAAAGGAGCCGTAAACCTTTACCCGCAGCCGGAACAGGCTGCCCATGCTGGCCCGGACCGTCCGCGGGTCAAACAGGTCCGCGCACGGCCGGATCAGCGCCACGTCCTCCACTCCAAGCCCCAGGGCGGTCCTGAGAATGGTGCCGACGTTTCCGCAGTCCCCCGGCTGGTGCAGCACCACGTGCGGCCTGTCCGGATCCAGCGTGTCCTCGAACTTTTCAAACACTGCCGCGGCATAGCAGTTTTCCTTGCCGCTGATCCGGCTGAGGGCACGGTCCGCCTCCTCAGCGCGGATGCCGAGCGCCGCCGCCATGGCGGTCAGCTTTTCCAGTCCCTCCCGTCCGGCGGCGCCGGAATGCAGCAGAAGCCGCCGCACCCTTTCCGGCCGGGCCTTCATGCATTCCACGCTGGGAAAAATACCCGGCGCGTAGCTGTAATCCAGGTCTGACTTGTATCCGCTCAGGGACGGCATGCGTTTTCTCCTCCCTCCGCCCGGTTACTTGAGATCCTCCGCCAGCGCCGTGGGATTCGGAAGGTCGAAGATCGTGTAGCCGCCGAAGGAGACCGACTCCACCGCCCCGTACTTGTTGCCTTCCTCCAGGCTGCCGGACAGGTCGAAGTTCGCCACCACGGCCGCCTTGGCTCCCGCGATGTTGTCCGGATTCCGGAGATCCCCGTCGCTCAGCCAGTCATAGTAGCGGATCGGATGCTTCCGGGTACCCGGCTCCACCGGCATGGATCTGACCTTTCCGTTGGTCAGCTCGGTCAGCACCGCCGCGTCCCAGTAGGAGGCATAGATCATCGTATAGCCGTTCTCGGTGAGATATTCGGCGATTGGCCGCATGCCCCGGATGTTATCCGTGTCGTTGTAGTTCAGCCCGTTGTACTCGATCTGGCTTCCGAAGCCCGACGGATCCCGGAAGAACGCGGTATAGTACGCGCCGTTCACCAGGAACAGGACCAGCAGCAGCAGGGAAATCAGCCCATGGGACGACAGCTTCGCGTCCCCCGCCCGCAGCAGCCTGCTCAGGCCTTTCTGCTCCCGGCAGGGTTCCGCGCCGCCCTCCGGGCGCAGGTCCGCCTTGGCCAGGGCGGGCAGGATCCAGAAGGTGGCCGGCAGGAAATAGAGGTCCATCCGGTAGCCGTCCAGCACCAGCAGCATGAACACGCAGGCCATGACAAGCTGCGTCGTGAACATGAAAAGGCACAGGAAGCGGGAAAAGGCGTCCCGCGTGTGCCGGATGGTGTGCAGGGCCAGCAGGATGCTTCCAAGCCAGATCAGCAGGCCGCCCATCCCCAGCAGGCCGTGAAGCGAAAACAGCTCGCTCTGGTCATGGAAGCCCAGGGTGATCAGGAAATTCCTCAGGATGTTTTCCAGCATCCCGATCCCGCTCAGGGCCACGAACTGTCCGCTGTAGTCCAGATATCTGTAGTTCCCGGCAAAGGCCCGGGTGTTCACCCAGTAGCCCAGGGCGGAAAAGGCGGCGGGCGCCAGCGCCCACAGCAGCGCCGGCAGGGAAGCCCGAAGCCGGTTCTGATCCTCCTCCGTCTCCCCCCGCTCCGCCGTCAGGGCGGACAGCAGGGCCGCGGCCAGCAGCGGAACCGTGCAGACCATCAGCTGCCGCACGCCCTCCAGTCCCGCGGCAAAGGAGACCAGCGCGAGCCCGCCGCCGAAGGCCCATACGGGCCAGCGCCGAAGGGGATGATCTCCCCGCATGCGCCGCATCACGGCGAAATACAGCCCGACGGTCAGGTTGGCCATGATCATGTGGAAGGTGTAGTAGTTGTGGTACAGCACGATCCGCCCGTAGGGCACGCTGAAGGGCAGCAGCATCGCCGCCCCGGCCAGGCAGAAGCGGTTGAAGGGAATCCGGGCCTGCCGGGACAGGAAGCCGAAGGCGCCCAGCATCATCAGCTGCATCAGGACCGAGCCCCAGAACCGCACCATGAACCAGTCGGAGGTCAGCCGGAACAGCAGCGCGTAGACGATCTGGCAGTCGATCACCTGCAGCTCCGTCGAATAGTACCAGCCAGGGGACATGATCCCGCCCTCCCTGGCCAGCTTTTCGCTCAGGATCAGCTCCGAGGAGGTGTCGCTGTCAAACAGGTTCCCTGAAACGATCCAGGTCGTGCGGATGGAAACCACCACCGCGCACAGGAGCAGCAGCACGCACGCGATGCGCTTGGCCGCCGGGATCCAGGACGCCCGTCCCGCCCCGCTGTTTCTCTCCGGGCTCTTCGCCGCTCTGATCCTTGCCATGTTCAGATTTCTCCCCCTCCGTAATCCCTTTTCGTCCGATTCTGGATGCTCACAGGCATCCCGTTGCCGACAGCCAGTACAGCGCGTAGCTGATGTTCACCCAGGCGCAGGCCGCAAACACCCCCGCCGTGAGAACGCCGCCCGTGGCGGGGCTGATCCGCCTCCGGATCCCCCGGGGCGCCATCAGCGCCAGCGCCAGCGCTCCCCAGAGGGGAATGAAGTACCTGGCCTGCATGCCTTCGATCCCGCCGCCGACCGGCGAGGAAACGATAAACTGGGTCATAATCAGAATCAGCTCCGCTCCCAGGGCGACGGCGGCCAGCGCCGCCCGGCGTCCCGGCGTCAGCAGGCTGCGTTCCTCCTCCCCGCTCCGGGCGCACAGCGGCGCCGCGAGCAGCAGCAGGGCCAGGTACAGCCCGCCCCGCTCCGTATCGTTTCCCAGATAGGCCCAGTGGGCAATTCCCATATTCATCAGCGTCTCCTGCCGTTCCCAGAAGTACAGCAGGGGCCTGCTCAGTCCCTCTCCGGGATGCGCCTGAATCCAGGCGATCTGTTCCGCCGCATTGGCTCCGGCAAAGCGCTCGTCCCCGCCGCTGACGGAATCGTAGGCTCCGGGAACCGCCAGGGCTGCGATGCACCAGGCAAGCAGGACCAGCACGTAAGCCCGGAAAGCCCAGGCCCGCTTTCCGCCCCCGAAGCGGTCCGCCGGAATCATCAGCAGGATCAGCAGAACCACGCTGTACGCCGGCTTCGCCACCGTCCCGAAGGCCGTCAGCCCCGCCATGAACATCGCCCGCAGCGGGGTCACCCGCTCCTCGCGCTCCATGCATTCCAGCGCCAGCGCCAGCCCCAGCAGGATGCAGCCGGTCACCACCGTGTCATAGGTCCGGCTGGTCATCTGGAACAGGATCGCGGGGAGCGTTCCTGCCACCAGAAAGGTTGCCTTATACCTGGGCGCGTGCTTCACGGCCAGCCCGGCGGCCGCCGCGTAGAACAGGCTGCTCATCAGGATGGCCGCGCGGTAGACGGCCGCCGCGTCCGCCGTAAACAGCCCCGCCAGAGCGCCGCCCAGCGCCAGCGGAAGATATCCCGGGTACCAGGTGATGACCCGGCTCAGCCACTCAGGCAGGGATTCCGCGCCTCCCGGAAGCATTCCGGAGAGCACAAACTGATGGGCATCCTGCTCGTCCCAGGTCTTCCAGTCGCTTCCCGCGTCGGGCACGGGCTTGTTCAGGCTCAGGATCACCCCCACGGAAAGCACCAGCAGGAAGGTTCCCCAGGCGAGCAGGTTCTCCCCCGAATGCCCTTTCCGCTGTTTTCGCGCGCCCCGGCCGCTCCCGTACACCGGAATCACCGCCAGCAGCGCGAGCCCCGCCGCGAAGTAAAGCAGCGCCGGGTTCCGCGTTTCCGCCGTTCCGCTCTCCTGCAGGAGCGGCTCAAACACGCCGTCCTGCTCCGATCCCTTGACCCGGATCGTGCCCTCTCCCTCCGCCCGGAGAGACAGGGTATAGGCCTGGTTCCGGGAGAAGCTGCCCTGCAGGCTGAAATTCTCCCCGCCGTCGGCAAGCGGCAGGCTGGCCTCCGCGCAGACGGCGCCGTCCGCACCGCGCAGGGCGCCGTGAACCGTCATGCCCGCCGCCTTCTTCACGCCGGAAAGCGTCAGCGTCAGGGTGCCGACCCGCTCCAGGTGGGGCGTCCAGCTCCAGGAGATCTCCCCCTCCGTGGGAATATCCGCCTTCTTCCGCCCGCCGTCGCCCGCGTAATGCTCCTCCCGGACAAAGGGCAGGAAAAAGAAGGCCAGCAGAAGCAGTACAGCCAGCCCCGCCGCGGCTCCCCGCGCGGCCCATTCCTTCGCGTTCTGATTCATGGTCCGTCCTTTCGCGGCCGCCCGCCGCGCTCCCGGCTTTACCGGCGGTCCTTCAGGCGGTTTTTCTCATCCCCGCCGGAGCGGTTCGCCGCCTCCTGGTTCCCGGCCAGGATATGCTTCACCAGCGTCATCCGGAAGCCGGCGTCGATAAAGTCGCAGTGCTTGCAGAAGGGATAATTCTGCCGCCCCGCCGCGATGTCCTCCCGGACCTTCCGCAGCTTCGGATTATCCCAGCATTCCTTCAGGGGCGTGGTGTTCAGGTCCCCGAAATCCGTCACCTCGTAGTTGTCGCAGCAGCAGAGCCCGACCTTCCCGTTGGGCATGATCCACATATCCGTGAAGGGAAGCAGGCAGGTCTCCCGGATGACCTTCTCCGTCGCCTGCTTGTTCGGCGCGGAACCCGCCCGGTTCGTCAGCACTTCCTGCAGATAGCGCATCTGGATGACGATGTCGATCCCTTCGAACTCCTCCGGATGCGCCTTCGCGTAATCATGGATCTCCCGGATATTCCGGTGCATTTTGTAGCTGTTGGCATAATTGTTGATGATCAGCTGATCCAGATAGGGCTGCAGGGCTTTCAGCTTTTCCATGTTCAGGATCAGGCCGTTGGTGGACATGAAGATGAAGCTCTCCGGAAGCTTCTCCCGGGCATAGCGGTGCATCTCCACGATGCGGTCGTCCAGCAGCGGCTCATTGTTCCCGTACAGGGTCAGGTGGCCCTTGTACCCCCAGTCCGCCAGCTGATCGATGATGGATTTGTACAGCTCCATGTCGATTTTGCGGAAGGGTCTCTTCTCCGCGTGGATGTTGGCCGTGCAGAAGGCGCAGGTGGAATTGCACCGGTTGATGGTCTCGATGTTGACCACGTTGGGCATCGGCGCCTCCTTCTGGCTGAGGAAATACGCCGTATATTTCTCCTGCATCCGCCCCCGTGTCACAAACTGAAGCTTCAGATAGGCGTTGCTGGAGAGCACGGGAAACTTCACCCGCGCCCAGAAACCGAATTTACCCAGAAAGCTGCTGATCCGTACCGGCATGTTTTGAAAACTCCTTTCATTCCTGCGGTTCCGTTTCGGCCGCGGCGTATTCCCCGTCTTCCTCCCCGCGGCGCAGCAGAATCACCAGCAGCACGGGAAGCACCCAGATGGAGTAGTGGAAGAACCTGGCGCCGTCCCACCAGGAGAACAGCACCAGCATCGTCACCAGATTATAAGCAAAAACCGACAGAGCGGGCAGGAAGCGTTTCCAGCTTTCCTTTCCGCGCAGGGGCCATCCCGCCAGGGCGGCCGTCATCAGGAGGAACAGCGTGACCCCGCTGTGCAGGAAGGCATGGGGCGCCAGGACGTACATCAGGTTCCGGTATCCATACATCAGGCTCCGGATCCAGGGAATCCCCCGGTCCTCCGCGCCCAGCTCGCCCCCGGACAGGTACACCGCCCCGTCCGCCAGATGGTCCGGCCGCAGGCCGTAGGCGATGTCCGTCGTCTCGATCAGCGCCTTCAGGCTTTCCTTCGGCGCCTCCCGGAAAGCGCGCAGCATGTATTTCAGCGCGCCGCCGGCCCCCGCCTCCGCCACGGCCTGGTGGTTGCTCCGGTCATCCCAGTCCACCCGGTTGTAATCGCCCCAGTCGTATTCCTCCTCCCAGACTTCCCGGGGCGCGACGCTCTCCGCGAAGGCGGTCACCTCCGCGTCCAGGCGTTCCGGCCTGAAGGTGTACGCGCCGCCGATGACGGCCATGGGAAGCCCCATGGTCTGGGAGCTCCGGTCCTCCGTCCTGCGGACCCCCAGGGCGGAGGAAAGCGGTCCCCGGACGCCCGCGATCAGCAGCAGGGCCGCGCCGCCCGCCGCCAGCGTGCGCTTCCATGAAACGCAGAGCGCGGCGCCGGCCAGGCAGGGAACCGCGAACAGGATGCCGTTATAGCGCACCAGGGAGGCCGCCGCCAGCATTCCCGCGAACAGCGCCAAGTGCGCGGGCTTTTTCAGCCACGCGCCCCGGGAAAACAGGATCTCGGCGTTCATGCACACCAGGGCCATGGCGCAGATCCCGAAGGTGTTGTCCTTGTACCCGTACATCAGGTAGCTCTGGGTGATCGGGTTCAGCAGGATCAGCGCCAGGCTCCCGAAGGCCCATCCGGTGCCCGCGTATTTCCGCACCGTATCACACACCCAGGTCAGCGCCAGGGAAAAC
Source organism: uncultured Clostridia bacterium (assembly GCA_947166705.1). Lineage (GTDB taxonomy): Bacteria > Bacillota > Clostridia > Christensenellales > Aristaeellaceae > Aristaeella. The sequence continues at coordinate 20,462 of CAMVFE010000001.1, forward strand.
AGCAGGATCTGGAACAGCATGACGGAGGGAATCCAGCCGCCCGTCAGCGCCAGGGGCAGCCTGAAGGCGATCAGGGTGTGCAGCACCGGGTAATAATCGTCATAGGTTCCCCGGAGCGCCTGCAGCATCTGCATCCGGGGATCCCCGTCGAAACCGCCGGGGTTCACCCCCAGGAAGCAGAAGCCGAGCACCGCCAGGGAGCAGCCCACGCAGATGCAGCGGAACGCGCGGGGCGACAGGCGGCTTCCCGGTCCGCGCCGCTTCGGCCGCCAGGCCCGGACCCGTCCGAGGATCAGCGGGGCCAGCGCCGCCGCGGCTGCCAGCGCCATCCAGAGGCGCCCGGTCAGCTGATACAGCGGCGCGTCATAATGGCTGGCATAGGCGCCGGTCCCCAGGATCAGAAACAGCCAGAGCGCGTAAACAACGGCGTTCGGCTGCCAGGCCTTTCCCCGGGCCTTTCCCTCTTTTTTCAAGATTTTCCCACCTCGTGGTACTCCTGCTCCGTGTTCACGCTCCAGATATTGTCCCTGTTCTTCGTTCCGGAGAGGATATTCTTCACCGTTTCAAAGGAGGTGCACATGCTGTGGTCGATGTTGTTGTAGCGGTGCTGTCCGTTCCGTCCCACGCAGTACAGGTTCTCCACGGTGTCCAGCCACTTCCGCAGCTCGCCGATCCTGGAATAGGTGTCGAAATAGGCGGGATAGGCTTTCTTCACCCGCTCCACGTGGAAGTCGATCACCTCGTCCTCCCGGTCGATGAGCCCCAGCTCCACCATCTCCCGGATCCCCATGCGGCCGAAGTCCTCGTCCGTCATGGACCACATGGCGTCCCCCTCGTTGCAGAAGTACTCGAGCCCCATCCACACGGTATGCTCGATGTCCTTAATCATGTAAGGGGACCAGTTGTTGTAGATCTGGAAGCGGCCCATCTGGACATGGCGGTCATGGACGTAGACCCAGTTGTCCGGCACGATGTTGCCGATGGTCTTCGTCTTCGTTTTGTTTTCCAGCTTCAGCCGCGGGATCAGCACTCCCACGGTCATGTAATCCCGGTAGGGCAGTCCCTCCGCGATCTCCCGGATCTCCGTGGGTACGTCGTTCATGCCGTGCACCAGGTCCTTCAGCGGCATGGAGGAGATCACGCAGTCCGCCGGGAAAAGGATTTCTTTCCCGTCCTGAACCACTTTCACGCCGGTAATCCGGTTGTTTTCCTTGACGATTCCCACCGCTTTCGTGTTCAGCAGTACTTTCCCGCCTTTTTTCTCCACTTCTTCGGCGGTCAGCTCCCACAGCTGGCCCGGGCCCAGCTTGGGATAGGAGAACTCCTCGATCAGGGAGGTTTCCACCTTCCGGTTCTTCTTGTGGAACAACTTCCCGAAGATATCCTTCACGATGGCCCAGATGCTCAGCCCCTTGGTTCGCTGCGCGCCCCAGGAGGGATCGATTTCGCTGGGATGCCGGCCCCAGAGGTTCTGCGTATAGTATTCGAAGAACATGGAGTACAGCTTTTTGCCGAACCGGTTGATATAGAAATCCTCCAGGGATTTCTCCGGCCGTTTGTGGACCACGCTCTTCAGGTAGGAAAAGCCCACCTGGATCGTCGTCCAGAACCCCATGTTCCGGATGGTTTCCATCTTCAGGCTGATCGGATAGTCGAAGAACCGGCTGTTGAAGAAGATCCGGCTCAGGCGGTTCCGCCGCAGCATGACCCGGTCCGTCTTCTCCGGATCCGGCCCGCCCTCCTTCACCTGGGACGTCCTTCCCAGCACCCGGTCGTCCCAGGGCATCGCGCCCTGCGTGGGCATCATCCGCTCCCACCACGCGTTGACCTCCGGCACCTTGGAAAAGAAGCGGTGTCCGCCCATGTCCATGCGGTTCCCGTGATAATTCACCGTCTTGGAAATGCCGCCCACCTGGGGACCCTCTTCCAGCACGGTCACCTCGTATTCGTCCGACTGATTCAGCAGCTCGTAGGCAGCCGTCAGGCCCGCCGGGCCTCCTCCGATGATCACCGCTTTTTTCATCTTCATCCGTGCGGGACAAAGGCCCCGCGCCTCCTTCTGTCCTTCTGCGAATCCGGTTTTTTGGCGCGCCAAAAAACCACCTTTCAGTTTATCTTCCTGTAACAGTTTTGTCAAGGAATCGGGGGCGGAACAATGCGGAACACGGACCCGCACGAAACAAAGGAATCCGGAGCCGGCGGGCTGCGCAGGCCGGAGCGCCGGCTGAAATTGACAGCATCAGGCGGCTGTGATATTTTGAATGGGAGATGACAGATGCGGCTGATCCGTTCGGATGAAACGGAAAAACAGGCTGCGGAGGGGCGTTGGCATGGATCGGAGTATTTCTGCTGAACGAATCCGGCGAATGAGGAAGGCGCTTTGGGGCGCTGTGCTGCTGTATATCGGCTTTTTGTTTCTGACCGTTCTGATTCGAAGCGTCCTCATCGGCGTTACTTTTGATGAAACGCACACCTATCTGGCCTTCGGCCGGGCCGACCTGTTCCGCTGGCAGACGCTCATGGATCTTTTCGGGGAAGAGCACAGCGTCGCCAACAATCACTGGCTGAATTCGATCCTGATCAACCTGCTTCAGAGAATCGTCCGGGTGGAATACAATGAGTTCCTGATCCGGCTGCCCTCCCTGCTCATCTTTTTCCTTTATATTGTCGGGACCGCTGCCGGATACAGGAAGGGTTACTATTCCCTGACCGCGCTGATTTTCCTGATCAGCAATTATTATCTCCTGGAGTATTACGGGCTTGCCCGCGGATACGGCATGGCGAACACCTGGGTGTTTTTCGCGTATCTTTCCCTGCTCAAATGGGAAAAAACGGATTATACGCGGCCAAAGTACCTGAACTGGCTGATGCTCTCGATGAGTCTGGCGGTTCTTTCCAACACGGTCGCCCTTCTGCTGTATCCGTCCTTTGCCGCCGTCGGTCTCTATCGGCTGATTCAGCACAGGCAGTGGAAGCCCTTCTTCAGAAGATGCGCCCTGCCGTTGGTTCTGTTTCTCGCTTTCTCCCTGGTGATGCTGAAATACCACATGAATATCAGCCTGCCGGGAAAGCCGCTCTATACCGGCGGGGATGAATCCTTTTTCATCAACGTGGTCCGCGGATATGTCCAGACTTTTATCTCGGCCGAGAAGATCACGACAGGCCTGGCGCTCGGAGCGCTCCTGCTCATCTGCGGCTGCCTGGCTGTTTCCTTCCGGGATCTTCTGAAACGAAACGGCCCGGCCATGCTCCTCCTCTTCGTGCTGGTCAATCTTCTGATGCAGCTTCTCATGCACAAGGGATACATTGCCACCCGGGTGCTGATCCCCTTCTATGCCTTTGTCGTACTCAGCCTGCAGGAACTGTTCGCGATGGCCCTGCCGAAAATCAAAGAAATACTGAGCAGGCGCTTCCGGTGTTTCTCTCCCGCCCGCATGGATTCAGCGGTACGGTGGATCCAGGTCGTCGCGTGTGCGGCCGCCGTCATTCTGTGTGTGTCAAGGATAGACCTGTACAGCACGTACGACGACTCCATGGACTTTAAATACAAGAACTGGGTGATCGGGGAGGAATTAACCGGTATTGATCATCCGCTGGATATGTATCCCAACATGGCTCAGACCTTTTATGAGCAGAAACTCGAAAAGCTGAAGACGGATTACACAGAGGAAATGAAGAAATGGGGCCGGACGGAATAAAGCGGCGTGAATGCGCCGCGGGCGCGCGCCGGCAGGGGCGCGTCCGGTTATCGGTTCCGGAAAATAAAGGCGCGGAAGGCTCCCGCGGGAAAGGCGGAGGAAAAGGATGGGACTGAAGGAAATCCGGCAGGCGGGTAAGCGGGCCCTGGAAAAAGCAGCCGCGGGCCGGGGGAAGCTCCGGGTTCCGCAGCCCTTTTCCGCCGCGCTCGCCGGCGCGCTGGTCTTCGGGATCCTGGCCCAGGGCATGGGGCTTTTCAATAAATTCTCCTGGCACGACGATATTTTTTCCCTGTTCATGACGGGTACGGCCGTCCAGCTGGGCCGGTGGATGCTGCATGTGCTGGGAGAGCTGGAAAAATGGTTCTACGGCAACGGGTATTTCAGCCTGCCGCTGGTGAACGGCATGCTCTCCCTGCTTTGCGTCGGGCTTTCCGCCGGGCTGCTGGCGGTCCATTTCAGGATCCGCTCCCGGATCCTCAGCGCGCTGATGGGCGGGATCATGGCGGTCTTTCCGGCGCTGACCTCTCTTTTCGGGTTCATGTACACCGTCCATTACTATATGTTCGCCCTGCTCATGATGACCGGGGGAGCAATCCTGATCTGCTCCGAAAAGCCCGGGTGGAAAACCGCGGCGGGGATCCTGCTGTGCGGATGCGCGGTGGGGGTCTATCAGGCCCTCCTTCCGTTCCTGCTGGCCATGCTCCTGATGGACCTGGTCATGACGCTCACGCGGCGGGAGGAAAAGACCGGCTTTTATTTCCGGCGGATCCTGCTGCTGGGCGTTTCCGCCGCCGCCGTCATGGGCGTGTATTTCGCCGGGAACGCACTTTTCCTCCGCTTCACGAATCTCCGGATGGACGATTACCTCGGGCTCAACGAGATGGGCGGCGCGCCCCTGGCGCAGTACCTGGCCGGGGCCGGCAGGGCCTATCGGGAGTTCTTCTTCCCCAGCCATTTCGTCCTGTGGGATATGTATCCCCAGAGCGTGTTCAACCAGTACCGGCTGATGCTGGCGCTGGACGCGGCGCTGGGCGCCGTCTGGATCGCACGGATCTGGAAAAAGGATCCGTTCCGGGCCCTGCTGCTGGCCGCCGCGCTGGCGCTGGTTCCGCTGGCGTGCAATTTCATGTTCGTCCTGTCGGAGGAAGTGCACAGCCTGATGGTCTACGGCCAGGTCATGCAGATGGTCCTGATGGCGTGCCTGGCGGAATGGACGGAGTTCCCCCGGGCGGCCTTCCGCCGCCCCGCCGCGGCCGCCGCGGCGGCGGTCCTCGCGGTCTGCGGCGTGATGTACGTCCGCTACGACAACCAGTGCTATATGAAGACGGCCTTCCAGCAGCAGGAGGCGATCTCCTGGAACACGACCCTGGTGACCCGGATCGAGTCCGCCCCGGGGTTCCGGGACGAGCTGCCGGTCGCCTTTGTCAACCGGAAAAACATGCAGGACCGGAACCTGTACAACCTGGAGGAGCTGGATTTCCTGTCCCTGGGAACCTATGACGCGAACATCCGGGAATACCTGAACGACTGGGCCTGGGACAGCTTCCTTGCCCGGTGGTGCGGCTTTGAGCCGAAGACGGTGAAGCCCGAAAAGGTGGAGGACTGGCCGGAGGTGCGGGAAATGCCCTGCTATCCGGACGACGGCTCGATCCGGGTGGTCCGGGACGTGGTTGTGGTGAAGTTTTAAACGCGGAAAGGCGGGGATCCGGATTGCGGGAACAGGAGCGGAAAACCACGTGGATGACCTGGCTGGGAATGCACCTGCTGTTTGTCGTCTATTCGATGTCCACGGTGATCAGCCGGAAGATCGGCGGGGCGGAGCTTTTCAGCCGGGAGTTCCTGTGGGGATACTTCCTGATCTTCCTGTGCCTGGGCATCTACGCCCTGGGCTGGCAGCAGGTGCTGAAGAGCGTGTCCCTCTCCCAGGCCTTCGCGAACAAGGCCGTGACGGTCATCTGGGGGCTCTTCTGGGGATGGACGCTGTTCGGGGAACATATCACCTTGCCCCGGCTGGCCGGCGCGGCCCTGATCATCGCGGGCGTGCTGCTTTTCGCGAGGGATGAGGCGGAGACGGAAGGGAAGGTCGGCGCGCGATGAAGGATACCACGCTTTACGGCGCGCTGATCGTTTTCAGCACGCTGATCAGCTCCGTCTCCCAGATCCTGCTGAAAAAGGCGGCGATGAAAACCTATCCCTCCCGGATCCGGGAATACCTGAACGCCGCGGTCATCTTCGCCTACCTGGTCTTCGGCCTTTCGGCGGTGATGACGGCGTATTCCTACCGGGGGCTGGAGGTTTCCCTGGGGACGCTGCTGGAAACCTCGGGCTACCTGTTTGTCTTTGCCTTCGACGTGCTGATTTTTCATCAGAAGGTCACCGTGAAAAAGGCGGCAGGAACGCTCCTGATCATCGGCGGGATCCTCCTGACCGTGCTTGCGTAGGACACGCGCCGGAACGGAGCGCAGGCAGCGCCTGAAGACAAAAACCACACGAGAAATCAAATCGATCACAATCATCGATAATCCCCCCGGTAAAAATATGCATCTCTCCTAAACCCTTTCCCGGGAGAAATTCAGTTTTTCCTCGAAATGCCTTTCAACTGAACAAAAAATAGCACAACGGTTTCCAAAGGTCAAATCATTTTTTGTCCCGTTTTTGTCTTTTTTGTTCGTTTTTTGTTCCGTTTTTGTCCGCTTCCCCACGCCGGTTTACCAGAGCTTCGGGTTGTGGTCGCTGACGTAGACCTCCAGCCCGCCCGTGACCTTCAGCACGGTGTAGCCCAGGGAATCATCCAGCAGGGTATACTCCGCCAGGACGCTCTCCGGGACAAGGTTCTGCCCCGCGGGGCAGACCAGCAGCGTCGGCCCGGTATATTCCTCATTGGTGTCGTAGGTCAGGTAGTCCCCGAAATGATGGCGGTAATATCCGCCCGCGTCCGGAAGGGACTTGTAAACCCGGTTCGGGTCCCAGACCCGCAGCGACCGGCTGATCACCGTCAGGTCATCCCCCCAGACGTAGACGATTCCCGCGTCCTGCGATTCCGCCAGGGCCTGGATTTCATCCATCGGCCAGGCGTCGTTCGTGGCCTGCAGGTAATTGATATCCGAATGGACGTCCACCAGGAAAATGGACCCGGCCATCGCCAGGGGCAGCAGGACCGAAACCACCCGGCGCCCCTCCAGGCGGTCGAAGAACAGCGCCGTCATCATCACCGCGGCAATAAAAACGATGATCATGTAGCGCTCCTCAAAAATGACGGCTCCGTAGCTGGCGTTATGCAGGCCGAGGACCAGCAGGTTGACCGCCGCGATATTGAAAAACAGCAGCCCGGCGCCGCCGTCTTCCTCCGGTTTCCTCAGGGCTTTGACGGAAACAAGCACCGTTGAAACGGCAGTCAGGGCAAAAATGCCCAGCGCGCCCATGCGCAGGAAGCCCCTCACCGACACCACCGCGAAATCGCTCTCCGAAAGCGGCAGGACCTGGAGCAGCTTCATCAGGCCGGGAATCAGCGAGCCGAAATTGGCCCCGAGGCGCGTCAGCGCCGTCCAGGTGGCTTCGCTGTCAACGGCCTGGAAATGAAAGACTGCCTTTGCGGCGGCCTTTCCCGCCGCGACAAAGGCGCAGCAGAGGAGGACAAAGACGCATTCCTTTCGCCATAAGATCTTCCATTCGCCGCGGATCATGGCCTTTTCCACGGCGTACGCGAGCAGGGGGCCCAGGACGATGACCGCCAGGTAAACCCCGCTGGAAAGCCCGCACAGGACGCATCCGGCCCAGATGACCCCGGCCATGGCTCCCATTTTCCGCCCTCGGGAGATTTTCAGGAACTCGCTCACGATCAGCACCGCCATCAGGATCCGCAGGCTGTAGAACGACGCGCCGGAAAGCATGCTGCTGAAGTAGCCCAGGTCGTTGTACACGGTATACCCGTTTGTCAGGAAAGGACAGAGGACCAGGTTGCACGCGGTCAGCCGCGCGGTAAGGCCCACGTCCAGCCTGTCCAGGAGCTTCCACACGGCGAGGAGCAGCAGGACCGTCATCACCGTATTCGCGATCCCGAACGCCAGCCAGATGTTACCCGTGACCCCGTACAGGAGCGAGGCCAGCGGCATGATGGTATCCAGCTGGAGCGTGGTGTCGTCATACCAGTTGTGGAAGGTAAGCGCCTTTTCCTGCCACATCATCAGGCTTCTCAGGTAATTCCACGACGAATCGTAGCCCATATGGTTCCGGATCTGCGTGAAGTTGAACCAGCACAGCACCGCGAACTGGCAGGCCAGGATCAGGAGGAGGACCAGGGCAATGGCCCCCGGCCCGCGCCTGTTTTTCTCCCCCGGACGGACGCGCAGCGCCTTCTGAATGGATTGAATCATCTTCCCGAGCTCCTCTCCGCCGTTCCGTTTCTCTTCGTCTGCCGTTTATTATATCCCAGGCACCGGGAAAAAACAATCGCGCCGGCACAGGGACGGACGGTACGCTTCCGCCCGGGATGAAGCACCCGTGCCGCCGGGCGGGCAGGGGCGCCCGCGCCTCCGGCCGGGCGATGGGGCGGCAAATTGACGAAGCCCCCGGTTTCCCCTATAATTCAGGTATCCGGCTTCCCCTCCGGCCGCTGCACGAAGCCCGGCGGCAGGCCGTGGGACGCTTTCGTCCGCGTTTCCGGCCGGCCGGGCCGGGAACCGGAGGCGCGGAAAACCGGGAACAGGAAAAGCCTGCCGGGGCAGGACGCCCCGGCTGAATGAACGGAGTATGCCGATGAAACTGCGAAAGCTGGCCCGGCGGGACGCCGCCCTGATGCTCGAATGGATGCACGATCCTTTCGTCGTCGAAAACATGAAAACCGATTTCCGCTCCCGGACCCTCCGGGACTGCGAGCTTTTCATCGAACAGGCGCGGGACGCCTCCGAAAGCCTGCACCTGGCGATCGCGGACGACCGGGACGAATACATGGGAACGGTCAGCCTGAAGCATATCCGGGACGGCGCGGCGGAGTTCGGCATCACGGTGCGGCGCTCCGCCATGGGAAAGGGGTTCGCCCGGTACGGCATGGCGGAAATGCTCCGGAAGGGCTGGGAGGACCTGGGCCTGAACCGCGTCTGGTGGTGCGTGGATCCCCTGAACCAGCGCGCGCTCCGCTTCTATGAGAAGGGCGGCTATTCCCGCTGCGCGTGTCCGGAACAGGCCGCGGGCTACAGCGCGGAGGAGCGGGAAAGGTTCGTCTGGTTTTCGGCCGAACCCGATACGGTTATGGAAGGAACAGGAGGCCGTCATTCTTGAAGCTGCTGTCGATTCTGGTGCTGAGCTACAATAACCTGGACCGGGTTTACGGAACGCTGGACAGCGTTTTCATGCAGGATTACCCGGAAATGGAGCTGATCCTGTCCGACGACGCCTCCGCCGACTTTGCCGCCCTCCGGCCCCGGGTCGCCGATTATATCGAAGCCCATCGCGGGCCGAACGTCCAGGATGTACGCTGGGTTTCCCACGCGGAAAACGTGGGCACCATCCGCAACCTGAACGACGCCATCCGCGCCTCCGAAGGGGATTACCTGTATTTCTTCTCCCCCGAGGATGAGTTTGCCCATGAAAAAGCCCTGTCCCATCTGGTACAGGCGCTGGAGGAAAGCGGCCGGGACATCTGCTTCGGCCGGATGCTGGGCGTGACGCCCGACGGGCAGGAGGTGGAGCACCTGCTCAGCTGCGAATCGGATTACAGCCTGCTGAAATCCTATACCGTGGAGCAGACCCGCCGCCGGCTGTTCTCCCGGAATTTCCTGCCCGGGCCCTGCAAGATCATGACCCGGCGCCTGCTGGAGGAGAACGGCCTGTATCCGGAATCCATCCGGCTGATCGAGGACTATCCCTACTGGCTGATCCTGACGGCCAACGGCGTCCCCTTCGCCTACCTGGACGAGGTCGTCCTCCGCTACCGGCTCAGCGGCATCAGCAGCGCCGGGCATTACAGCGAGGCGTTCATGGACGATATGTTCAAAATCTATGATCAGTTCATTTTCCCATACGACCGCCGTTTCGGCCCGCTGCAGCCCTGCTATAACCTGCTGAAGCGCGACGGGCTCCGGTTTTACCTGGCCAAGGCCCGCTGGCCGCGCTTCTCCGCGGGAAAGCGCCTGCTGCTCCGGATCCGGTATCTGCCCTTTTTCCTCGGCACGGACCTGATGAACCGGCGGATCGCCCGGAAAAACCGGGCGCCTAAAAATTGACCACCACCGCGTCGCCCACCCGCCGGACGGATCCCTCATCCGGGTAGTGCGGCATGGCCTGCACCTCCGGCAGATTCGCGTACTCCGCCGGATCCGCGGTCTTCGGGCCGAAACCGCACCAGCGCTCCATGAAGGCGCGCCAGGCGTAGGTATTGAGGTATTCCTCCAGGTTGTACCCGTAGGGATCCAGGCGGATGAAATCCAGCTCGTCGATGTTGTACAGCGTCTGATCCGCGATCTTCTCCGCGTTCAGGAAAACCACCGGCGTTTCGTCCGTAAACCCCGGCGCCGCCTTGACCTGCGCGGCCAGCGCCGTAAAGAATGATACCGCCTGCTGCTGCTGGAAAGCGGCCTTCAGGTAGCACTGGTTGTCAAACCGGGCGTAGCAGATCCCCGTAAAGCCCAGGATCCCCGCGGCCGCCCCGGAAACCGCCCGGCGAAGCACCGTCGCTTTTTTTTCGCCCCGGAAAAAGTCCCGGAAATCCGCCCGGTCCGCCAGCCATACAAAGAGCGCCGTCTGCATCACCAGGCTGAAGGTCATCAGCCCGTGCGTCCGGTCCGCCATGACGTAAATGAAATCGTTCGCCAGCGGGAACAGGGCCAGCAGCCCGAAAAAAAGCGCGGCCTTTGCCCGGTTTTTCCGCAGGAGGCGGATTCCCTGCAGGACGCCCAGCAGCAGGTCCAGGCAGAGCATCGCCAGGTAGGCGTAATGCGCGTGCATGGGATACATGTCGGCGGAAACGTTCCGCGCGGGCGAGAAGAACTCCCGGTACGCCGTCCCGACCCGGGCCAGGTAATCGCCGGGGGTGGCGGACATCATCTCGTTCATCCCCATATAGGTGTTCATCTGCAGGCCGAACTTCCAGAGGAAAAAACGGTTCATCGCGAAATAGAAGCCCATGACGCCCAGCACGCACAGCGCCTGCGCGGGCAGCCGCTTCAGGAGGGCGCCCGCCGGCTCGTCCCCCTCCGCGAGGCACATCAGGTCGTGGAGCAGGATGATGCTCAGCAGCATCGGCACGAAAGCCTGGTAAATGCCCACGGAGCACCCGCCCAGCAGGACGGCCCCCGCCAGGATCCACCAGCGTTTCCCCCTGCAGATCAGGAAGGCGCTGACGCACATCATCCCCATGGCCAGCATATACCAGTGAACGGTAAACATATAGCCGAACAGGCCCGCCACCGTCGGGAAAGCCGCCATCACGCAGCCCAGGCCGACGCAGCAGCTCTTCTTCCGGATTTTAAGCAGGTGCACCAGCAGCCCGGCCGCAGCCCCGATGCACACGAGGGCAAACAGCCCGTTCAACGCCGGCAGGCTGAAATGGCCGTCCCCGAAAGCCAGCGTCTCCAGCCATCCCATCACATGCAGCATCCACCTGCCGGAGGAAATCGTGCTGCCCACCCAGAAAAGCGCGATAATGTCGTCGTGCCAGGAAAACTTGTTCCAGAGTCCCGCTCCGTGAATCAGGACGCCGGAAATCAGCGCGCTGAAAAAAGCCCATTTCACCTGCGGGGACAGCCGGTCCGGGGAGAAAAGTGCCTTCCCTTTTGCTTCCATGTGCTCCGTCTTCCTTTCTCGCCTTCATTTTCTTCCGGCCCTGAGCCCTGCCAGGGCCTGCCGGATCTCCGCCTTTTCGCTCTTCCGCAGCCCCGTTCCCCAGAGGAGCAGCCCGTACAGCGCCGTATAGGCCACCACGAATCCGGCCAACCGGGGCCAGCTGTCCAGGCTGACGTTCCGCACCGCCAGCCACGCTCCCAGGCAGAGGGCCGCGGCCTGCAGCGTCCAGCGGGACAGGGCTTTCCAGAAGACCGCCACGTTCAGCCCGACCCGGAAATGGTAGTACAGGTTCATGAACAGCCCCGTGCCCAGGAGCAGCGCGGCCAGGGTGCCCAGGCTGGTGCCCACCACGCCCCACAGGCGGATCAGCCCGATGCTGGCCGCCACGTTCACGCAGGCGATCACGAAATAGATCACCGCCCTGGGCCGGTGCATGCGCCTGGCGCTCTGGATATTCACCCCCAGGGTCTGAACCGCAGGGATATATCCGGACAGCATCAGGATCACCCCGACGGGATAGGAGGTTTCGTACCCTTCGCCCGCCCACAGCTGAATAAAGGGCTTTCCCACCAGGATGAACCCGGTCAGGATCAGCAGCAGCAGGTAGTTGTTGTACCGTCCGATGCGCGTGAAGATCTCCGTCAGCTTCACGCCGTCCCGCTCCTCCACGGCGATCCGGTTGACCTCCGGGATAAACATTTCCGGAATCACCCACGAGCAGGCGGTAAAGTAGGTGCTCAGCTCGAACCCCACGCTGTAGACCGCCACGGCGCCGGTGCCCATGAGCCGGCCCAGCAGGAACTTGTCCACATTGGTGTTCATCAGGTCCACCGCGTCGCTGAGGAAGACGAAAAAGGTGAATCCCGCCAGCTCCGCGAACAGGGCCCGGTCGAAGCGCCCGAAGCGGAAGCGCATCCGGAGCTTTCCCAGGCAGTACCCCATGTTCAGGGCCAGCTTCAGCACTGCCAGCCCCAGGGTAACCGCCGCCAGGCCCACGGATCCGAAGCCCGCGTACAGCACCGGCAGCCCGCACAGGGGAATCAGCACGTAGTTCAGGATGGTCATCCCCTGCTTGAACACAAACCGCTCCCTGGCCGCGATATACACCGTAAACACCGAATTGGGGAAGGAGCACACCAGGTTCAGCGCCAACAGGATCATGATCTTCCTCGCGGCGTCGTAATCCGCCGCCGACAGGCGGGAGCCCAGCAGGTGGATGTTCTTCACCATGAAGAACCCCGCCGCCGCGCAGGCCAGCGTGATCGTGAGGAAAATGCGCAGGAACATGCCGTTCAGCCGCGCGACGCCTTCCTCGCCGTCGTTCGCCTTCGCCCGGGAGTAGAAGCTGATGTAGGCGAATTTGAATCCGAGATCCATCAGGTTCAGGTAGTTGACCACCGAAAGCACCAGCTGGTACAGGCCGTACTCGTTCTGCCCCAGGATCCGGATCACAAAGGGGGTGTAAACCAGGTTCACCGCGACCGCGATTCCCTGGGCGATAAAGGAGAGCATCACGCCCCTGCCGATCTGTCTGTTCACGGCTTTCCCTCCCGGCGGCGGACCTGCGTCCACGCGTACAGCACCCGGGGCGGGCTCTGCAGGCCCGCCCGGAAAACCCAGCGCCGTACGTCCCGCCGCCCCTTCCGGTCCAGCGCCGGATAGCGCATCAGGTTTTCCCCCTGCCGGAATCCCGCGCGCCGGCAGATGTCCAGGTAGGTCCGGAAGCGCTCCGGATCCATCCCCCGCTCCAGCCTTTTCCGCAGGAACCAGCCCATCCACACCGCTGTGGCGAACCGCGCGGTGACGTCCTTCTCCCATTTCGGGTCCATAACGCGCAGGCCGGCGCCCAGCGCAGCCAGGTTCAGGGCCGCCCGCTCCTCCGGCCTCATGGCGGTATATACGCTCCCCTCCGCCTGGCGGTAGGCGTAGACCGGACGGTGGATTCTCACCAGCCTGCCCGCGTTCAGGGCGTTCAGGGTAATGATGTTGTCGTCGAAAAAGCCCAGCTCTTCCAGCTTCCGCAGGCTTTCGGGGCCCTGCACGTTCCGGAACACAAAGGCGCCCGCGTGGGTGTACTGCCAGCGCAGGTACTTCCTCCGGCGCGTCGGAACCGGCTCCGCCCGCTCCGGCCCGGCCGCCTTTCGGGGCTGGCCTTCCCGGTATTTCCAGGTGTCAAAGCCCACCGCGCTGACCTCCGGCCGGCTTTCCAGCACGGCGAGGGCCTGCGGCACAAAATCCGTTTCCGAATAAAAATCGTCCCCGTCCATCAGACAGAAGCAGTCCCCGGCCGCGTGGCGCAGCAGGTTCAGCCGGTTCAGGCTGGCCCGCTCCACCGCGTTGTATTTCCGCCCGGGATCCCGGTCCATGACAAAGAGCCGGATATGCCCGGGGTCCCGGTCCGCGTAGGCCCGCGCGGCCTCCGCCGTGCCGTCCGTGGATCCGTCGTCCCCGATCAGGATCTCCCATTCTGCGGGCTTATCAAGCGCCAGCAGGCTTTCCATGCTTTCGCTGACGTACCGCGCCTGCTGATAGTAGGTCACCAGGAAGGATATCTTCACCCGCCGGCACTCCTCTCAGAATCTGACAGTCCCGCACCGCCCGTCTCCGGGGCGGATTGTCCTCCGCGCGGCGGGCGTCCGCCCGCCTCCGGCCGGGAATAAACCGGGCTTATTATACAGGGATGCCCCGGCTTCCGTCAAATTCATACGGGAGGGAGATTCCTCCCCGGACCGGGGCGCCACTTTCTTCCCGGGACACGCCGCGAAATTGCGGGCGGATTCCTCCCCGGGCCGGGACTCCGCCCTTTCCCTGAAAGTCTTTCATGGACAGAAGGCCCGCTTTTTGGTATGATACCCCCGGATGGCGGGACGGCCGCGCTGCCGTGCCCGCCGAAAAAAAGACTTCCATGGCGGGGGGAACGGAATGGCCGCGATCGTCACAAAACGGAACCTGCTGCGCGCCGGCGCGCTGATCCTGGCGGCGCTGATCCTGGCGGTCGGGCTGGAATGGGTCATGCAGCGGACGCTTCCCCCTGTTTTTACGGACATGAAGGTGGACCTTTCCGCCGATCCGACGCTGATGGAGCGGGGACATACGTACATGCACTTTTCCGGCCGGGAGGCGCTGGCCGAGGAATGGCACCTGCCCCGGCTGCTGGCCGCCTTTGTCCTGCAGCTGGTCCTGCTCACGGTCCTTTTTCCGCTGGGGGCGGGAAAAAGATGCCTGAAGGCCCTGAAGTCGGCGGGAAAAGGCCTGGTGCAGGGCCTCCGGGAGGACCGGAGCCGGCTCTGGAAGCTACCGGCCTGCTTCCTGCTGGCCTTCGCGGCGGTTTTCCTGCTGGCCCGGTTCCTGATCCGGGAAACGTACGGCAGGGAAAACGGGATGACCGTCACGGTCAGCCTCTGGGCGGGGATCGGCGCGGCGTGCCTGGTCTCCTTCCGCGGCGCGCTGGGAAAGAAGCCGGAGGTCTTTTTCCTGGTCCTGACCCTGATCGTCGGCGGGATGCTGTGCTGGTTCCTTCCGGACGCGACGCAGGTCAGCCTGGACGACGGGCAGCATTTCCAGCACGCGCTGAATTATTCCATGGGCGGCCGGGTCCGGTTCACCGGAACGGACTGGGACGTCATGCAGATGGACAACAGCCGGAAGGAAATGACGGAGAACCGGGAGGCGTTCATGGCCGCGCAGGACGCGAAGTACGCCGAAGGCGCGGTCTTCGTGACCTCCGGTTTCCACCTGAGCCTCAAGGAATCCTGGATGGCCTCCCAGGGGCTGGGCCTTTTCCTGGGCCGGCTGTTCCGCCTCCGGTACTGGGATATGTGGAGCCTCGGGAGGTTCACCGGGCTGCTGGCCTACGCGCTGATCGGGTATTTCGCGATCCGCAGGCTGAAAAGCGGCCGGATGATCCTGGCGCTGAGCCTGATGATTCCCGCGAATATTTTCCTGGCCTCCAATTACAGCTACGACCCGGGCGTGACCGGGGGGATTACCCTGGGCTGCGCCTACTGGATCGCCCAGTGGCAGGAAAGGGACCGGACGCTGAAGGCCGGGGACGCGGCCGTGATGCTCCTGTCCCTGCTGTATGCCTGCTACGTGAAGGCGATCTATTTTCCCCTTTTCCTCCTTTTCCTGTTTCTGCCGGAAAGCAAGTTCCGCGGCGCGGGGCACAGGCGTGCCTGGCGTGCGGCGGTCCTGCTGGCCATGGCCGCGGTAATGCTGTATATCCTGCTGCCGCTGAAGGCCAGCGGCGGGCAGGGGGACCAGCGGGCGGAGGGGAATGTGAACACCTTCGGACAGATCCGGTTTATCCTGGCGAACCCCCTGGCCTACGCGGATTACCTGGGGCGCTATCTGCGGAAAACCCTGGATCCGAACCGCCTGGCGCCGCTGGTGAACGCCTTCGGCTACCAGGGCGCCGGGAACAGCACAAACCTGGTGCTGATCCTGCTGGCCGTCACGGCCTTCACGGACCAGCGAGAGGAAGGGCTGCTGCCGGGGCCAGGGACCCGGATCCTGTGTGAAATCCTGCTGTTCGGCTCGCTGGTCCTGATGGTGACTGCCATGTACGTCTGGTTTTCGGAGGTCGGAAGCTCCGCGTTCCCCGGCGTGCAGGAGCGGTACATGCTTCCCTTTATCTATCCCGCCGTGGCCCTCCTGGGCTCCAACAGGATGAGGAACCGCATCCGTCCGGAGCTGTACCACGGGGTTCTTTTCGCGGGAATGTCCTTTGCCGTGATTTCCGGCACGCTGTATACCTGTATCGGGTTTTACCCCTGAGAATACCGCCGGCCCGGCTGAAACGGGCCCATGGCAGCGTGCCGGCCCGCGGAAGATGAAGCGCAGAGAGGAGGAGTGCCGTTGATCCCGTTCCGGGTGCTTTTGCTGGTCCTTTCGACGGCCGGCTTCTGGGAGCTCCTCCGCCGCCGCTTTCCGGCCGTTCATCCATCCTTCCTGCCCGGTCTCACGGTGGCGCTGCAGGCATGCCTCCTGCTGCTGGGCGGGCTCCTGAACGTGCTCCGGGAGACCGCGTGGCTCCTGGGCGGCGTTGGAACCGCGGCGCTGGCGTACAGCCTGGTCCGAGACAAGGGAAAAAGCCTGAAATACTGCGCGTCGCCGGAATACCTTTTCCTGGGGCTCGGCCTGGCGGTCCTGTTCTTCTGCGTGCGGGGAAAGGTTTTTACGCACTACGACAATTTCTCCCACTGGGCCCAGGTGCTCAGCAAAATGCTAAAATATGACTGTTTTCCCGGCCGGGAGTACGGGGTCCTGTTTGAGAACTATCCGCTGGGAAGCACGGTTTTCGTTTACTTTGTCGTCACGCTGACCGGCGGGGCCGGGGAGCCCCTGAGGATGCTCGCGCAGGCCTATATGCTGCTGGCCTGCGTCATGCCCCTGTTCAGCCTGTGCCGGCGGAATGCGCTGCCCGCCTTCCTCCTGATCGCCGCGGCCGCGAATTTCCTGTTTTCCTACAACATCCAGGTGACCGAGCTGCTGGTGGACACCCTGCTGCCCCTGGTCGGGATGTGCGCGCTTCTGTTCGTGTATACATACCGGGACCGGATCGCGGAAACGGCGCCCCTGACCGCGCTGTACCTGGTCTGGATGCTGCAGATCAAAAACTCGGCGGTTTTCTTCGCGCTGGCCTGCGGGATTCCGTTCCTGTATTACGCGCGCAAAAACCGCCGGACGGTCCGGGCGCTGATCTGTCTGGGCGCGGCGCTGGCCGGCGTGTTGGCCTGGCGGTGGCACTGCTCCGCCATCCGCCCGGACGTGATGGCGACGGAGCATTCCCTGTCGATTTCCTGGTGGGCGACCGCGCTGCGGGACAAATCCACCGAGGATATCAAGCGGATCATCCTGTCCCTGGCGGAATACGCCGCCTGCTGGCGGGATCTCTGGTATTTCATGCTGTTCCCGGGCGTGACGGGGCTTTTTGCCCTGCTCCGCGGAAAGCCCTTCCGGCGGATGTGGCTCCGGACGGCGGGGGCAGCGGCCGTGCTGTACCTGGCCTACCAGGCGGGCCTCCTCCTGATGTACATTTTCAGCATGCGCCGGAGCGAGGCGATGCTCCTGTCCAGCGTCGCGCGCTATGAGAAATCAGTCCTGATCGCCCTGTATTACCTCCTGACCGCGCTGGCCGTCCGGATGATGGACGGGGAGAAGCGGGGCCGCGCCTTCGCCGCGGCGCTGGCGCTCCTCCTCAGCTTCGGCGCCGCCTCCTGGGGAACCGAATCCCCCTGGAGCGTCGCGGATTACCGGCCCTACCGGATCGGCTCCTACGACGGCCTGGAGGTCCGGCGGTGGATGGAGGGCGTGAAGGCTGAGTACAGCCTTCCGGAGGACGGGGATTACGCGATCGTGATTTCCGACTGGGACAGCGATTACTTCTGGTGCCTGGGAATGTACCTGTTCCCGCAAAGCGACATCGCGGTGGTCGGGGACCCGACGGAAAAGGCCCTGGAAGGGATCAAAGCCCAGCAAGTGCTGATTTATGACGGGGATCATCCGGCCGTCCGGGAATGGATTCACCGGAATTACCCCGGCCGGGAAGGGCGCGCCGTGATCGACCGGTAAGCCCGCGGCCCAGGCTTCCCGCCGGATGCGCGCAAGAAGGCGCAGAACCGGGCCGGAACCGCATGGAAAAACACGCTGCCCGCCAAAACCGCGCGAGGAAGCATGCTGCTGAGGGATCTGTGTGAAACAGCTTTGGATTCAGAAAGGGATAGCGCGGCCGGGAGGGGGATTCTCCCGGCCGTTTCAGTCCGCCGCGGACCCGAGCGCGTCCGCCCGGATGATATCGCAGATCTTCCGGGTGGAATCGTCCCCGTTGGCTTCCCGGTACCTCCGGGCGCATTCCGCCCGGACGTCCCGCAGGGGGTCCTTTCCCTCCCGGAGCTCATCCAGCTGCCGGTCGACCTCCTCCCAGGTGTTCAGCCTGTACAGGCCGGGCATCAGCATTTCCTCGAACCCGTCGTTTTTCCCGTCCGCCGTGCAGTAAATGATAGGCTTGCCCGTATAGTAATAGTCCACGATCATGGAGGAGTTGTCCGCCACCAGCACGTCCGAGGAGAACATCTGGGGATAAAAATCCGCGGATTCATCCAGGTGCAGGCATTCCCCGGAGAACTCCTCCCGGAGGGCCTTTTCCTGCTCCTCCGTCATCTCGCCCGTGCTCCGCCATTCCCTGAAGGCCTGCGGATGCGGCCGGAAGATCATCTCCGTATTCTCATGGGATCCGCACCACCGGACGAGCGGCTCCCGGTAGCTGAAGAAATGGCAGTTTCCCTCCCGGGTGTTCCAGCGGGGGGTCCAGAGGATCCTGAAGCTTCCGGGCCGGCGCCATAAGGCGCATTCCCCGGCGGGGCGCTGCCCCATGTTTTCCAGCCGGGGATGCCCCGTGACCCGGATCCGGCAGATATTCGGCCCGCCGATGGCCAGGCGTCCCTCCATGTACCTCCGGTCCTCCTCGTTCTGCGCGAAATAGAAGGAGAGGTCTCGCATGAAGTCCACCGGGGTATCCTGCTCCGTCCGGGCATCGATCCCGAACAGAATGTAGTAGGTCAGGTACAGGACTTTGGCGTATCGCGAAACCTCGCTGCTCAGCAGGCAGTCGGGCCGGGCGATGTTGTAGGGCTGTTGGTAAAAGACGTAATCCGGCTCCAGCGTGCGGACGTCCAGCCACCTGCCGGTTTTTTCATCGTATCCGCGGACGCAGTCCTCCCCGGTCCAGAATTTTTCCGCCCCCTCGCTTTCAAAACGGTCGTGGAACCAGCCCCGGCCTTTGACCTTGTTCCGCTGGGGAACGGCCAGGATCCGCACGCGGAAAAGCGGATCCTTCTTCAGCTCTTCGTAGACTGGACGCAGGTTGGCCCAGAGCGCGGGACGGTGGCAGATGAACAGGACGTTGACCTTTTCGCCGGAAGCCCTTTTCCGCGCCAGGCGTTCGTCAATCTCCCGCTTTGCCTTCAGCAGGCGTTCGTAATCCCTCCGCTCCCGGATTTTCAGAAGGCCTGTCCGATGCAGCGTCTTCCAGACGTAGGGGACCCTGATCAGCCGATCCGCAATATTCACTCGAGAGGACCTCCGTTCCCGTCCTTCCGGCGGAAGGACTTTTCCCTTCCCCGGCCGCCTTTGCCCGCGGCGGGGAACAGTCAGATTATATGCGTTCCCGTCTTTTCTGGCAAGCCGGCGCCGGATGGAAAACCGGCCCGGTGCCGGGAGGAAAACAGGCACGGATGGAGTAAACACTGTCTCCGGTGTGTATGGAATAAACGCGTCTTCGGGGAGCCTTTCTGAAAAAAGGAAACTGTGGTATAATCATCCGGAACGATTCGTGCAAAAACGTGCCGGACTGGTCCGGACGGCTGAAAGGAGTGAGCGGATGAAGGATAACGCTGCGGGGAAGCCCTTTCCCCGGTTCATCGCCTTCCTCAGGGTTCGCAATCCGCTGCTGGATCACCGGCTGGAATACCTCCTGGCCCTTTATTTCTCCGCCTCGACGGTTCTCGGCTTCTTCTTTGACCGGAATCTGTCCTTCGCGGAGATGGGTTTCCGGGACGCGCTGCTCTGGATTCTGATCTCCCTGGCGCTGACGGAGCCGGTCCGGAGGCTGCTCCGCCTGCTCTGCAGGGGGCTGGCCGCCTGGGCGCGGAAGGAGCGGGCGGCGGATTCCGGGAACGGGGCCCCGGGCGGGCGGAACCGCGGATTCCTGTCCGGCCGGCCCTTCGCCAGCTTCCTGTTTTCGCTGGCGGTGATCCTGGCCTGCTGGCTGCCGGTCTTCCTGGCCTACTGGCCCGGCCTGTGGAATTATGATCCCTGGCAGGCGGACCAGGTGATCACCGGGGTCTACAGCCGGCACCACCCGCTGCTGCACACGCTTCTGCTCGGGCATTGCTACCGCCTCGCGCTGGCGGCGGGCCGGCCGAACCTGGCGCCCATCCTGTACAGCGCCGTCCAGGGCGTCTCCTGCGCCGCGGTCTTCGCGCTGGCCTGCGCCCTGATCCGGCAGAAAACGCGCTCCACGGTTTTCTTTGTCCTGGCGCTCCTCTTCTTCGCCCTTTTCCCGGTTCATCCTGTCCTGGCCATGAGCACGACGAAGGACACGCTGTTCTCGGCGGCGATCCTGCTCGCGGCGCTGCTCTTCCTTTTCGCGGATGGCGCGGCGCCGTCCCGGAAGCGGCTGCTCACGGCCGCCGGGATCCCCGTGCTGGCTCTCGTCGTCCTGCTGCGGAACAACGCGGTGTACTGTCTCCTCCCGCTGGTCCTGCTCTGCCTGTTCAAGGTCCGGAAAAAGCCCTGGCGCCGGATCCTGGCCGTGCTCGCCGCGGGGACCTTCCTGGGCGTGGCGGCAGACCGGGGGCTGGCGCGCGTGCTGAACGCGTCCCCGGCGCTGACGGCGGAAATGTGCAGCGTGCCCAGCCAGATGGCCGGCAGGATCCGGGAACGGGTGGACAGCCCCGACGCGGAAACCGAAGCTTTCCTGAGGGAATTCTATGCCCTGGACGAGCTCGACTACGATCCTGCCCTGGCGGACGGCACCAAATGCTGCCTCCGGCTGGAAAGCCGGCAGGACCTGGTCCGCTACGCCATGGGCAGCCTCCGGCTGTTCCTGAGGTATCCCGCGGTCTGCGCGGATTCCCTGCTGTATACGACGCAGGGCCTCTGGAACCTCCGGGACCTGTCCCACACCCGGATTTACGGAATGAAAAACGGGCAGGGATACCTGCCCACGGATATCAAGTCCGGCTACGGGATCACGGCGGACAGCAGGCTGCCCTTCCTGAAAAGCCTGCTGGAAAAGCTGCTGACGGACAACGCCTTCCTGAAGGTTCCGGTCCTGCGCTTCCTGTTCTCCCCCGCGCTGTACGTTGACCTGCTCCTGCTGGCGCTTGCCGTGATGCTCCGCGGAAGGAACCGGAAGCTCCTGCTGATTCCGCTTTTCCTGTTCTTCCTGGTCCTGACGGTCGTCCTGGGGCCCGGGATCCTCCCCCGCTACGCCTGGCCGCTGATGGTCTGCGCGCCGGTCCTGGTCTGGCTGACGATGCGGTCGGTTCCCGCTTCCGGGATCCGGGGCGCCGGAAAAACCGCGTGAGCCGGCCCGGATGCTTCCCGGGGATCCAAAAACGCCTGCCGAAGGCAGGTCCGGATGGAGAATGATGATGGCGAAAATCCTGAACAAACGGACCCTGGCGCGGATCGGGGCGCTGGTCCTGGCCGCGCTGGTCCTGGCCGCCGGGTTGGAGCTGCTGATGCAGCATACGCTGCCGCCCATCTACCCGGACCGGGAGATCGATCTTTCCGCCGATCCGACGCTGATCGAGCGCGGCTCCTTCTATACGGATGCCTCCGGAAACCGGGTGCTGAATGAGGAATGGGACCTGGTCCGTTTCGTTTTCACCTTCCTGCTCCAGCTCGGCATCCTCATCCTCGTTTTCCCCGTCGGGCTGGGAAAGCGGCTGCTCCGCTGGTGCCGGGAGACGCCCCGCGCCCTGGCGCGGGCCTGGAAAAAGGACGTGCGCCGCAACCTGCTCCTGCTGGGCGCGGCGCTGCTCATCGGAACGGCCGTGTTCTTCCTGTGCCGGGCCTGGGTGCTGGACGTCCATCACCGCCGGAACTGGATGGTGGACTGGCTGTGCGCCCTGGGCGGGATCTCCGCCGCGGCGCTGGTCGCCTTTCCCGGAACACTGGCAAGGAAGCCGGAGAACCTTTTCCTGGCGCTGGTCCTGATGATCGGCGGGCTGCTGTCCTTTGTGCTGCCGGACACGACGGAGGTCAGCATGGACGACGGCTATCACGTCCAGCACGCCATCAACTATTCCATGCTCGGCCACGCGCGCTTCACCCGGGCGGAGTGGGACGTCATGCAGCCGCATCAGCCCTACGATTATGAGCTGGGCGAATGGGATTCCCTGCACCAGGCCCAGGACGGGAAGCATCGCCAGGGCGCCTATTACGTCACCTCCCGGTTCCACCTGAACCCGAAGGAATACTGGATGGCCTCCCACGGGCTGGGCTTCTTCCTGGGCCGGCTGTTCCGCCTGAGCTTCTGGGTCACCTGGAGCCTGGGCCGGCTGACGGGGCTGATCGTCTACGCCGTCGTCGGCTGGTTCGCGATCCGCCGGCTGAAAAACGGAAAAATGGTGGCGGCGCTGGCCTGGATGCTGCCCAGCGCCATTTCCCTCGCCGTCAATTACAGCTATGACGCGGGCGTCATCGCGGGGGTCTGGCTCAGCTTCTCCTTCTGGCTCGCCCAGTGGCAGGAGCCGGAAAAGAAGCTGGGGAACGGGGACACGGCGGTGATCCTGCTGGGGCTGTTCCTCGCCTGCTTCGCCAAGCAGATTTATTTCCCGATTTACCTGATCTTCCTGTTCCTGCCCCGGAGCAAGTTCCGGGACAAAAAACACCACCGGGCCTATACCGGCCTGATCCTGCTCGCCATGGCGCTGGTGGCCGCCAACATCCTGCTCCCGCTGCAGGCCAGCGGGGGCCAGGCGGACACCCGCTCGGACAACAACGCGAACACCTTCGGGCAGATCGCCTATATCCTGCGGAACCCCCTGGCCTACGCCGAAACCCTTTTCCGCTACCTGGGGGGCTACCTGGACCTGAACGATATGTCCGGGCCCCTGCTGAACTTCGGATACCAGGGGGACAGCTTTGACGTGACGCTCTGCATGCTGGTCCTCGCGGTCGCCGCGTTTACGGATCAGCGGGAGGAGGGCCTGCAGCCCGACGGGAAGGTCCGGCTGGCGGGACAGGTCCTGCTTTTCGGAACGGTGGCGCTGATGGCCACCGCCATGTACGCCTGGTTCAGCGAGGTCGGCGAAAGCGGCTTCGGCGGCATGCAGCCCCGCTACCTGGTTCCCGTGATTTATCCGTCGCTGGCGCTGATGGGGTCAAACCGCCTGCGCAACCGGATCCGTCCGGCGTTCTATAACGGCCTGCTTTTCGCGGCCATGGCCTTCATCGGCTTCAACGGGATTATGGTCACCTGTATTGAATACTATCACTGAAGGGGTCCGGGTCCCCCGGTCCGCGCCTTTGGGCCGAAAAGAAATCCTGCCGCTGGCTGACGGCAGGATTTTCTTTACCGGCGGGTTTTTCCCTCCGCCCGGGAAGCCCCGGAAACCACCCATCCGCGGTCACGGGAGGGGAACATCGTCCTCGTCCGGCATGAAATGCCAGCGGGACCGGTCAAAGAGGGTCGTGCCGCCCGGGTCCACCGCGTACCATTTGGAAGGGATGAACCGGTTCCCGTTATTGGTGGAAACGAAGGCCTCGTGGGAGATGCTGACGTACTGGGTTCCCTCCTTGGCTTCGTCGGAAACCGGCTTCCCGGTAAAGGGATTGACCGGCGCGGCGGCGATGCCCGCCAGGGCCAGCGTCGGAACGTCCGCGTTGGTCATGAAGGCCGTGTCCGTCCTCAGGGGACCTTCCGCGCCGAAATCCTTGACCATCAGCAGGGGATTGTACCCCATAACGTCCTCGGTGGTGTCCTCGTCCTCCAGGATCCCCTCCTCGATCTGCCGGAGCCAGAAGCCGTGGTCCGCCGCGATGATAATGCGGGTATTGTCATAGACACCTTCCGCCTTCAGCTTCTCCAGCCAGTCCCCCACCTTCCGCAGGGCTGCCATGTTCACATGATAATGCGCCATGCGCAAGCTCGTGTCAGCCTTTAATTCCAGCGGGCCGGCCAGGAACCGGTCCCGGTGCGTCTCGTCATATTCCCGGTTGTCCACCCGGAAGCCGGGTTCGTACTCCGGTTCCTTCAGCAAAGCAGGCGTATGCGTTGAGGTGTTGACCATCAGCAGGAATGTGCCCTTTTTTCCCGTATCCCGGACCGCCGTGATTTCCCCCAGGTTCTTCAGCACCTCAAAATCCGCCAGGAAGGAAGGGGTCACGTCCAGTTCCTCATAGACGGGCGGAATCTCCCGGACCGCCAGCAGGCTCGGCGTCCCGTCCGCCCGGTTGTAGCTGCCCATGTTATACAGCGCTCCGTACAGGATATCCGGCGAGCAGGTGGTCAGGCTGTAGCAGAACAGGTTCCGGAGCAGGAGATCCTCCAGCCGCTCCCACTTCCCGTTCCCCGAATCCAGCCGGTGGATGATCCTTGCGTTCGTGTCCGGAAGGCTGTCGAAGAGGGAATAATCCCCCGCCTCGCTGTAATCCCCCGGATAGGGAACGTCGAAGACGGTGATTCCGTAACCGTTTTGCTGGAAAAGTGTGGGAAGCAGCAGCAGCGCCTCGTTGTGCTTCTCCCGCAGCGAAAGCTCCGGCCGGGCGTTCATCGCCGCCGGCGTGTATTCGTATCCGCCGAAAAGGGCGGGCGCGCCGATGTTGGTATGCATCCCGAAGGACAGGGTGTTGGGATAGTACGTAAAGCCGGAATAGACTTCGGCCAGTTCCGGGTTCTCCTGCAGGATGCAGGGGATATAGCTGCTGATGGCCCGGTCGAGCATCAGCACGATGACGTTCTTTCCGTCCCTGTCCAGCGGGATCTCCGCGGCGCCCTCATAGTTTCTCTCCAGCAGCCGGAAGGTTCTCGCGCACGCGTCCTGAATCAGGAAAACATTCCAGGCGGACAGTGCGGCCATGACCCCCGCCAGAATCAGCGCGTAGATCCGCACCAGGGTTTTCTTCCTGAGGGTCAGCCAGGCCAGTCCCGCGGAAACCGCCGCCAGCACGCCGAGGTTCAGAAGCTTTCGGACGGCCGGAAACTCCGGCGGCTGGTCATACTGGAGGGAAGTTGAAATCGTACCCATCCCGCCGCGGAAAAACAGGTCGTTCACCAGGAAAACCCCCAGCAGCACCGCCAGGACGGTTTCGATCCGCCTCCGACCCGCCCGGTCGCTCAGGGCGTAAAGCAGTCCCGTCCAGAACAGGAACACGCCGGAAGCCAGCAGCGCCGTGTTCACCACCTGCCAGACAGGCGGCAGGTCGTCCACGCTGTAAATAAACTCCTGCGGGGAAGCCGCCAGCAGGCTGGAGGGAACCAGCAGGCCGGTCAGCGCGATGAGCGCCAGGGCGCAGCTGAGGAAAACAGCCGGGCCGGGCTTTTTCCCCGCCCCGGGGGAAGCCTGCCGTTCCTTCCGGCGCGGCTTCCAGGCCGCGGAAAGCGAATATCTTCCCAGCAGAAGCAGGCTGCTCAGCGTCCAGTAAAGGGCGAAGCCTGCCGGGCCGCCGTAGCAGGGAATCAGCGGAAGCAAAAGAACGCACGCGCAAAGGATCCGGCTGCCCACGGGCATTTTCCGGGTATACAGCCAGCCGGCCGCCAGGCTGAAAACCTCCGCGGTTAGCGGGAGCAGGTTCAGGGACATCCCGCCGATCCGCAGCAGCTGATCCGGCAGGCTCAGGTTTTTCAGGGGACCGACAGACGCCCACTGCATGTCGTACAGATGGCCCAGAAACCGGTACGCGGCAATCAGCACCGGAATCCGCAGGAGAAACGGAAGCACGCTCATCAGGACCGGGGGAACGTTGAAACGTTTTTCCCGGCCCGGCAGCCGGAGCGCTGCCCCTCCTTCCCCGCGCCCGGCCGCTTCCGCCCGGATGAAAAGAGGCAGCAGGATCAGGTGAACCCCCAGGGTCATCACCGCCAGCGAAAGCGCTCCGTTCAGCGCCCGGAAGCCGAGCGAAAAAAACGTTTCAAACAACAGCAGCAGCGGACCGATGATCACACGGCTGATCATACTTCCGATGGTCACTTTATTTCCTCCGTTTCCCCGAACGCCTGGCTGCGGGCCAGGCATCCGGCAGTTCATTATTCTCCCCCAAAGATGACAGCCTGTCCGGCCGTTTCCTTCCCACGCCTGCCTGAACCGCCGGGGTCAGCTCCCGGTTCCTCAACCAGCGTCCGGAGCATACAGGCCAGGAAGGGCAGAAAGGCCGTCAGCGGCAGCATATACCGGCTGTAATAGGCGTTCATCGGGCCCATGAACAGAACCAGGAAGACCAGCAGGGCCGGAATCAGCAGCGCCAGCATATCCGGCCGCTTCCGGCTCCGCTTCTTCTCCAGGACCCGGAACAGCATCCAGATCAGCGTCCAGTTGTACAGCGCCGGCGTCATCAGGATCGAGAAGGGCGGAAGGTTGAAAAGCCCCGCGTCCACCAGGGAATCGCTGATAAACCGGAGGCGCCGGTTCCATTCCGGCAGGGAAAAGCTGTCCCCCAGCCCTTCAAGCTGTTCGTTCGCGCACTCGCACATCCACGCGGACCAGCCGAAGGTATAATAATCCAGCCGGGTTTTGCCCGGATACAGGTACTGGTAGTAGTTTCCGTAGGTCGCCTGCAGGCAGGTATCGGGATATTTCAGCACAAGCCCGGCCCAGACCCGCAGATAATCGGCGAGCTCCGCGCCGGTGGACTCCTGCCGGAACAGGTCCTTGACCTGGTCCGACGTTTCCGGATTGTACTCCTCCGCGAGCCTGTCGTAAACAAGCACCCGGTCAATGGCCTCCCTTTCCCCGGCGGAAAGCTCCGCCGAATGGTCCCGGACCACCCGGCCGGTCTGCTGAAGGGGAACGGACAGGATCTCCTGCGTGCCGCCCTTCGTGTATCCCAGCGCGGGAAACAGGCCCCGGAAAACGGCCAGGCAGAAAACAGCCGCCGCCGCGGTAAAGGCCAGGATCGCTTTCCGGTTTTTCCGGTCCGCCCAGGCCGTCAGCAGGCCGGCCAGCGGCACGATGAATTTCCCCTCGTTCCGCAGCAGGATCATCCCCGCCGCGGCCGCGCAGAGAAGGACCCGGTCCCGCCCGCGTCCCTTCCCCGCGCGCAGGATGAAAAGCGCCGATCCCAGCGTCACGAAGCTTGCGGTATAAAGCCCGTCCTTGGTCACAAGGAAAAGGAAATCCCGGATGTGCGGATGAAGGGCCGCGTACAGGATCAGCGGAATCAGCGTCCGGGGCCCCGCACCGCGGGCGGAAAGCGCGGAAACCGCGTACGCGAGGGAGGCGGTGATGACCGCCGCCTGCAGGAGGCAGAACAGGAAGATGCCCGGGTTCAGGGAACCGAAAAGGACCTGTCCCACCCGCAGGAACAGGTGCAGCAGCAGGGTATACACCGCCGGATGATGCTGGTTGATATAGACGCCGCTTCGGAGGATCCTGTCCGGGGACAGGTAGCTCACGCCCGTCATCCCCAGCTCGCTGTACCCCTGCGCGACCATGCTCCAGGTATCCCCCATGAACATCGCGGGATAAGCGGCCGCGAACCGGGGAATGTAAAAGAGCAGGAGGGTCAGGAAGGAAACCGTGAAGGGATGCTCCCGGAGCACCCGCGCGTACCGTTCCAGCGGGCGGAAGCCCTTCCGGTGGCTTCCGGGCGCCGCGGTTTTCCTGCCCGGTTCCGTCCCGGCGCGGTCCAGCGCCGCGGACAGGAGCGTCAGCAGCGCGTAAAACACGGCGCTCCAGCCCAGGAAGACCGCCGCGGCCTTCAGCGCCTGGCCGTTCCCGAATCCCCGGAGCATGTCCCAGCTCCGTTCCCGCTCAAAGGCGGATCCCAGTACCATGTTCAGCGCGAAAAAGCAGGCGGGAACCGCCCGGATCCGCCGCCGGCCGTCCGGGCGGGCTTCCGCCGCCTTCCGGAACAGGAAATACAGCCCCGGCAGCAGCAGGAGCCGAAGCATGTCAAAGCCGTGAAGGGAGGCCAGCAGGTTCAGGACAATCTGCTGCTTTCCCGGGTTCGCCAGGTCCAGCGACAGGCCGATCCAGGCCAAAAACGCCAGCGCCGCCGCTCCTCCCCGGCTTCCGCCCTCCCGGCGCCGTGCTGTCCGGTTCGTCCTTCTTTCCTTCATTCCGTTTCCCCCGACCTCCGTCACGGATATCCCGCCGTCAGAAATTGAAATAGATAAACGGATTGTGTGCGCCCATCAGGATGGCGCCCACGCCGCACAGGAACAGGGCCAGCTGGATCACCCATGCCCCGGCTTCCGCGGCGGCGGCCCTTCCGCCTTCCCCGCTTCCCGCCAGCTTTTCCTTCAGCCGGGCGAAAAGGGGCGTGGAGCAGAGGATTCCCGCAATGATCACCCGGTGGTAATCCCGGAGCCAGTAAACCAGCGTGCCGTTTGCGAAAGGCTGCGCGTTCAGGCCGAACATCGTCCGCAGGTAAGCGCCCGCCCGGGGAAGGTCCGGCGCACGGAACAGCACCCAGCCCAGCAGCACCGCCAGCAGGGTGAACGCCCGGTACAGGAACTTCGCCGTCCCGTGCCCCGGCGCCTCCAGCTTTTCCGGGAGGCCGGAAAGCTTCTCCGCCGTGATCAGGACGCCGTACATCACGCCCCAGAGAAGGAAGGTCCATTCCGCGCCGTGCCAGATGCCCGTCAGCAGCCAGACCGTGAAAAGGTTCCGCGCCAGCAGGGCCCGGGACTTCACCCGCGACCCGCCCAGCGGGATATAGACGTAGTCCCGGAACCACCGGCCCAGGGAAATATGCCACCTTCGCCAGAATTCCGTCACGGTCCGGGAGATATAGGGATAGTCGAAGTTCTTTTCAAACCGGAAGCCCAGCATCTTTCCCAGGCCGATCGCCATTTCCGAATAGCCGCCGAAGTCAAAAAAGATCTGCAGCGTATAGCACAGCGCGCCCAGCCACGCCCCGCCGACGGTCAGTCCGGAGGCGCCGAAGGCCTTGTCCGCCACCTCCCCCAGCACGTTGGCCAGCAGGATTTTCTTGTTGAACCCGTGGAGGAAGTCCATCACGCCCTCCGAGAAGGACGTCAGCGTGATCTCCCGGTGCTCAAACTGCTCCGCGATGGTGCCGTAGCGTACGATCGGCCCGGCGATCAGCTGGGGGAAAAGGGAAATGTAGAGGCCCAGCCACGCCGGGTTTTTCTGGGCCTCCGCGCCCCGGTAGACGTCGATCACGTAGCTCAGCGCCTGGAACGTGAAGAAGGAAATGCCGATGGGCAGGGCGATGGAGGTTTCCGGAACCAGGGGCACCAGCCCGGGGAACCAGCCGCGGACGGTCCGGGTCACGAAGTTCAGGTACTTGAACACGAACAGTACGGACAGGTTGCAGGCGATATCGACGGCCAGCAGGAGCTTCTTCCGGCCCGTGCGCTCCCCGCAGCGTGCGATCAGCAGGGCCATGACGTAATTCACCGCGATGGATCCGATCATCACGAAGACGAAGGAAGGCTCCCCCCAGGCATAGAACAGCAGGCTGCAGGCCAGCAGCCAGTAATTCCGTGCCTTTCCGCGCAGCAGCAGGTTGACGGCCGTCACCGCCGGCAGAAAGATAAAGATGAATTCCATGCTTGAAAAAAGCATTCCTCTTTCCCCTCCTGTCCGGCCTTTACGGCTTCCTCAGCTCACATTCCTGAAGCCGGATTCCCCGGTATTCCAGCTCCATTCCCTCCGTCCCGCCCCGGACGCCGGCATAGAAGCGGAGCTCGTAATCCCCCTCGCCTTCCCCGTTCTCCGGGATCCGGAAGCCCCACTGAAATCCGTACCGGTTTCCGTATCCGATGTCGAAAACCGTCTGGTCCGCCTCGGTATCCCCCCGGTACAGCACGATGTTGGCGCCGTCCGGCGTCCCGCGCTTCACGTCAACGCCCTCCAGTGTCAGGATATAGCTCCTTCCCCCCTCCAGCCGCGCGGGCAGCGCCGCGTAATCCGCCTCCGCGTCGTCCCCGGACACGCTGAACCCGTCCCAGCAGGTTTCCGCCGTGATCTCCGGTTCTCCCCCCGGCTTCGGGAAGTAATATGGATAGTAGGCGCTCGGAAGCACCTCGGGATAAATCATCATGATCACCATGTCCGTCGGGTTCAGGGCCACGTAATCCCCCGCGGCCAGGGGAAACGTCCGCGGATCGATCACGTCCAGCGAGGTGAATTCCGTGCTCAGGAAGCATTCCAGCGGCAGCATGAAGCTGTCCCGGATGATCGTCAGCCTCCGGTGGTTCTCGGCGTTCAGGTTGCGGTGCAGCGTCTGGGCGTACGGGCCGCCCACGTACCGGGAATAGCTGTCCATCTCAAACAGGTCGGACCTCTCCATCAGCCATTCCCGCATATTGGCCTCCCGGAAATCCCCGTGGCAGGTCCATACGCCGATCGAGTACCGGGACATCTCCGTCTCAAAGGCCGGCAGGATATAATCCAGGTCATCCGTTCCCCCGAACAGCGGCCCCACCCGGCGCCCGTCGCTGCCCAGCCACCAGTCGGGCTTCACCGTCTTCTCCCACAGCGCCGCATCCGTACAGGTCGTCCGGGTTTCCGGAAACCGCCCGCGGATGGCCTCCATGAGGAGCTGAAACGCCCGGAAGGCGCCGTCCGCGTTCCAGTGGTGGTCCGTGCGGTAAAAATACTTCTCAATCTGCTCCCGGTTCCGGCTGATCTCCTTCCGCAGGTCCAGCGTCGGCACGCCGAGTTCCGCCAGCTCCGCCATCGCCTGGTTCGCGATGTCGTTCGCCCGGTCCTCCGCGCCCGCGGGCAGGAGGTTTTCCTCCGTCGGCAGCTTGAACGGCGCCATCACGAACAGGAAGGGGATCCCCCGGTCCTCCAGCCAGCGGGAAAACCGGCTGAGGTTCTCCGAGAAATCGGATGTTTTCATCATGGACGCGGTCGTGCTGGTCAGCATGCCGTTCGTCATCACCTGAACCTCGTTGTACAGGGTGCGCCCCTGCAGCCGGGCATACCCTCCGTTCAGGGTAATCAGGCCGGACTTTTCCCGGAAGCGGTCGCTCAGGTAATTGTCCCGGACGGTCCGGGTCATGTCCTGAAATCCGCTGCCGCCCCGCAGGAATTCCGCCGCGGGCTCCAGCACCAGCGTCCGGTTCCGGAAGGCCGTGACGCAGACCGCCAGACAGAAAACCGCGCATCCCGCGATCTGCGCCAGCTTCTTCCCCGTCATCCTGAACCGCATCTGCATTTCCTCCGCCGCCTCGCGTTAAAACTTGACCACCAGGACGCCCCGGACCATCCGGACGGAGCCGTCCGCCGGATAGGAGGGCATCTCCTTCACCTCCGGCCACTTTTCCGGGTTGTCCCTCCAGTACCAGTTCCCCTGGAACCCGCACCATTTCTGCATGAAGAATTCCTTGTAGTAGTGGATGTATTCCGTCGTGCTGTGGCCGTACAGGTTGAGGCGGATAAAGCTCATTTCCTCCAGGTCGTAGATCGTCGGATCCAGGTCGGTGTAATCGTCGACAAAGGCGATCTCCGTTTCCGGCGTGTATCCCTCCTGGGACTTGATCCGCGTGATCAGCGTCGTGTAATAGCTCACGGCCGCCTGCTGCTGCAGGGTGTCCTTCAGGTAGCACTGGTTGTCGAACCGCGCGTACATCAGGCACGCCGTGCCCAGCACCAGCGAGGCCGCCAGCGAAAGGACCCGCCTTCCCCGGAATTCCCCCTGCTCCAGCCGGTCCAGCAGGGCGGCCAGCAGGACGGCCGCCACGGCCTGCCCGTAAACCATCAGCCCGTGGACCTCCTCGGTCATCACGTAGATGAAATTGCACCCCAGCGGAAGCAGGGCGTACAGGACGCAAAGGAGCAGCGCGTTCAGGCGGCTTTCGCGCAGAGTCCGGAGGATGTGCCGGATCCCCAGGACGCCGCCCGCCGCGAGCATCAGCCGGTAAAGATGGCGCAGCGTCCCCGGATACATGTCCGCGCCGGGATTCCTGCCGGGCAGGAAAAACAGGAGATACGCCGTCTTCACCCTTCTCAGGAAGGTGTGCGGCGTCATCATGCCCATCCGGTCAATCCCCTGGTAGGAGCTCAGCTGGACCTGGAACTTCCACAGGAACACCTTGTTCACCGCGAAATAGACCAGGAAGATGCCCACGGTGCACAGCGCCTGCACGGCGGCGCGCCGCAGGATGCTCCCGGGCTTCTCCCCCGGGGCCGTCTCCAGGATGTCGTACGCCAGGAAGACCGCCAGCAGCACCGGAATAAAGCCCTGGTACACCCCGATGGAAGCAGCCCCCAGCCCGACGGCCAGCGCCTTCGCCCACCAGGGCGTCTCCCGGCAGATCAGATACGCGGCCAGGACCGTCATCAGCAGGCCGGCCATATACGGATGGCTGGTGAACATGTAGGAGAAGAGCACCGCCATCACGGGAAAGGCGATCATCAGGCCGCCCGCCAGCGCGGCGTACACCCGGCTCCGGATCTTCAGCAGGCTGACCAGCAGCGCGCAGGACAGCGCGACGCACAGGATGGAAACCAGCCCGTTGAACAGCGGCAGGCTGGCGTTCCCCGTTCCGAAGAAGATGCCTTCCAGCCAGCACAGGACGTGCAGCATCCACCTTCCGGAGGTCACCGTCGCGCCGAAGCCGAACAGGTTGGCGATGTCGTCCTGGTGGGACAGCTTGTTGGTGAGCCCCGTCCCGTGGCAGAACAGCCCGAACAGGACTGCGCCGAAAAAGGCGGCCCGGACCTGCGGGGTGATCCATTCCTTCCACCGGATCCGGTTTCCCGGAAACAGCCTTTGCGTCACTTCGCCGCCCCCTCCCGGTCCGCCGGCTTTTCGCCCAGGGCGTCGTACGCGCGGAGCAGCTGGCCGACCGTGAATTTCAGCAGCACCGCCAGCACCAGCGTGGCGGTGAAGGCGGTCAGGGCGTACACCAGCCCCGTTCCCTCCGGGGAGAAGATCACGCCGTCCCCGTGATTGTAGACCGTCTCAAAAATCAGGTAGATCTCCATGGAATACCCGCCGACCACCGTCACCGCCTTGGTCAGGAAGCCCCTCTTCCCAAGCAGGGAGAACACGCACGCGTGGGCCAGCGCGAGGCAGGGAATCAGCGCCGCGTATTCATAGAACCGGAAGTCCATGTCCAGCGGGATATCCGCGATCAGGATCACAAGCAGCACGCTGAGCGGAACCGCGAGCAGCGGGACGGCCGCCGGCACCTTCCGGTGCTCCATGCAGAGCCTGCCCATCCAGGCGCCCAGCACAAACACGGGCATCCTGCACAGCATCAGGGCGATATGCGTGAAAAAATATTCCTCCGCGAGAAACCGGAGCGCCAGCCCGGCCGCCAGGAAGCCCAGCGCCATCCCCAGGGCGCCGGCCGTTCCCCGCCCGGCCCGGACGCCCCGGTGGATCAGCGGGAAAACCATGTACAGGACGAGGATGGCGGACAGGAACCAGAAATTGCCCCGGGTCAGCCCCGGCACAAAAAAGCCGTACAGGAAGACGCCCCCCGCCCAGTTGGCCAGGTCCGTCTTCTCCGCCATGCCGAAGGTCAGGATCGTGACGATCAGGATCGTCGGCACAACCCGCCTGTACCGGCGCCGGTAAAAGCTCCTCACAGGCCTGGGATCGCTCTCCCGCAGCCGGGTGTAGGAAAAATAGAGGCCCAGCCCCGAAAGGAAGAAGAACAGGTCGACGCCGCAGTTGCCGATCGCCTCGATCCGGGTGATCATGCCCAGCAGGCGGGTCCGGGTCAGAAAGGCGGACCGGAACAGATTCAGGTATTTGCAGTGATAAAAGGTGATCCAGAGCGTGGCGATGCCCATCAGGTACGGCCTCGCTTCGGAAACCGCGTACAGGTCAAAGGGTTTCAGCAGCTTTTCCTTCCATCGCATCCGGGCACCCCCTTCCTCAGAATTTCACCACCACGGCGTCGTTGATGATCCGGACGGAGCCGTCCGCCGGATAGGACGGCATCTCCAGCACCTCCGGCATGGTTTCCACCTTCGGATCCCACCCCCAGGGCATGTCGTACCCGCACCACACCTTGATGAAGGTGTTCCGGGTCGGGCAGTGCAGGTATTCCATCGTGTCATGCCAGTAGGGAACGATCCGGATGAAGTCCAGCTCGTCGATATTGTACACGCTCGGATCGCCCTCCGGATCCTCCGCGTTGGCGAAAAAGACCGTCATGTCCGGCCGGTATCCCGGAAGGGACTTGATCTGCGTGACCAGCGTGGTGTAGAAGCTGATCGCCTCCTGCTGGTGCAGCGCGTCCTTCAGGTAGCACTGGTTGTCGTAGCGGGCGTACATGACCGCCATTACCGCCATCACCAGAGCGCCGCCGCGTGAAACCGCCTTCTTCAGCTTTCCCGGGGAAAGCTCCAGCCGGTCGAGCAGCCAGGCCAGCAGCACGAACTGCATCACCTGGCCGTACACCATCAGGGAATGCACCCCGTCGTCCACCATGACGTAGATCAGGCTGCACCCCATCGGGACGAGGGCCAGCAGGACGGTCAGTAGCGCCGCCTTCCCCCTGCTCTTTTTCCAGGTCAGGAAAAGGAGCCGGACGGCCAGGATGCCCCCGATCGCCAGCGTCAGCAGGTACAGGATCCGCAGCGTTCCGGGATACATGTACGCGAACGTCCCCGGCGTGGGGCTGAAGAACTCCCGGTAAGCCCGGCCGACGCGCCCCAGCAGCTCCGGGGCGGTCATCCGCCCCATCTGGTCGATGCCCTGGTACGCAGACAGCTCCACCTGGTACTTGGCCAGGAAAAACCGGTTCCCCGCCGCGTAAACCGCCATTACCCCGACGGTGCAGAGCAGGTGGACCGCCATGCGCCGGACCGCGGCGCCGACGGGCTCGTCCCGCTCGGTCAGCTCCATGATGTTGTCCAGCAGGAGAATCGACGCGAAAACGGAAAGATAGGCCTGGTAGATTCCCACGCCCGCGCCGCCGATGCCCACTCCCAGCAGCTTCGCCCACCAGGGCGTTTTTCCGCAGATCAGGCAGGCGCTGAGGGTCATCATCAGCAGGCCGGTCATATAGGCGTGGCTGGTGAACATGTACGCGAACAGCGAGGTGATCACCGGAAAGGCGGTCATCAGGCATCCCAGCAGGGCGCAGTGCACCGTATTCCGGATCCTCAGCAGGCTGACCAGCAATCCGCCCACGGCGCCCAGGAGCAGCAGGGAAATCAGCCCGTTGAACAGCGGCAGGCTGGTGTTCCCGGTGCCGTAGAAGACGCCCTCCAGCCACGCGAAAATCTGCAGCGTCCACCGGCCGGAGGACACGGTGGTGCCCATGTCGAAAAGGATCGCCACGTCGTCGTGATGGGAAAACTTGTTGAACAGCCCCATTCCCTGGGAAAACAGCCCGAAAAGCAGGGCGCCCAGGAACACTGCCCGGACCTGGGGACTGATTTTCCGCATAATGTCCGTGATCAGATCCGGCTTTTCCTGCCGTTCCATCAATCCATCTCTCCCCCGTTCATCCGCGCGCCGTCAGAACAGCTTCGGATTGTGATCGCTCCCGTAGACGGCCACCTGGTCCAGCTCCTCCAGCAGGGTATACTCCGCCAGAATCCGCTCCGGAACCAGGTCCTTTCCCCGGGGGCAGACCAGCAGCGTCGGCCCGCTGTACTCCTCCTGGTTGTCGTACACCGTGTAGTCCCCCCAGTGGGTGAACCACGCGCCGTTGTCGGGCAGCTCCTTGTAGATCCGGTTCAGGTCGCAGGCGCGCAGCACGCGGCGGACCACCGCCAGGTCGTCGCCCCAGAAGTATACGACGCCCGCCTCCTGCTTTTCCGCCAGCGCCTGGATTTCCTCCGTCTGCCATTCGTCGTTGGTGGTGCGCAGATAATTGTAATCCGAATACATGTCCACCGCCAGAACGGACCCGGTCATCGCCAGGGACAGCATCACGGCCAGAACCCGCCGGCTGTCCAGGCTGCTGAAAAACAGCGCGGTCAGGATCACCGTCATCAGGAACGCGGTGATCAGGTAGCGTTCCTCAAAAATGCTTCCGCCGTAGGCCACGTTGTACAGCCCGAAGAACAGGAGGTTGACGCCGATCACGGTGACCAGGAACAGGCTGATCCCGCTCATGTCCTCCCGGTCCTTCGCGACGCGCCGGAACGCCCGGACCACGGCGGCCACGAGGATCGCGAAGATAAACAGGATAAAGACCCGGGAAAGCCCCGCGGCCGTCATCAGCGGCTTGTCGTCCTCCCCCAGAGGAAGAACCTGCAGCAGCTTCATGAATCCCTGGACCACGGCCCCGAAATTCCGCCACAGGTTGGTCAGCGAGGTCCACTGCCGGGTGCTGTCCAGCGCCCTGAAGTGGACCGCGAACAGGGCCAGCGCCTTCCCCGCCGCCACAAACCCGCAGCAGGCGTAAGCGAAGAGGCTCTCCTTCCGGACCAGCTGCCGCCAGTCGTTGCGGATCGCGGCCATCTCCAGCTCGTAAACCAGGTACGGCGCCAGCAGCACGACGATCAGGTACACCCCGCTGGAAAAGCCGCACATCAGGCAAATGGGCCAGATGACCCAGGGCAGGGCGCCCATCCTTCCCTCCTGCCGGATCCGGATGAACTCGTACACGATCAGCAGGGTCACCAGGATCCGCACGGTGTAGTAGGACGCGCCGGAAAGCACGTTGCTGAAATAGCCCAGGTCGTTGAAGATGGAAAACTCCGTCGTCAGGTAGGGACAGATCACCAGGTTCAGCGCGATCATCCGCGCGCTGAACCGCACCTCCAGCCTGCCGAGAATTTTCCAGATCACCAGCAGGATCAGGACCAGCATCACCGTGTTGGCGATCCCGAAGGAGAGCAGGATGTTCCCCGTCAGCCCGTACAGCAGGGAAGCCAGCGGCCAGTGGGTATCCAGGTGCAGGTTCGTGGTTTCGCTCCAGGCCGGGCTGACCACCGTCTTCTCCTGCCAGATCATCGCCGCCCGGAGGAAATTCCAGGACGCGTCGTATCCCATATGGTTCCGCAGCTGGGTAAAGTTGAACCAGCACAGCACCGCGAACTGGCACACAAAGACCGCCGTCAGCGCCAGTCCCAGCGTCCCCAGCCGCGTGTCCCGCCTGCCCGCCGCCCGCGGGCTCCCGCCTTTCCGGGATAAAATCGTCATGGATTCCCGAACCTCCCTCCGGAAGAAACGCCCGGCCCCCGCGGACCGCGGGGCCGGATCCTCCGCTTTGTCGTCAGGGCCGCGCCTCCCGGCCGGAAAGCTCCCGGACCCGCTCCGTCAGCCTTCCCTGCAGCAGGATCCGCTCCCGCTCGGCCTCCCGGGCGTCCCCGTCCGCGGCGCACCGGCCGAACCGCTGCAAAACCCGCAGGAACTGGTCGTCCGCGGCGGTCTTTTCCACGGTGCCCTCCGCCGTCTTCAGGCGGACGGGCGCCGGATATCCGTCCGGCGCGGTGAAGATCCGGGGCGCCGTGATCGTTCCCCGGCTTCCCCACACCTCCAGCTCGCACCGGTAGTCATGGTCCATGCCGTAGGCCAGCTCGGCGCAGACGCCGTCCTTCCGGCCCATCAGCACGCTGCCCCAGAGGTCCACCTCGTGCCCCTCCGCGGTACCGGACACCGCGGCCAGCACCTCCGCCTCCGGGCCCAGGATCTCTGTCGCCGCGCGGATCGTGTAGCCGCCGCAGTCCAGCAGGGCGCCGCCCCCCAGCGCGCGGCAGTACCGGAAATCCCCGCTGTCCCGGTGCGGGAAACCGAAGGCCGCACGCACCAGCCGCAGGCTGCCGACGACGCCGTCCGCGATCCACTGCCGGATCAGCGCCATCTGGGCGTGATCGGGAAAGCCGTAGTTCTCCGTCAGCGCCAGGCCCTTTTCCCGGGAAAGCCGGACCAGCTCCTCCGTGTCCGCCCCCCGGGTTGTCAGCGGCTTTTCCAGCAGCACGTGCTTTCCCCGCCGCAGGGCCTCCGAGGCCCAGCGGAAATGAAGCGCCGGGGGCAGCGCGATATAGACCGCGTCCACCTCCGGGTCCGCCAGCAGCTCCGCGTATCCCGTATACGTCCGGCCGCCGAAGGCGCGCTGAAAACGCTCCGCCTTCTCCAGCTTGTGCGCCAGGAGCGCCTCAAATTCCGCGTCCGTGCCCCCGAAGCCCATTTCCTCCCGGGTGGAGAAGGCCGCGCCCGCGTACAGGAAGGAGGCCTCCTTCCGGATTGCCGGAATCATCCGCCGCTCCGCGATGCCGGAGGTCCCCAGCACGCCGATTCTGATCATCGCTTATTCCTCTCCCGCCTCCAGCGTCCGCCGGTAGGTCTCGTAGTCGTCGATGGTTTCCTGTCCGGGGGTGAAGGGACGGTCGCAGACCGCCATCATGACGCAGTCCGGCGTGAAATTCCGCATGCTCCGCCAGACCATCGGCTCGATCATCAGCCCCCGGGCGGGATCGTCCATGTGCCAGGTTTCCCGTTCCTTCCCGTTGTCCGTCACCACGTCGCAGCTGCCGGAAACGGGAAAAAGGATCAGCCGGGTCTCCCGCGTCGCGTGGTCCCCGCGGCTGGCCCCCGCCCTCACCCGGGACACGAAGAAGATCCGCTCGATCGGAAAGGGCACCTCCCGCCCGTGCTCCATCACGAACAGGGTCCCGTCCGCCTCGGTGTTCTGCTTGATCCGGATCAGTTCACACCCCCGCATAGCTGTTGACCTCCTGAATCACCTTCGTGATCTCCTCTTCGCTCATCCAGTCCATCATCGGCAGCGACACCACCGTGTCGCAGATGCCCTCCGTCACCGGGAAGTCCCCCCGCCGGTACCCGAACTTCTCGGTCATGCAGGGCTGCAGGTACGGCGGCGTCTTCCACGCGATATCCGTGCCCACACCCCGCTCCTTCAGGAATTCCCGGAATCCCGCCTGGTCCCCGACCCGCACCACGAACTGGTACCAGGTATGCACGCATCCCTCCGGCACCCGGGGCAGCTCCACCAGGGGGTTCCGGATCTCCGCCAGGTACCGCTGCGCGATATGGTCCCGGTTCCGGAGCAGCTCCGGCATGTGCCGCAGCTTCACCCGCAGCAGGCCCGCCTGCAGCTCGTCCAGCCGGTCGTTATAGCCGATCACGATATTGTGGTACCGGTAATCGCTTCCGTAGTTCCGGATCACCTTCACCCGCTCGATGATCTCCGGGTTTCGGGAGATCACGCCGCCGCCGTCCCCGAACCCGCCCAGGTTCTTGGTCGGATAGAAGCTGAAGAAGGCCGCGTCGCCGAAAAGGCCGGTGTTCAACCCGTTCCACGGCGCGAAGTGGGACTGCGCGCAGTCCTCAAAAAGCATCAGCCCCCGCTTCCGGCAGATCTCCAGGATCGGGTCCATCCGGGTGGCCAGCCCGTACAGGTGGGTCACCAGCACGGCCCGCGTCCGCTCCGTCACGGCCGCCTCAATGCGGTCCGCGTCCAGCTGGTAATATTCGTCCGGCTCCACGAACACCGGAACCGCCCCGCACTGCATGATGCCTAGCATCGTGGCGATATACCCGTTCGCCTGCACGATGATCTCGTCCCCCGGCTGAATCCCGGCGGCCATCAGGCCGACCAGGATCGCGTCCAGGCCGTTGTCCACCCCCGCGCAGAAGCAGTCCCCGCCCAGGGCGGCGGCGAACTCCGCCTCGAAGCCTTTCACCTCGTTTCCCAGGACGTACCAGCCGCTGCGCAGCACCTCCACGGCCTTGTCCTCGTATTCCTTCTGGTACAGCCGGAATCCCCGGCTCAGGTCATTGATCGGGATCATATGTCTTTCTCCTCCGTCATTCTGCTGGAATGGATGGAAAACAGC
Source organism: uncultured Clostridia bacterium (assembly GCA_947166705.1). Taxonomy (GTDB): domain Bacteria; phylum Bacillota; class Clostridia; order Christensenellales; family Aristaeellaceae; genus Aristaeella. The sequence continues at coordinate 60,360 of CAMVFE010000001.1, forward strand.
ATCAGCAGGTTCCGCAGCTGGATGTTCAGGCAGTTGTTGATCTGCGTCATGGCGTTCAGGCTGCCCAGCGTGACCCAGACGTATTTCTCCGGGTCGTGGGGAACGTCCTCCGCCCTCACGATCACGTTCCGGTTCTGCTCGTGGTAGAACCTTCCGCCCTCCTCGGACAGCACCACATCCACCAGCACGTTTTCCCGGCGCTCCAGCGCCCGGAAAAAGGCGCCGCCCACGCTGTCCCGCCGCCCGGCGGTGCCGTATTCCTCCTGCACGGAGGGTCCCAGCTCCGCCGCGTCGAAGCATCCGGGCTCGGGCTTGATGCTGACCAGCACCTCCCACCGGCCCCCGCGCTCCCGGCAGATCAGGCCGAAGACCGCCTCGCCCCGCGCCGCAAAGAGGGGCTGGTTCCACCGGTTCACCTCCCGGCCCTCGATGTTCAGCCCGCAGAAAACCACCTCGAAGGGATAGTCCTCCCGGTGCCGGAACCGGTTCCCGTCCATCACCCAGTCCCGCAGCGAAAGCAGCGGCACCCGCCGGACGGCCGGCGCCCGGAACATCTTGTAGTTGTTCATCCGCAGGTAGATTTCCGTCATGTCCTCATGCCGGATGGCGCGCATGGACCGGGCGAACTCCGGCACGTAGCCGGACACGCTGTCCATCATGAACACGTAGGGGATGCAGCTCAGCACGGTCCGGGTATCCATGTTCACCAGGTTGTCCCGCTTCATGCATTCCCGGATCTGGGACAGGGTCATCCACCGGTGGGAGGGCAGCTCCGGGATCTCCTCCTCCGTCCGGATGATCACGTTCCGGTTCCGTTTCCCCAGGAACCGGGAGGACTGCTCCGACTGGATCTGGTCCACCAGGATATCCTCCCGCCGCATCTTCAGGAAAAGCTCCAGGTACGGCGGCTCCTTGCCCCCGTGCCGGCGGGTGAAATTGCTCTTCGTCGCCTGGATGGTCGGGGAAATCTGGACATAGTTGATGTTCCCCGGCTCCGTCTTGGCCTGCATCAGGAAATGCCACACCCCGCGGATCTTCCGGCAAACGATCCCCAGGTAGCCGATCTCCGGCTGCAGGATCATCGGCTGGGCCAGCACGGTCCCATCCGGGTCCTCGGTCTCCACGCCGCCGATGCGGAAAAAGCTCCCCTGGGTGTTCCGGATGGTTCCCTCGTCCCCGTCGTAGTACCACGGCGCGCATTCCTCCAGGGAGATCATCCGGATCTCCACCTGCTGGTTCCGCTTCCGCTCCTCCAGCCATCCGTCAATCTCCGCGTCGGAATGCAGCGGCTCCCCGGACCGGGAGATCTCCGCGATCTCCTCAAAGCCCGTGATCCATCTTCCGATTCCCGTCTGTTCCGTCATCTGTCAGGCTCCTCGTTCTCCCGTCCGGCTTCCGCGGCGCGGGCTCTTCTCCGTGTGCGCCTCCGGGCTTTCCTCCCCGGCCTCCGCGCCTTCCCCGGCGGCCCGGTCCTGCCCGTCGTAAATTCGGTCGATCACGTACAGGGGGCGTTTCCGGGATTCGTCCAGGTTCCGCCACAGGTATTCCCCCAGCACGCCCATCATCACCATCTGGAAGCTGGTGCTCAGCAGCAGCACCAGCATCACGGAGGCCCAGCCCGCCGGGGTATGGTTGATGATCTTGTCGAAGATGACGTAGACGCCGAAGACCAGCGCCAGCACCCCGAAGACCAGCCCAACCCCTGTCAGCAGGCGGATGGGCTTGTGGGAAAACACGATGAAGGTGTCCACGAACAGGTTGATCCGCTTGGAATAGGTCCACATGGAAACGCCCTTTTCCCGGTCCAGCCGGTCGTATTCCAGGATCGTCGGCTTGTATCCCAGCCAGATCAGCTGCAGGTAGATGCTGGAGTTCTTCTCCTGCATTTCCACCAGCTGGCGGACCACCGACCGGTCGATGACGAAGAAATCAAAGCCCCGCTCCGGATAGTCGGAAATCACCCACCGGCGGATCAGCCGGTAATAGGAATCCGCGAACCAGTTCTTCATCCGCCCCTTGTCCCGCTCCCGGCGGACGGCCAGGTTCACCTTGTTCCCCTGCTTCCAGGATTCCATCATCCGGAGGATCATCTCCGGGGGATCCTGCAGGTCCGCGCTGATGACCGCCACGGCCTCCCCCTCCGCCACGGAAAGGCCCGCGACGATGGCGCGGAACTCCCCGAAGTTCCGGGAAAGCTTGACAACCCGGATCCGCGGATCCCTGTCCCGCAGGCTGAGGGCCGTCTCCAGCGTCCGGTCCCCGGAGCCGTCGTCCACCAGCACCCATTCCCACTCCGTGTCCCCGGAAGAAGCGTCAAAGACCTTCTCCCGGATCGCCGCGTAGGTATCCTCCAGGTTTTTCTCGTTATAGTAGCAGGGGGTCACAATCGACAGCTTCATCCCCGGCTCCTCCCTTTCTTCCGTCTTCCCTCCGCCGGCCCGGCTCAGCCTTCCCCGCCGGCCGCCGCGTATTCCTCCGCCAGCGCCAGGTCCCCCGCCGGCGTGAAGTAGAACTCCATGTCCCCCTTGCCGGCGATGCCCAGGACGGAGATTTCCAGCTCATATTCCTTTCCGGGCACCAGCTCCGCCGCCAGCGGACAGCGGGAAAAGAAATTGTCCGCGATGTCCTTCCCGGTGATTTCCGCCTCCGCGGCCGCCGCGCCGCTCCCGGCTTCCGTCAGCCGCACCCGAAGCGTCGGATCGCTCCTGCGGTTGAAGCACGCCGCGCAGAACCGGACGGCGGTCAGCCTCTCCGCCTCCGCCGTGAACCGCGCCGTCACCGCCTGCCCCGGGAAATACTTGACCGGCCGGTTCTCCGTCACGGCCTTCACGCGGGTGCGGACCAGGTCCCCGTACCCCTCCGCCCGCAGGCGGCGCTCCGCCTCCGGCAGGAATTCGTTTGAAACCCAGATCTCCTCCGCCTGGGGCAGCCGGGTGTAGTGCTCCTCCATAAACGCGTCAAAGTCCGGCGCGTATTCCCGGAACACGTATCCCCAGATCTGCTCGTCCCCGTTGTACAGCACGACGTTGGGCAGGTCCCGGATCGAGGCCATCTGCCGTTCCCCCCACATCTCGTAGAAATACGGGTAGCTGATCGCGCCGCAGGCCTCCTTGGGAACCAGCTCCAGGTCCATCACGTCCAGGCTGTTCACCGGGGCGTTGCAGGAAAAGACCTTTTCCCCGGGCTCGGTCAGCAGGTCCAGGATTTTTTCCTCGCACCGCGGCGTCCTGTCCAGCAGGATCTGCGGATACAGCAGGTTGTACCCCGCCCAGACCGCGAAGGGCGCCGTCAGGATCAGCCCCGCCGCCGCGCCCGCGGCCAGGACGGCCCGCCGGACCGGCTTCCGGAGCTTCGGCAGGCGCTCCGCGCCCATGCCCGCCGCCAGCGCCAGCGCGGCCGTGGCCTGGGCATGGTAGGCCATCCCGTGGAAGCCGTCAAAGTCCCGCAGCCCGCCGTACACGGCCGCCAGCAGGATCAGCACCCCCGCGGCCGGGGATTTCCGCCCGGTCCGCGCGGCCAGGAAGAACAGCCCCGCCGCGGAAAGAAGCACCGGCACGGCTTTCCCGGGCGCGGCGGGAAGGCTCCGGATGGTATCCCACAGGTAAACGCCGTACCGCCGGACCGTATCCCAGACGACGGCTGCCGGGTCGCTGCCCAGTCCGCCCGTGTATTTCGAATAAACCTGCGTCACGATCTCGTAGGCGCCGGAGAAGAAGTTCGCCACGTTGCCGCTTACGGCGTACCAGCCCATCAGCAGCGCAAAGGGCAGCAGGCACAGCAGGATGAGCCGCAGGTCCTCCAGCAGGTAAGCCTTTCCCTTCAGCCGCCCCTCCGGGTCCCCGCCCTTCCGGTCCCGCCGGACCGCCTGCGCCTGCATCACAGCCACGGCCAGGAAGAAGCAGCACACGGAGTACGCGGAAGCGAAGGAGGTCCCGAGGCTCAGCGCGATGCCCAGGCAGGCCATCCCCGCACAGGGCAGGGAAATCTCCCGCCGGTCCGCGTACCGCACCGTCTCCAGCAGGATCAGCACAAGCCCGATCCCCTGCCAGTGGTCGGAAATCATGGTCGTGCCCATGTACAGGGTCTTCAGCACCGTCAGGTACAGCAGCGGCATCGCGAAAAGCGCCGCGGGATGGAAAGCCTTCCGGTGCCGCAGGTACGCGGCCTCCCAGACGGCCGACAGGAGGAGGTAGATCCCCAGCCGGAACTGGTACACCGTCCGCGCCCCGAGCAGCGCGACGGGGACGGTGAAGTAGTAGGAAAAGGGCATGTGCTGGGACAGGAACGCGCGGTAGATATCCTGCCCCTTAGCCACGTTGTAGGCCCCGAAAAAAACGTCCTGCTCATCGGTGAAATAGGGCTCGCTGAGGAACGACCAGTACAGGAAAAACACGAATAGAAAATAAACCGCCGGCAGCGCCTTTTCCAGCCTGCCGATCCATTGCCTTCCCCTGTCCGTCCTTCCGGCCTGGCCCACCCTTTTCACCCCGTCCGGTCCCCTGCCCTCCGGGACATTTCCCCGGGGCTGGGACCCTTTATTCCACCAGTATGAATTATACTATAAGCCCCGCCAAAACTCAAGGCGGGCCGGCTTCCGGTCCGCCGTATTCTCTCTCATCCGGACCCGGCCCCCGCCCGGGATCCGGAAGTGGGGCGCTTTCCGGTCCAGTGGGGCCCTCCTCCGTCCGGCCCTTCCTTCGTTTGTTCTCCGTATCCCCTTTTTCAGTTCAGCATGCCCTGGTAATCAAAATGCAGGAAGCCGTCCAGTTCACGCGCCAGCAGCGCCTCACAGTTCTCCTGGGTCACCAGCCCGTCCCCGTCCTTCATGGCGGTCAGGATCCACTCGTTCACCCATTCACCGAAGTGCACCGTGTCCGTGTAGTTGTCCAGGTTCCCCAGCAGGTCGGTCCGGTCGTTCCAGGAGTACAGGCGGACGTTCGGATGGCGGAAGATTTCCTCCATCATCACCCGCTCCGCCTCCACGATGGCGTACACGCTGCCGTCCTCCACCTTCCGGTACCACCATCCCATGCAGTCCGGCGGGATAAAGCAGTAAAACTCCGTCTCCGGATACCGGTCCGCCGCATCGGTCAGGTTCTGGCGCACGCTGGCCTGAACCTCCTCAGCCTGTTCCGCCGTCAGGTGTACCGGCTCGCCCGGAACAAGCTCCTCCAGCCCGTCCGGAAGCACCGCGCCAGGCCCGAACCAGTCCGGGGACAGGCGCCACCTGTCGTACCGGTCAAAATCGGTGATCCCGGGCCTGAAGCCGCTCTTTCCCCGGTCTATCATCATCGGGATCACCCGGGAAAACAGGATGTCCCGGTTCAGCACATAGTGAACGTCGTTCAGCGGGTTCTCGTCATACAGGTAGACCGGGCGCAGGGTCAGGTCCGCCGACCACATCTCGTCCCTCGGGGCCAGGATGTATTCCAGGTCCAGCCCCCGGATCACCGTCCGCAGCCCTGGATTCCGCTCCAGCGCCCGCGCCACCGCCTCATTTACCTCCCGGTACGATGCGCCGTCGAAGGCAATCTTGATAAACCGTCCCCCGAACAGCTCCTCCGCCTGTGAGGCCCTGAAATTCTTGGTCACGGAGGTCCCCGTGATCAGGCCGGTATATTTGAAGTGCCGGGTAATCCCGTCGTTCTGGCTGCGCTGATTGTCCAGGGTGTAAAAGTATTCCCCGGTCCGCGGCGCGTGGAAATGGAAGAAGGGATCCACCCAGGCAACGGCCCACACGGCCGCGGAAACACCCAGGAAGAAGGCCGCCGCGAAAAGGGCGGTCCACAGCTTTTCCCGCCGGTGCCTCATCCTCTTTCACCTCCCCGCCTTGCCGGGCGAAAATCGTTTGCCTTCCGGACTGTCCCCCCTTCAGGCTCCCTCAGAACCCGGAAGAGGTCCATACGTTCCCCGGCTCCCTCAGAAGCCAGAATAGATAAATACCGTTTCCGTGCCCAGGCACAGGAGGCTCAGCACCAGGGCCCCCGCCGCCAGCAGGGCGCTGGCCGGGGAAAGCTCCCGCTTCTCCAGGAGGGCCTTGTGGCTGTTCCGGGGAATCAGCGCGATGGCCAGGGCCGCCGCCAGGAAAAGGGCCGCGGGGATCCAGGCCGCCGTCTGCCGGATACCCTCCAGCCCCAGCAGGCGGAGCAGTGCCGTCAGCTCCGGAACAAAGAAGGCGTCCGTAAACCGGCTGCTGAGGCCTCCGCCCCGGAAGGACAGCAGCTGGCGCATCAGCCCCGCCCACTGCCCGACCGTCCCGGAGCGGAACAGCAGCCAGAGGATATTGATCAGCAGGAAGGCCGCCGGCCAGGCCAGGGCCGCCGGGATCTTCCGCTCCCTCCGCCGGGCCACCCTTTCCGCGATCATGATCAGGCCGTTCAGGAGCCCCCACAGCAGGAAGGTCGGATGGGCGCCATGCCACATGCCGCTGATCAGGAAAACCGCCAGGATATTCGCACAGGTCCGCGCGACGCCCTTCCGGTTTCCGCCCAGCGGAATGTAGATATTCCGGGTGAAAAACCGCGTCAGGGAGATGTGCCACCTCTTCCAGAAATCGGATACGGAAACCGCCCGGTAGGGGGAATTGAAGTTCAGGGGCAGGTCGATGTTCAGCATCGACGAGATTCCGGCGGCCATATCGATATATCCGCTGAAATCAAAATAGATCTGGAAGGTGTAGCTCAGCATGACGAGGGCCAGCTCCGCCGCGGAAACCTGCGGCGCCGTCTCAAAGAAGGCGTTCACCGCCCGGGCGAAGGTGTCCGCGATCACCATCTTCTTGAACATTCCGAAGCTGAAAACCTTCAGGCCGGCCGCGGCGCGGTACCAGTCCCACCGGTGCCGCTCCGGGTCCCGGATCTGGGCAATGATCTCCCCGGGCTCCGCCAGCGGGCCCATCGTCAGCTTCGGAAAATACAGGATATACGACAGGTAGTCCAGCCAGCGGTGCTCCTTCAGCTCTCCCCGGCGCAGGGCGAGGATGTACATAATCTGCTGGAAGGAAAAGAAGCTGAAGCCCAGCGGCTGGATGATCATCGGCAGGTTCCCGGCCTGCCCGGGAAGCACCCGCGGAATCACCCACCAGTACTTGTAAAGGAAAAGGGCGCCCGCGTGCAGGATCACGCACAGGGCGGTCAGGGCGTTCTTCACCGTCCGCCTCTCCGTCCGCGCGACGCCGGCGGCCAGGCCTCCGGTAACCAGGATGCTGGCGGCCAGCCGGAGGGCGTTTCCCCATCCCGCGAAGGCGTAAAAGACCGCCCCGCCCAGGATGAGGACCTGCCGGTTCCACCGGCCGGGCACAAGGAAATAAGCCAGCAGGAAAGCCGGAAAAAACGCCAGGACAAATTCGTAGGAATTAAACTGCATGCTCCGTCTTCCCCCGCGGTTCCGCCGGCGGACGCGCCGCGGATCCTGCCTTTCCCCATTTCTTCGCTCTTCCGGGCGCCCGCGCCCGGCACGGAACCCTGGAAATTATACCCCCTTCGGGCAACGGATTCAAGCCTTCCGGCCCCGGGGCCCTGGGACGCCTGTGCCGTCATCCCCCGCGGCGCCGCCCCGGCCACGGAAGGGCGAAGCTCTTGCTTTTGGGGGCCTCCGGGCCGTATAATAAACCCGGCGGCGGCCGGGTCACGGACGGCGCCGGGACAGGAGGATCGCGGATCAATGATATCAGTCGTTTTGCCCTCCTATAACGAGGAGGAGAATATCCTTCGGGCCGTGGAGCGCATCGGGGAGGTGCTCCGCCCCGAAGGCACGGATTACGAGCTGGTCTTCGTCAACGACGGCTCCCGGGACGGCACCTGGCAGAAGATCCTGGACGCGGCGCGGGAGGATTCCCACGTGGTCGGCGTCAATTTTTCCCGCAATTTCGGCAAGGAAGCCGCCATCCTGGCGGGGCTCGCCCAGGCGAAGGGCGACTGCTGCGCGGTCATGGACTGCGACCTCCAGCATCCGCCGGAAACCCTGGCGGAAATGCTCCGCCTCTGGCGCGAGGGCTATGAGGTGATCGAGGGGGTCAAGCGCAGCCGCGGCACCGAGTCCGCCCTGCACCGCTTCGCGGCCGGCTCCTTCTACCGGCTGATGAGCGGGGCCACGGGGGTGGACATGTCCCGGGCCTCCGATTTCAAGCTGATGGACCGGAAGGCGGTGAACGCCATCCTCTCCCTGCCGGAAAAGAACGCCTTCTTCCGGGCGCTGTCCTCCTGGGTCGGCTTCCGGACCACCTCAGTGGAGTTCGACGTACAGGACCGGGAGGCCGGCGTCTCCAAATGGAGCTCCCGCTCCCTGGCCAGCTACGCCGTGCGGAACATCACCTCCTTCTCCTCCGCGCCGCTCCAGCTGATCACGGTCTGCGGCGGCCTCGTCCTCGTCCTGGCGGTGATCCTGGGCATCCAGACCCTGGTGCGCTATTTCTCCGGCACGGCGGTGGAGGGCTTTACCACCGTTATCCTGCTGATCCTGCTGATCGGCAGCGTGCTGATGCTGAGCCTGGGGCTCATCGGCTATTACCTGGCCCAGATCTACAACGAGCTGAAAAATCGCCCGCGTTACCTGATTTCGGAGGTTGTCCGGGGCGGCGGGAACGAAAGTCCGGAAGGGGAGGGCCGCGATGAACGGAAATAAAGCCTCCCTCGCCCGGAAGCTCTGGCAGTACGCGGGAAAGCCGCTGCTGCTGGTCCTGCTGTCCGCCGCGGTCGGGACGGGGCTGCTGGTCCTGTCGGAGTTCCTCCCGGCGGAGCCGATGGACCGGAATCTGGCGCGCTCCGCGGATATCTTCGAGGCCACGGGCAAGTTCCCGAACCTGCACACCTGGTGCTCCAGCCGGCTGGACAATTATTCGGACGCCATCATGCTGCAGATTGCCGGGAACGTGTCGGCGGAGCGTCCCGTGGAATACGCGATGCTCTCCCGCTATCCCGTCCTGGGCGAGCTGGACCCGGTGCAGAGCATCGTCGCGCATTACGCCGGCGGGGAGCCGTATGAGGGCTGGGCGCCCTACGCCCGCTACTGGCACGGCTACGGCGTTATTTACCGCCTGCTGCTGCAGTTTCTCGACTATCACAAAATCCGCCTGCTGAACATGGCGGCGCAGATCGCGCTGATGCTTTACATCTGCTTCCGCCTGTTCCGGGCAGGGTCCCGGGGCCGGGGCATGATCCCGCCCCTGCTGATCTCCTGGGGCATGCTGGCGCCGGTCGTCATGGGGCTGAACCTGGAATACTCGCTGGGCTTCTACGTCTCCCTGTTCTCCGTGCTGGCGATGCTCCGCCTCTCCCGGAAGGGAAGCCTCCGGGAAAAGGAGGCCCTGGTGCTCCTGTTCTCGGGCATCTGCACCGCGTACTGGGACGTGCTGACCTATCCGATGGCGGCGCTGGGTCTTCCGCTGGCGGCGGCCTTCTTCCTGGACCCGGAGGAAAAGCCCGGCCGGGCGCTGGCCCGGCTGTTCCGCCTGGGCCTGGCCTGGGGCGCGGGATACGGCCTCATGTGGGTGTCCAAATGGCTGATCGGCACGGCCCTGACCGGCTATAACGCGGTGGAGGAGGGGCTTTCGACCTTCCTGCTCCGGACCGGGGAGGAGGCCTACGGGGAAGCGGTCACCGTCGGGGAAACCCTCTGGAGGAACCTGGTGTATTTCTTCCGCACGCCCGTCTCCTTCCTCTTCCTGGCCTGGCTGCTGGGCGCGGGTTTCCTGCTGGTCCGCCGGGCGGTTCAAACCCGCGCATCGGCCCGGACCCTGGGCAGGCTCCTGCTCCCCTGGCTGCTGATCGCGTGCATTCCCTTTGCCTGGTGCGCCGTCACCAAGAACCATGCCTATATCCACGACTGGCTGGCCAGCAAGGCCTTCATCGTAACGACGACAGCCCTGCTGTGCGGGCTGGACCGGGCCCGGCGGGCGCTGCCGGAGCCGGACAGGGCCGCCTGATCCGGCGGCAGCCGCGCAGGGCGGAAAACGGAGGAGGAGATCGTTTTGAAACAGCGTGCGAAGGCCTTTCTGGCCCGGCTGCGGAAGGATCCGCGGAATCTGTTCTGGCTGATCTCGGCGGCGGGCATCCTGGGCTATTTCCTGCTCTCCTTCCGGTACGGGGGGAAGCTGTACGCCTGGATGATCCAGGAAAACTCCCCGGCCATCCGCTTCATCGATTATTTTTCGCACCTGTCCGACGCGTCGGACAGGATGAGCCTGTATTCCCATTTTTCCGGGAGCTCCCTGGCCGGCTATCGGCCGCTCTTTCCGCCCCTGGCCTACTGCATGTATCATTTCCTGTTCCGGCTGACGTCCCTTCCGGACGGCTCCGTCACGGGCCTCCCGCCGGAAACCGTGCCCGGCGCGCTGTCCGTCTTCACCCTCTGGCTCGTCTTCACGGCGGTGCTTTTCTTCGCCGCCCTCGGCCTCATCGGGAAAAGGAACCGGAAAAAGGACCTGGCCCTCTTCACCCTGCTGACGCTGTCCGCGGTTTTCGCGGGCAGCGGTTTCCTGACGGGCAACTCCGCAATGCTGGCCCTGGGCCTTACAGCGGCCGGGCTCGGCCTTTCGGAAAGCCCCTCCCCGCGGCGCAGGAAGGCCGGAATCCTGCTGCTGGCGCTCAGCGTGGCGCTGAAGCTGTATCCGGCGGTATTCGGGCTTTTGTTCCTGAAGGAGAAAAAAAATAAGGACCTGCTCCTGCTGGTCCTCCTGAGTCTCGCGCTGGTGCTGGTTCCCTTCGTTTTCTTCGGCGGCGTCTCCGCGCTTCAGACGTGGCTGGACAACCTCTTCCGCCCCCTGCAGTCGGATTACGGGCGGCCGCAGTACCTGAAGGGGGTTTTCTTCTCCCTGATCCGGGATCTGACGGGCCGGGAGGCCTCCGGCGTCAGCACGGCGCTGTCCGCGGCGGTCTGCCTGCTGTGGGCGTTCCTGGCCTGGCGAAGCCGCAGCCGTCAGCGCGCCGTGTTTTTCCTGACCTGTATCATGGTGTTCTTCCCGACCAATTCCTTCCGCTACACCCTGGCCTTTTTCGCCGTCCCGCTGGCGATGCTGCTGAAGGAGGAGCCGGAGGAGCCGCTCCGGGCCTGGCCCGCCGGCGTCGTCTCCGCGCTGTACGGCATGCTTTTCACCGTTCCCGTCTGGATCCTCGCGGTGGTGCCCATGGACCTGCGGTACGATTTTTACGCCCTGACCTCGGTGGAAATCTGGCTGTACCTCGCGGCCTACGCCCTCGCCGCGGTCATGACGGCCGCGGAGCTGACGGACCGCGGTCCCCGGCGGATTCCCGCGCGGCGCCCGTAACTGCCCCGGGACAGCGAAACAAAAACCGCGGGAATACCGCTGCAGGCGGCGCCAAACATGCGGTACAAAAAAGCCGGGCCGAAAAGCCCGGCGGATCCCCATACCGCTCATTATTCTCCGTTCCGGTCCTTTCCGGCCCCTTCCGGGCCGGTTTTTTCCTGTTCCCGGCGCCGCTGGACCGCGACGGCCTGGGCCGTCTCCTCTGCCTGCCGCTGCAGGACGGAAATCCGCTGGTCCATCAGGAACAGCTTGATGATCATCAGGAAGATGACGATCAGGAAAACCAGGTTCGCGGCGCTCATCACGCCGATCAGGTCCGCCAGCCGGGTCACCAGGTCCGGCAGCGCGCCCATCAGCACCAGGATCAGGCTGAACGCCAGCCAGAACACGGAATCCTCCGTCCGCATCCGGCTCTTCCGCACCCTGCGGAGCACATAACCCGCGGTCAACAGCGATCCCGCGATCAGCAGGATCCGCATCATCGTGGACATCTTACAGCTTCTCCTTCCGGATCACCCACTGCAGAAAGAAGATGTTCATCCCCATCTGCGCCATATACCGCAGGGAACGCCCCAGACTCAGGTAGCTTTCCCCGGCCTGCCGCTCCCGGATGGACACCGGGCATTCCCCGGTTTTCGCGCCGCACCGGATCAGAAAGGCGATCGTATCCGGCTCCGGCCGCGCCGACGGGGAGGCCGCCATGTACGTCATCACCCGCCGCCCGTACAGCCGCATGCCGCAGGTCGGATCCGTGACGCGCTTCCCGCAGGTCAGCCGCAGCGCGCCCTCGATCAGCGCGTTCCCCGCCATCCGCAGGCTCCGGGGCCGTCTTTTTGTCAGGAAGCGGGAGCCCATCACCAGGTCCAGCCCTTCCCGCTCCATCATCTCCGCCATGGGCCGGATGAAGTCCGGATCGTGCTGCCCGTCCGCGTCCAGCTGCAGCGCCGCGTCATATCCCTCTTCCAGCGCGTATTTCATGCCCGTCCGGAACGCGCCCGTCAGCCCCAGGTTGGTGGGCAGGTCCAGCAGCGGCCAGCCGTTCTCCCGGCAGAGCTCCGCCGTCCGGTCCTGGGATCCGTCGTTCACGACGACGAAGTCCGCCTCCGGCGCCTTTTCCCGCAGTTCCCGCACCGTTCCGGGCAGGCTGGCCTCCTCGTTGTACGCGGGAATCACCACCAGCAGCCTCATGTCGCGGCCTCCTTTCCCCTGATCCGCCGGATCAGGCCGCCCGCCAGATCCCGCAGGATCGCGGCATCCGCGATCAGCATCAGGAAAAGGGAGGGATAGAAGTACCGGAAATCGTAGGCCGGCGTATCCAGCAGGTACGCCAGGTAGTAAAATGCCGCCAGCGCGAACACCAGAGCGTATTTCCGCCGGTCCTTCCCCCGCAGCGCAAATTCCAGCCCCGTCAGCAGCAGGCTGGCCAGGAAGGGAATCCAGGGCCGCAGCGTCAGGAAGCCCAGCGTGCCGCAGGTCCACACAAAGGAATTGTAAAACGCGCGCCGCTGGCTGGAATCGTTGAAGCCGTATTCCGCCATCGCGTCCCACCGGTTATAGTCGTACTCCGAATAGTCCAGCGGCTGGGTGATCCCCAGGGAGCGGAACACCACGTCCCGCTTCACGCCCCACCAGACCCCCGGCTTTTCGATCATCAGCCGCGCGTATCTCCGCAGGGCCTCCGCCGTGGCCCCCGGCCGGGAGGTGCTGTCGATGCCCAGCGAGTTCCCCCACATGAAGTTCCCCGCTGTGTCCTCCGTGCTGGTCGCCAGCGCGCCCCGGGTGGAGCCCGGCCCGCCGATCCCGTCCAGGTAGTCCTCGTATTCCGCCCGCTCCTCCGCCGGCATCCGCTGGATCGCCGTCAGCATCTCCCAAACGATCCCGGTGGAGGCGGTCGACATGGAGTGGATATCGAAAATCCACGGCAGCGCCTTCGTCCAGAACAGCCCCAGCGCAAGGGCCAGCGCCGCCAGGCGCTTCACCTTTCCCGCCGCCTTCAGCCGCAGCAGGAAATAAACCAGCACGGGCACGATGGTCAGCGCGTTGGTCCGGTATCCGAAGGTGACGTAGGAAAAGAACATGGTCAGCAGGAATTCGATCACCCGGTCCCCGCGGCCCTTTTCGTCCCCGATCCGAAGCAGCAGCAGGATCAGCCCCGCGATGCCGGTGACGCAGCCGATGCCCGCCTCGTAATAGACCGACATCCCGTAGATCAGCGGGCAGACCGCGAACAGCGCCTGCTGGATCCGCCCGCCCCGGGGGTTCATCTCCCGGATCAGCAGGAACATCGCGGCATAGAACCCGAAGGCCTGGGCAAAGGTGTACAGCGCGACGTGCCCGGTCAGCCCCTGGCTCACCGCCATGAAAAAGGAGGGCGTCACGGTAAAGGCGTTCCCGGTGAAAATCGGCGCCCGCTGCCCGGTCAGCGTCCGCACCACGGCGGCCAGCACCGCGCTGCCGGTCGTCACGCGCACATAGGAATCGGAATACCAGATGCCCGGGTAGGAGATCAGCGTGCACAGCAGCGCAAGCACAGCGCTTCCGAGCCATACGGCCCGGTTCGCCGCGATCCGCCTCGCGTAATATCCCTTCACGCGTCCCTCTCCTCTCCGTCCGCCGGCGCCCGCTCAGAAGCGGTTCAGCGCGTCGGCCACGTATCCGATCTGCTCCTCTGTCATCCCCGGGTACAGCGGAATGCTCAGCTCCGTCTCCGCCAGCTCCTCCGCCGCGGGGAAATCCCCCTTCCGGTATCCCAGTCCGGCGTAGGCCTTCTGCAGATGCACCGGAATCGGGTAATGGATCAGGCAGTGGATGCCCGCCGCCTCCAGCTCGTCCCGCAGCCGGTCCCGCTCACGGGTGAACACCGGGAAAATGTGGTGTACGCACCCGGCGTCCTCCGACAGCAGGCGGATCTTCTCATTGCGGATATTCTCCCGGTAAACCGCCGCGATGCGCCGGCGCTCCGCCGTCCAGGCCGCCAGGTGCGGCAGCTTGACCCGCAGGAAAGCGGCCTGCAGCTCGTCCAGCCGGGAGTTGACGCCCTGCATCTCGTGGTGGTACTTGGTCTCCGATCCGTAATTGCTCAGGGCGCGCACCCTCCGCGCCAGCTCCGCGTCGTCCGTCGCCACGGCGCCGGCGTCGCCCAGCGCGCCCAGGTTCTTCCCGGGGTAGAAGGAAAAGCCCGCGGCCGCCCCGAAGGCGCCCGCCCTTTTCCCGTTCCGCTCCGCTCCGTGGGCCTGGGCGGCGTCCTCGATCAGCGCCAGGCCGTGCTTTTCCGCCAGCGCGGCAAAGCTCTCCATGTCCGCCACCCGGCCGTACAGCTGCACAGCCATAATGGCCTTCGTCCGCTCCGTGATATGCTTCGCGGCCTCCTCCGGGGTGATCAGCGCCGTCTCCCGGTCGGGATCGACCAGCACCGGCCTCGCCCCGACGTAGGAAACCGCCAGCGCGCTGGCGATGAAGGTGTTCGCGGGCACCAGCACCTCGTCCCCCGCTCCGATGCCCATGGCCAGCAGGATCAGCCGCAGCGCGTCCAGCCCGTTGCCCACACCCACGCAGTGCTTCACGCCGCAGAAGGCCGCGAACTCCCGCTCGAAGGCCCGGTCCTCCTCCCCGCCGATGAACCATTCCCGGTCCATGACCCGGCGCCACGCCGCGTCCAGCTCCCCGCGAAGCGGATCGTGGGCCTTCGCGAAATCCGTATACGGTACCTGTATGCCGCTCACGCCTGCTTTCCCTCCGCGTTCTTCTTTTTCAGATAATCCAGGAAGGCGTCGTAGTTCCGGATGTAGTCGGACTCGTCGTACAGCTGGTCCGCCAGCACCATCAGCACCGCGTCCTCGGAAAAGTCGTACATCTCCCGCCAGGTGTCGGCGGTGATGTACAGCCCCAGGTTCGGCCGGTCCAGCAGCACCGTCGCCTGCTCCGTCCCGTCGTCCAGCAGGATCCTGCAGCTTCCGCGCACGCACACCAGCACCTGCCGCAGGGTCTTGTGGGCATGGTATCCCCGCCGCACCCCCGGCATCAGGTTGTACATGAAATAGCACCGGCGGATGGTAAAGGGAATGTTCAGATTCTCCTCCAGGGAGATCAGAATTCCCCGCTCGTCCCCGTGCTCCTCAAAATCAAAGGTCGTAATCCTCAACCTTCCGGTCCTCCCGCGCCTTCATTCAGCCCCGGCTCCCGGGGTGCCGCTCCCGCCCGCGTCCCCGCGGGGCGGACGGCGTTTATTCCGCCTTCTTCCGGAAAACCAGCAGCTTGCTGAACACGTAGTTCGCGATGATGATGATCACCTGCGCCACCAGCTTCACGGCCCTGTCGTTGATCCCCAGGACGGAAACCCCCAGCCCCATGATCCCCATCTCCATCAGCAGCGTCGCCACCCGGGACCCGACGAATTTCGCCGCCTCCGCCAGCCGGTTTTCCTCCCGGCTGAAGAAGACGTACCGCCGGTTGGCGAAGTAGGCAAACGCCACCGCGCAGATCCAGCTGATCACGTTCGCGGCCTGTAGCTGCAGCGCGTCCTCCGGGTTCAGGAAGGCCTTCGTGCAGATCCAGTAGGAAGCCAGGCTCACCAGCGTGGTCAGCCCGCCCACGATCAGATAGTTGATCTGCTCCCGGTACCTGAGGTAAAGCGCCTTCAGCTTCTCCATCCGGCGTCCTCCTTCCGTTTTCCGGCCTTTATGATACTCCTCTTTGTTCCTTCGCGCAAGCAACGCCCTCATGGAGCGCGAGAGCGTCCGCGGACGCAAATACCGCAGATGGCGGCATTTATGTCTCGTGTACTGAACCAAGCTTCTCTTCCAGGTAGTCGACGGTCCTCTTCGCGCCCTCGCCGATATACGCCCAGGTCTCCCGCCTCGCGCGCTCCCTCGCCTCCCGGTACATCGGCCCGTGAATGCACTGCTCGATCAGCTCGCCCACCCGGGAAAGGTTCTCCCGGGTCAGCTGCTGCCCGAGCCGCGGCAGCGTCTCAAAGGTCCACAGCGGCTCCTCCAGCCAGCAGCAGTCGTAGGGCGCCGGGTCGAAGGAGGTATCCGCGTAGATGACGGGCTTGTCAAAGATCAGCGCGAAATCGAAGGTCACGCCGGAGAAGTCCGAAATCAGGATATCCGCCTCCCGGAGGACCCCGAAATTGTCGTTGTCCCGGTTCCAGGTCAGCCGGCCGCTGTCCGGATACCGCGCCATGAGCCCCTGCAGCAGGGCCGCCTCCGACGTGAAGGACTGGGGATGGGGCCGGACGATGATCCGATTCCCGGTCGCAAGCAGCGCGTCCAGGATCTCCCCGCCGTATACGCTCAGGATGCCGCTCGCGCCCCACGAGGGCGCCAGCAGCACCGTCCGCTTCCCCGTCTCCGGCGCCGGAACCGGGCCCGCCGCCGCAAGCCTGCTCCGCATCGCGTCCATGTAGGGCAGCCCGACGATCCGCAGCTCCTTTTCCGGCAGGCCACGCAGCCGCTCCAGCTCCCGGATCTGGTGAATCTGGTATTCTCCAGAAAGCAACACCGCGTCATAGTAATCCAGCCCGAACATCCGGTACCGGGTCACGTCCCCCGGCGCGTGCGCGATATGCACGTAGAAGGGAACGTCCCGGGACCGCTTCCACTGGTACACGTCCAGCCCCGGCGTGGAGGACAGCACCACCCGCGCCTTCAGGAAGTTCAGCCGCGCGTAGGCCCGGTTCCCCTCCCCGATCCATTCGCGGCGGATATGTCGGTAGGGCTTTTCCAGCGCCGGATCGTCCGGCGACTCGGTATAGTAAACCGCGTCCATCCCCCGCGCTTCCAGCTCGTCGCAGATGGGCTCGAAAATGTTCCAGTACCGCTTATGGTCCGAAAACAGCACCAGCGGCAGCGTCTCGTTCCCGGCGCCGTCCTTCGCCTTCCTGCTGAACAGGATGCCCATCCGGGCCTTCAGCCCGCGCAGCAGGTAGACCAGGGAACCGATCGCCGCGATCAGAAGCGTGAACAGCATGCTGCCCGTTCCCGGATCGATGTATAAAAGCATGTGGTGTCTTTCCCTCTGTCCCGCGTTTTTTCACGCCGTACACCCGCGGCACGCTCATGCGCGGCGGCTCCCGGTGCGGCAGGAGGATCAGTCCGTCCGGCCCGGCTTCTCCTTCGAAACCTGAATCAGCCGCATCTCAAAATCCTGCTGGTTCTTGTGGACCATCGTCTGCAGCTGAAGCCCGGTGAACAGGGACTGAATCGCGGCGATCACCAGGAAGCCGCTCACGATCAGCGTCGGGAAGCGCGGCACCAGGCCGGTGCGGACGTATTCCACGCCGATCGGAACAAACAGAATCAGCGCGGCGGCCGCCAGCAGCAGCGCAATCGCGCTGAAAAAGCGCAGGGGATGGTAGGTGCGGTAAAGCCGCAGGATCGTCCGCAGCACGCGGAACCCGTCGCGGTAAGTGTTCAGCTTGGAAGCGCTGCCCTCCGGCCGGTCCCGGTAGGCGATCTCCACGTTCCGCACCTGCATGTTTTTGTCCACCGCGTGGATCGTCATCTCCGTCTCGATCTCGAAGCCCTTGGACAGGACCGGAAAGGTCTTGACGAACTCATAGCTGAAGGCCCGGTATCCGGTCATGATGTCCCGGATCCGGTTCTGGAAAAGCAGGTTGATGCTCCCGCGCACCAGCGCGTTCCCCAGGTTGTGGAAGGGCCGCTTGTTCTCCGTAAAATAGGTGGTGGAAAGCCGGTCCCCGACCACCATGTCCGCCCGTCCGGCCAGCACCTCGTCCGCCATCTCCCGGGCGCTTTCCGCAGGGTAGGTGTCGTCCCCGTCGGTCATCAGGTAGCATTCCGCGTCGATCTCCCGGAACATCCGGCGGATCACGTTCCCCTTGCCCTGCATGTATTCATGCCGGACCACGGCCCCCGCCCGTTCGGCGGCCTCCGCGGTCCCGTCGGTGGAGTTGTTGTCGTAGACGTAGACCACCGCCTCCGGAAGCTGCTCCCGGAAATCCCGGACCACCTTCTCAATGGTCTTTTCCTCGTTCCAGCAGGGAATCAGCACCGCGATCCGGTCCATGCCCTGTCCTCCTTCTTTTTTCCCGGGGCCTTATTCGCCCGTCAGCACCCGGAATACGCCCAGGTCGGTCAGGTCGTCCATGATCGTCTGGCAGGCGGATGTGGGAATCCCGATCAGGAACTTCAGCATTCCCTCCAGCATGGGTTTCACCAGGTCGGGCAGGAATTCCTTGATCTTCGCGTCATTGGTGATGTACAGGTTCAGCGCTCCGTTCATATCCTCAAAAGTAACTTCCCGCACGAGCGTCCCCTCCGGAAGCGGCAGCATGTCCCCTTCCACAGTCATGAACTCCGCGCCGGGCTCCCCGTCCACGGTGGGTTTGCGTAAAACCATCCGGAAATGCCCGTTCGACTGTCCCTCCAGGTAGCTGCTCAGGCCTACATTCGGGAACAGCCCGCCCGTCAGGTTCAGGCTCAGCAGGGAATAGCAGTCCGCGGGCCATTTTTCCGGCACCGCGACGATGGAGGCCTCCAGGTTCAGAATGTCCTGCAGGGAATCCGTGCCCAGGATCTTCGCCCGCAGGCTTCCCGAAACCTTTCCCATCTCCCGGTAGGTCTCCAGCGACCAGACCGGCAGGTAGCCGATTTCCATCCGGGGCAGGTCCAGTTCCTCCGTGGAGCCGTGCTCCGTCTCCGTTCGGGTATAGAAGGTTTCGCCCGCCTCGGTCTGAAGGGTGAAAATCCCATTCTCCTCCAGCACCCGCATCGTCTTCTGGTCCAGCACCTCGATGTAGAAGTAATTGGGAATCGCGTTCACAAGTCCCCGGAACGCGTCCTCCACATCCCGGTCCTGGCACAGGGCGTTCACCATCGCCTTGAAGGCCTCGTCCTCCGTCAGGCGGTACGTCCAGTACCCCCGCAGCTGCTCCGTGTCCGTCTCCGAAATCACGCCGTTTTCGTCCTTCCGGCCCAGCGTGTAGTTCCAGTCCTGGATCGGAAATTTCATCCCGTATTCCCAGGTGTAGGGAACCAGCAGCGCCAGATAGTGCAGCGGGATCTCCAGGTGCTCGCTCATCTTGAAGCAGAAGGGCAGCATGGAATAATTCGAAAGCTGGAGCGTCTTCCAGCCGAAAAGATTGGAGCTCACAAACATCAGGTCGTCCGCGCCGCGCAGCCAGATCTCCACGGTCCCGTCGGGATAGTTGACCGGCGTGACGTAAAGCTTCAGTTCAAAGCTCATCCCGTCGTAGATCTTGGCATAGCTCCCCCTGAAGCGCAGCGCGCCCAGCAGGTCCGCATATCCCTGCGCCTTCTCCCGCAGGGCCGGTGAAAGCGCCTCCGGATGCAGCTTTACCGTAAAATCAAAATCGTATCCCCAGCCGGGAGTCCAGGTCAGCTTCGTCTCGTCCGCGGCCGGATTGAAGCCCATGGAACCCTCCTCCTCCGCCCATGCCGGGACGCAGGCCGCCAGCAGGCAGGCCGTCAGCGCCAGGGAAATCAGCCTCTTCAAGTTCTCATCCCTCTTCCTCGTGTTTTCCGTGCTTTATGATACTCTGTTTTCCCCTGTTCCGCAAGTCAGCCCTTCCCGCTGAACCCTTCGTATCCCGGGTATTCCGCGTACGCCGGGTCCGCCGCGATAAGCTCGATAAAGTTGTCGATCTCCATGATGTCGCTCTTCCGGCACTCCCGGATTTCGATCCGGTAGTTCTTCCGCAGGATCCGCAGCGGCACCTGCTCCCAGAG
The DNA here is from genome assembly GCA_947166705.1 of uncultured Clostridia bacterium. GTDB lineage: Bacteria > Bacillota > Clostridia > Christensenellales > Aristaeellaceae > Aristaeella. The sequence goes on from CAMVFE010000001.1 coordinate 80,334, forward strand.
GTTCTCCTTCCCGCCCCGGCTTCCGTAAACCCGGCGGAGGTCGGTCTTCAGCCTCTCCCCGTCCTTTCCGTCCCAGTAGGAGATGCCGAAGGCCTGCCAGCAGTCCGTGCCGCCCATCCGGTAATCCGCGGCGTACCCGCCCCGCTTCCGGAAGCACCAGTCGTCGGTCTCCGCGACCCGCGCGCCCAGGTAATTCGTCCGGTACTCGTACCGGCGGATGACGTCCGGATTGCTGACGTACAGGTCCGCCTCGCAGATATAGCACCGGTCGAACAGGTCGGCGGCCAGCACGGCGGAGCCGATGTTGTTGGCCAGGTTGAATTCCGGGTTGTCGATGAACCTCAGCGTCGGATACTTCTCGAGCAGGGCGTCGAACTGCTCCTTCCGGTATCCCCGCACGACCGTGATGTTCGTGATGCCCTTTGCGTACAGCGCGTCCAGCAGCGTGTCGAGGATCCGCGTCCCTTTGATTTTCACCAGCGGCTTCGGAGTGTCCAGCGTCACCGGCGCCAGCCGCTGGCCGAACCCGGCCGCGAGGATGACGGCCTTCCGCACCCGGTAGGGCTCCAGCGCCTTCAGTCCCTTTTCGCTGATCTCCAGGCTCCCGTCCGCCAGCACGTTGATCCGATCCTGCTCCGCCATTTCCCGGGTCAGCTTTGCGGCGCCGCCCAGCGTAATCGTCATCTCGTCCGCCAGCTGCCGCTGGGTGCAGGCGGCCCTGCCGTTTTTCTCCAGGCAGGCCAGGAACTCAAACTCCGCCCGGGTCAGGCCCGCCCCGTCCGCGCCCTCCCGGCGCTCCCGCCGGCCCAGCGCCGAGGATACCGCGGCGAAAACCGTCCGGGCCCCGATGTTCAGCGCCAGGATGATCAGGCTGATGACGCTCTGCATCTCATAGTTGCCGCTCTTTTCGTAGGTGGTGATCAGGATGGACAGGGGCTGGTTGTCATAGGTGCACAGGAAGGCCACGGCGGAGATCGTGATCATGCTGTTCAGGAAGAAATACGAAAACATTTCCGTCAGCGTGGAGGCGGAAGAGGGAATCAGCACCTTCCGGAGGATGCCCGCCCGGCCGATGCCCAGCGTTTCCCCGATCACCTCGTATTCCGAATTGATCTTGCTCAGGCAGTTTTTGGCCAGCAGGTACGGCGAACCGAGGAAATGGAAGACGTTCACGGTCATCAGGATCAGAACCGTTCCGTAGAAGGTTCCGCCGGTGTCCTTAAACAGGAAGATGTAGCCGATGCCCAGCACCAGCCCGGGGATCGCGATGGTGCTGAGCGCGAGCAGGTCCACCGCCTTGCCCATGCGCCCGCCCTGCCGCACGCTCAGGTATCCCAGCAGGTACGCGAAGAACGTCCCGGCCGCGGCGGTCAGCAGCGCCAGGCCCAGGGAGTTGGCGATATACGCCCCCAGCCCGATGCCGTAGGTGTTGGAAAAGATCCCGGCCACATGCTCCAGCGTCAGGATCAGGTCCTGCGGGAAGGCGCGGGTGAAGGAAAGGCAGATGAAGGCGGCCTGCGGCGTGAACAGCAGCGCGCACAGAACCAGGATCACGGCGGCCGCGGCGCGGTTGAAGCCCTTCCCGGCCCCGATCAGCCTTTCCCGCTTCTCGCTGCTCTGCTCCCGGAAGGCCAGGTCAAACCCGAAGGAAATCAGGGACGGAACCAGCAGCACCAGGCCGGCGATACTGCCGCGCCCGTACTGGAAGGAAGACATGAACTGGTCGTACAGGTACATGGGCAGCGTCCGGACCTTCCCGGCGATCTCCATCGGGATACCATAGTCGGAGAAGGTCAGGGTGAAGCACGCGAAAAAAGCGGACACCAGGGCGACGCGCAGGTAGGGCAGCGTCAGCCGGAAAAAGGTGCTCCCCCGCCCGATCCCCAGGACGTCCGCGGCATCGTAGGGCCCCTTGTCCTCATAGCCGAGCGCGTCGTACAGGATCAGGAAGGTGGCCGGGAAGGAGGCGATCACGGAGCCCAGGATCAGCCCGGGAAAGCCCCGGATCTCGATCACCGTTCCGGTCAACAGGTCCACCAGGCCGTTCCTTCCAAACAGAATTCGAAGCCCAAGCCCCACCGAAATCGTCGGAACGAGCATTCCAAGGGTCAGAAACACCACCAGCGTGTTCTTCCGGTGCAGACCGGAGGCGTTCAGCAGCCAGGCGGCCCCGAGGGCCAGCGCCGTGGTGACCGCGGCCGCCGCCCCGGAATACAGGAGGGAGTTCAGCACGGCCTCCCGGAAATTCCGGTCCCGGCCCATGAAGGCCCAATCCTTCCCCGTGATGTGGAAGGCCAGCGTCGCCAGCGGCAGGATGGCGAAGAGCAGGATGCACCCCACGGAAATCAGGCGCGGCATCTCCCGCCCGAGGAACCTGCCGGCCCGGATCATGCGTCTGTTCATCGGATGCTGTCCTCGATGGATTTCACTTTTTCGTCCAGATGGTCAACAATAAACCGCTTCACGAAAGGATCGGCGGGATGGCGGTACAGGTTGCGCGGCGTATCCAGCTGGGCGATCTTCAGGTCGTCGATCACCATGATCCGGTCCGAAAGCGCGAAAGCCTCCTCCTGGTCGTGGGTCACGTACACCATCGTGATCTTCATCTGCCGCTGGATCTCCTTGAGCTGCTTCCGCAGGGCGGCCTTGATCTCCGCGTCCAGCGCGGACATCGGCTCGTCGAAAAGGATCAGGTCGGGGTTCAGCACCAGCGTCCGCGCGATGGCCACCCGCTGCTGCTGGCCGCCGGAAAGCTGTCGGGGCTTTTTGAAAATATGCTCCTCCAGCCCGACGGTTCCGATGATTCCCCGCACCCGCCGGTCCGTCTCCTCCTTCCCCGTCCCCCGGTGCCGCAGGGCGTAGGAGATGTTGTGGTAGACGTCCATGTTGGGAAACAGCGAATAGTTCTGGAAAACGATGCCGATATTCCGGTCCTTCGGGCGGGCGCCGGTGATATCGGCCCCGTCCTTCAGGATCTGCCCCGCGTCCGGATGCTCGATGCCGGCCAGGATTTTCAGCAGGGTCGTCTTCCCGCAGCCGGAGGGCCCGAGCAGGGACAGGAATTCCCCTCTCCGGATATCAAACGTCAGATCCTCCAGCACTGTCCTGGATCCGTATTTCTTGGTGATTCCCCTGCAGCGGATAATGGCCGCTTCCTCGCTCATCTTTTCTCTCCGTTCTCCCGTCCCGGATCCCGCGCCCGCCGGCGTTCCCGCCGCGGTCAGTACGCCCACAGGTCCAGCAGGTCCTGCTTGTACCGGAAGTCAAACAGCCCGTTCATCGGGATTTCCTCATAGCTCTCCGGATAGCCCGGGATCTCCGCCGCGGGCATGTCCGCGTAGATCCGGTCCGGGTTGAACGCCGCGCACTGCGGCCGGTTCAGCTCGTTGTACAGGGCGTCGAACACCGCCTTCACCGAAGGCTTCTCCTCATGCCCGGCGATCATGCCCATCGTGAACAGGTCGTAGGCCAGGCCCTGCTCCGGGATCACCACCCGCAGGCCCTCGTTCTCGTTCGCGTACCGCACGCACTGCCACAGCAGGCCGTAGGCGATGGCCGCCTCCCCGCGGACGGCGGAGCGGGCGGGCGCGGAGCCGGAGGTCGTGTATTCCAGGATGTTGGGATAGATGTCGTCGAAGTATTTCAGCCCGGCTTCCTGCCCCAGCAGCGTCACCATGCCGTTGTAATAGCTGTACCCCGTGCCCGAGGACAGGGGGCTGGGCATTGCGATCAGCCCCTCGTAGGCCGGGTCGAGCATGTCCTCATAGGAAGCCGGGACGGGCAGGCCCTTCTCCTCCAGCATCGCCGTGTTCACGAGGAAGGCCCCCGCGGTCTTGCCGTTCACGGCGTACCGATGGTGCCTTTCCGTGTATCCCGTCACGGAGGGATCGTAAATGCTGAAATCATAGCCGCTCAGGTCGGCGAAAAGCTCCGGGTCCGCGTTCAGGATGATCTCCGCGTTCACAACCTCCAGGTCGTAGAAAATATCGCAGTCGCTGCCGCGGCCCTCCGCCTGCAGCCTGGAAAGCAGCTGCCCCGTCCCCAGGGACTGGAACACAATCTCCGTGTCGGGGAACCTCCGGTCCAGCTCCGCCTGCAGCCAGGCGATGCGCTCCTCCTCCGCCGCCGTGTAGATCACGACGCGGTCCTCCGCTGCCAGGGCGTAGCCGAAGGCGGACAGTGCGCAGCACAGAGCAGTCAGGACACAAAGTATCTTTTTCATGGTCATAGCCTCCCGGAATAATCTTTTCGTCCCCGCGGACACGGGGACGGTTCTTTTGTCTTGGCGGACACGGGGACGGTTCTTTTGTCTTGTTTCTCATGTCTCCATCCCGCCGCGGAACCGGAACCGGAACCGGTCTCCATTATAGGATACTCGTCGCCGGATGTCAATGTGTTTTGTTCAAATTTTCAACTCTATTTCTTATTTTTGAACAGCGAAAGCGGCCCATTTTGCGAAATCGAGTAGGGAGAGTTTAATCTCCCTCTCACACCACCGGACGTGCCGTTCGGCATCCGGCGGTTCGGTTCAATTTCAAAGCATGTTGGTTCATGTAGTAATCAAGGCAACTGACCAGGCCTCGCTTGGTCAGTATTTCTTTTGAGACCGCCCGGCTCAAGCAAGATTTTGTTGCCACGAGGATGTAACAATTACCCCAGTATGCTGTTTTGCTTGCGAGCCATTCCGGTATGCCGAGTTTCTGCAATCCCCATTTCCGTTTAGATGGTACTTTCCACTGTTTCCAGATAATCATCCGCATCATTGTCCGCAAATGTTCGTCAGTAGTTTGCATGGTTTTCTTCATATCACCCATAGCAAAGTAATTGATCCATCCGCGGATAACCTCATTAAGCTTCTTGAGCCGGTAATCCATGTCTACGCTCCAGCTTCTGCAGCACAGTTTCTTCAACTTCCGCTTGAATTTCGCCACGGATTTCTGGTGTGGTCTTGCTCTCCATGTCCCCTCTTTGTCCTTCCAGAACCCAAAGCCGAGATATTTCAGATTCGTTGGTTTCGTGATGCAGGTTTTCTCCGCATTGACCTTTAATCCCAGCTTGCGTTCTATCCAGTCGGTAATGGAGTACATGACCCTCTTGGCCGCCGCACTGCTGCCCACCACGATTACACAATCGTCTGCATATCGGGTAAACTTCAGCCCTCTGGCCTCAAGTTCTTTATCCAGCTCATTCAGCATAATGTTGCTAAGTAACGGTGACAGATTACCTCCTTGCGGCGTTCCGGTCAGCGTTTCCTCATACTTCCCCTTGACCATGACCCCGGCTTGCAGATACTTCCGTATCAGTGACTCCGTGTCTCCATCATGGATCGTACGATTAATGATACTCATCAGTCTGTCCTGTGGTACGGTGTCAAAGAACTTCTCCAGATCGATATCAACAATCCATATGCTTCCTTCGTTGAAATACTCCAACAGTTTCACAATGGCTTGTTCGCAACTCTTGCCAGGCCTGAAGCCGTAGCTGTTCTCGCTGAATTGTTTTTCAAATATCGGCGAGAGTGTCTGCGCTATTGCCTGCTGGACCGTTCTGTCCACCACAGTCGGAATTCCGAGTTTTCTGACGCCGCCGTTTTCCTTCGGGATTTCCACCCGTTCTACTGGTTGTGGTTTGTACCGTCTTTCCCGGATCGCCTGCTCAATTTCCTTCCAGTGGTCAGACATATACAGATTCAGTTCTTCGACTTCCATGCCATCTACTCCGGATGCCCCCTTATTGGCGCATACGCGTTTCATGGCTCTCTGTATGTTCTCCCAGTCCAGAATCCTGTCCAGCAGGCTTCCCATGCTTCCGTCTCCTTCCTTTCCGCTCCTAACTGCATCGCCCTATGTGTGCCGCTTCGCCTCATATACGTTTCGGTTACCCGGCCTGTCGGGCTTGCTGTTGGGACATGCATTCATTTGACGTCTTGAACCGTTCGGCCCTTCACCTTTCGGCTACTATGGCCTCTGCTGACTTCTCGCAATTCGTTGTTACTACGGTTAATGAAACCGCTTGCGAGATCTCACGGGATAAGTCCCGAACCTTTCCTCGTTTACCCGTCCGATTTACGCAACAGGGTTACGGTTGCCTTTTGGACTTCACTGCGTTTTGCCAGCTCATCCGCCTGTTACGCCTTGGTATCGGCTTCCTGTTCGTCGGGCCACGATTTCGCTATGGCTTCTTCTCCCCTGCGCCTCACGACGCAGACCTTGCCAGTCACTATCGGGTTCGTCGGCAGCTACGCCCCTTGGGACTTCCACCCAAGCTTCGGGACATGCCCGTCATACAAAAGCGGGCGGAACTCCCACTTCCGGGAGCCCGCCCGCTTTCAGGCATCCGTATTCTTTTCCGTTTTGTGAACGCGCCGACCTACACATCGTAGGCCTTATCGATGGCCTTCAGCTCCCCGAAGGTATCGATCTCCACGATATCCTCGTCCTGGCATTCCCGGACCTCAACCCGGTAATGCCCCTTCCGGTACACCAGCGGCACCTGCTCCCAGTACCGCTCCTTTCCGCCGGGGGAATCGTAGACCTCCCGGATATCCCGGTCCAGCCAGCGGCCGTCCTCCTCATTCCAGTAGGAGATGCCGACCATCTGCCAGATGTCGTCCCCCTCGCCGCCGACCATCTCCTCGGTGATGACCCCGTCCTTCACCCGGAAGCACCAGTCGTTGGTCCGCTCCTTCCGGATCGCGAGGAAATCGGAGGCGTAGTGGTATTTCCGGATGATCGCCGGATTGGAGATCAGCAGGTCCGCCTCGAACACGTACGCGTTGGAAAGCAGGCCGCGGGCGGCGAGGGCGGAACTGATGTTGTTCGCCTCGTTGTACGCCGGGTTCTCCAGAAACCTGATCATGGGATAGGTATGCAGCAGCTGGTCGAACTGCTCGCCCAGGTACCCCCGCACGATCCAGATCTCTTCGATCCCGGCCGCCAGGCACGCATCGATCAGGCGGCTGATGATCGGCACGCCGTGCACGCGCACCAGCGGCTTGGGGGTGTTCAGGGTGATCGGCACCAGCCGGGATCCGAACCCGGCGGCGATGAACACCGCCCGCTTCGCGCGGTAGGGCTCCAGCGCGCGGATTCCGTCGGCGGTCACCCGCCCTTCCTCGGCCAAGCCGCGGCCCTTCAGCTCACGCAGCACCCGGTTCACCGTCCCGAGGGAGTGCCTCGTCCGGGACTCCAGCTCCCGCTGGGTCAGCGGGCTCCGGCTTTCGGCCAGCGCCTCCAGGATGTCAAACTCTTTTCTTGTCAGGTCCATCGGAGAAGCTTATGCCTCCTTCTCGCCGTCCTGGTCCACCGCGACGACATCCTCTTCCGTCTCCTTGTTCTTGTCGAAGTCGATGCCCGCCTTGTCCTTCAGATTTTTCTTGACACGGCGCCAGATGATCACGGCCACGGAGCCCACGGCGATGGCGATGCCGGCCGCCGCCTGGATCAGGTAGGTGGTCGCCGAGGGGTCGATATAGGCAAGGGCGTTCTGCGGCACGGTCACCGTCAGGTACAGGCCCGCCGCCGTCACCAGCCCGAGCTTCTTCAGGACGTTCTTCACAGGTTTCTTCATGGATTTCCTCTCCTTTGCGTATCTTGTCTGCTTTCCGGGTCCAGCCCCGGCTTTTATCTGAGGTCCGGCCCCGGTTTTATTTGTCCGTCTTCCCCCGTTTTTCCTCCCCGGCGCGCCGGGCGGCGGCCTCCGTCAGGCGCCGCACGATGTAGGCGGCCCCGGTCTTCCCGCTTTCCCCGGGATGGAAGATGTTCTCCTCCCGCACCCGGCGGATCTGCTCCCGCCAGGCCTCCGGATCCCGGGTCATCTCCGCGATCACCCCGTTCACCCGGTCTAGCTCATCCTTGTTCAGGGATCGGCCGATCCGGTCCCGCAGGGCGATTTCCAGCGGCGTGATGCCGATCCGCTCCCAGTTGGGGTTGGGCGCCTTCATCTTCGTGTTGATGAACAGGGTAGGCCGCTCCCGGGCGTAGGAGTACTCGTACGCGATCCCGGACCAGTCGGTGATCAGCACGTCCGCCTCCTCCATGCTCCGGTTGGAGGAAAAGTCCGTCTCGAACCGCAGGCCCTCCCCCGTCTTATCCGCCCAGCGGTTCATCAGGCTCTCCAGCTTCGGTCCGTACCGCTTCACGTATTCCGGATGCGGCCGCACCGTCACGATCCGGCCCTCCGCCGGCAGCCGCTCCAGCAGACCGTCGATGCATGAATCCAAGATATTGTCCTCGTTCCAGCTGGGGGCGATCAGCACCCGCTGGATGCCGTCCTTCTCCGAAGGCAGGGCGTCGGCGCCCTCCGCCCGCAGGTCATCCAGCAGCGGATAGCCGAACTCCACCAGCGTCTTCGCCGGCAGGCCGTAGACCTCCTCGGTCTTCCGGATCTCGCGGACCTGCTGGGGCCCGACGCAGAACACCGTGTCGAAGTGGTCCATCGCGCCCTCCCGGAAGCTCATGTGGACGCTCATCGGGTCGTGGGGCGTGTAGATGTACTCAATATCCTTCCGTACGTAGCTCCGCTTGATGTGGAAGGACTCCAGGTCCGGGGTCGTCATCACGACGATGTCCGCGTCCATCTTCATCATCAGGGTGATGATCTTCTTCGGCCCGATATAATACGGTAGGATCCGGGGCTCCTTCTCCGCGATCCGGAAAACCTGGTCGTCCGGGTCGTTGGTCACGTAATGGATCCGGACGTTGGACTGCTTCAGCAGCTCCTCCGCGGTATCCCGGAAGTATTTCCAGAAGCCGCTCTTCTCGCTGTAGAACACGACGTGCTTGTTCCGGATGGAGAAGAACCGGCGGTAGTCCGCCTTCTCCCGCTTCGCGTTTTCATCATGGGCGAAAAGGCCCTTCTTTTCCCCGCCGAGGCTCTCGATCTCCCGCAGCGCCTCCCGGCTCTTTTCCAGCTCCGCGTAGTCCACGTGCTTCTGCGGCGGGATGGCCGCGTTCAGGGCGTACATCTGGGCCACGGACAGCAGGTTCCCGGCGATCCAGTACAGGCCGATCCCCGCGGCCACGAAGATCCCGAGATACAGGCTCAGCCCGACGGAAATCACCAGCATGCTCACCTGGTTCAGCCGGCTCTGCTCCGCCTGCAGCGCCTGGCTCCGGTTCTGCGCCGCGCACATGACCAGCGCGCTGAGCGCCGCGGCGACGGGCACCGCGATGGAAATGCCGCCCCGTTCGGCGGGCACCCAGCCCAGGTTGATCCCCAGGAACGTCAGGTCCTTCTCCGCCGCGCCGCCGATCAGGCTCCGGATCGCCTCCACCAGCCCCAGCAGGATGATGAGCTGCACGATCACCGGAACGACCCCGGCCATGGGGTTGTATTTTTCCCGCTTGTAGAGCTTCGCCGTCTCCTCGGCGATGGCGTCCTTGTCCCCGTAGCGGTTAACGTGCAGCCAGTTGATCTCCGGCATCAGCCGGACCATCTTCAGCCCGTTCAGGTGAACCCATACGCTCAGGGGCAGCAGCAGGACACGGGTCACCAGCGTAAAGAGCAGGATCGCCCAGCCGTAATTCCCGCACAGGGAAAAGCACCAGCCCATCACCGCGCCCGCGGCGTCCCCGATCCACCCGATCACCGTCTGCAAAGCCAAGGACCTCCTTCCGCGCCCGCGTGTCCGCCCCCGGCTCCGGGGGCCCGGCCTCCGGAACCCCGGTCGCGTTGCACTCTTAATTTTTTATTATACTCTGTTTCCCGCGGTCCCGCAAGGGGAACGCGTCCGGGGGCGAAGCCGAAACTTCCCGCAGTGCGGGAAATGCGGGGTGGAAGCCCAATGAGCAAGGAAGTGATGCAGGCAGCAGCGCGCAGCACAGCCATTGCAAATTGCGCAAATACCGCCGCAGGCGTCCTGCACACCCCGTGAATAGCAGCCCCGACGGGAAACCGGGCGCAAGCCCCGGCGGGGAACCGGGCACGCCAGCCTTGAAATCGGGGCCGTTTCCGTTTATAATAGGCTGTATTCTGGGGCGATCCCGTATACGGGCGGCAGGTCCGCCCGATGGAGGAACTGTGTACGAACTTGATTTTCACGCGGACGATTACGCCGCCTCGGTCGAGAATTCCCGGCGCATCCTGTCGCTGCTGGAGGCCGGGCGCATCGACAGCATCAGCGTGATCGTGAACATGAGCTGTTACGGCGAATGCATGGATATGCTGCGGGACAGCTGGTCCCGTTTTCCGAAAAAGCCCCTCCTGTCGCTCCATATCAACCTGATCGACGGCCGCCGGCTCTCCTCCCCGGGCGGAAAGGAAATCATCCGCCAGTCCTGGGGGCAGCTCCTCTTCGGCGGCTTCCTGCCGGGCGGGAAACAGCTCCGGGAAGCCTGCGCCCGGGAAATCGGGGCGCAGCTGCAGGCCTTCCTGGAGCAGACCGCCCAGCTTCGGGATGACGGGGGCCGGCCCCTCCCCCTGCGGATCGATGGACATGTGCATACCCATATGACCCCCCTGGTTTTCCGCGCCCTGACGGACGCCCTGTCCCGGACGGGCCTCCTTTCCCGGGTCAGCTTCATCCGCTGTTCCGCAGAGCCCCTGGCGCCTTTTCTTTTCACGCCCGGGGTCGCCTTCACCCTGTCCCCCGTGAACGTCCTGAAAAACCGGGTGCTTCATCTGCTCAGCTTTTCCGTCCGGCGGAAGCTGCGCCGGATGGGCCTTCCCGCGGGCTGCGTCTTCGGCATCGCCCTGACCGGGGAAATGGACACGGACCGCGTCCGCCGCCTGCTGCCGAAAATGAAGCGGTATGCGCGGGGGAAGGACGTCCGCCTGGAGGTCATGGCCCATCCCGGGCGCACCCTGCCCGCCGAGGTCACGGAGGAATACGGCCCGGACGACCGCCGTGCCTTCCTTTCCCCGAAAAGGGACCTGGAGCGCCGGATGCTCCTGGAGCTTTCGGACGCGGACCGGCTGCCCGCCGGGGCCGCGGAATCCGGTCCGGTAAATCATCGGGAGGAATCGTGAAATGCCCGCCGCTTCGCTGCTGTCCAACCTTGTCCTCGGGCCGGTCTGGCTCCTGCTCGAGTTCTTTTTTTCATCCTTTTTCCAATTGGGAAGCGCGGCCCTGTCCCTCGTTCTCCTGGGCCCCGCCGTCAGCCTCGTCTTCCTTCCGCTCCGGGCCGCCGCGGCATCCTTCGGTGCGCGGGCGGCCGGCCGCCCGGGCGGGCGGAAGCCGTCCCGCCTCCCGCTCCGGACCGCGGAAATCCTGGTCCCGCTCCTGCCGGACCTTGGCCTTTTCCTGGCCGCCCGCCGGTTCACGGACGGGCTGGAGGCGCTTTCCGGCGCGTCCCTCGGGCCTGTCCGGGACCTTTCCCTGCCCGACGGGCTCCTCGGCGGCCAGCTCAGCCTCCTGCCGTTCCTGGCGGCGGCCGCCGGCCTGCTGCCCGTGCTGTTTTCCCCGCGCCGCCCCGGTTCCGGCCGCACCCTGCCCCGGCTCCTTCCGCGGGCCGTCCCGGTCCCGGCGCTGCTTTTCGCCGGCCTGACGGTCGGCGCGCCTTCCGGCTTCGCGCTGTTCTGGATCCTTTTTCTCCTGTCCGGCTTCCTGCTGCGGCGGGCGCTGTCCCCGGTGTTCCGGCGTCTCCGCGCCCTCCTGTCCCGGCCCGGCTCCGGCAAAAGGCCGGCTCCGGACGCAGCGGGCAGGCGTTCCCCGGCGCCTGTGTCCCGGCCCGGCTTCTTCGGGAAAGCAGCCGCCGTCCTCCGGACGTATCTCCGCGGCAGGCCGGCCCCCGGGTTCTTTTTCCTCTGCGCGGCCCTTCTCTCCGTCCTGACGGGGCTGACGATTCCTTCCTCCGTGCTGGCCGCCTCCCCCCAAGAGTTTGTGGAATACCTTTCCGACCTGCATCCCCTCTGGAACCTCGCCAATTCCTTCCTGCTCGCGGCCGGGTTCTTCATGCTCTGGCCCGGCCTGCTTTACCTGCTGTCTCCCGCCGCGCTGAAGAAGGCGCTGGAGGCCGCGGCCTGGGCCGCCTCCGCCTGCTTCCTGGTCACCTTCCTGTTCTGCCGGAACGGGCTGGGAACCGTCTCGCCGTCGCTGGTATACGACGTCACCCCCGTCTACGGCAAAATCGAGGGCATCATCCAGCTGACCGTCCTGCTGGTTCTTTCGGCGGGGGCCGTGTGGCTGCTGGTCCGGGAAAAGGGCCTGACGCGGGGAATCGCGCTGGCCCTCGCCGTGGTCCTCACGGGGCTGTCCGCCTGGAATATGGCGGGGATCCGGCGGGAAACGGAGGAGGTTTACCGCGTCCAGGAGCGGAACTACAGCGGGGAAAAGGTCATCCCCCTCAGCCGTGGCGGAAACAACGTGGTCGTCCTGATGCTGGACAGGGCCATCAGCAGCTACCTGCCCTGCATCCTGTACGAGCGCCCGGACCTGCGGGAGGTTTTTTCCGGCTTTGTCTACTATCCGAACGCCCTGTCCTTCGCGATGCATACAAACCTGGGCGCGCCGCCCCTCTTCGGGGGATATGAGTATACGCCCCTCGCCGTGGAGGAGCGGAAGGACGAACTCCTGCGGGACAAATACAACGAAGCCCTGCTGCTCATGCCGACCCTTTTCAGCCGGCAGGGATACCGGGTCTCCGTCTTTGACGTCCCGTATCCAGGAAGCTATACGGACGCCGGGGATTATACGATCTTTGACAGCCTGCCCCGTACGAACGCCCGCATCCTGCGGGCCGCGGAGGACAGCGCGGTGCGGGACCGAACGGCGGAAAACGCCAGGCTCCGGAACTTCTTCTGCTACAGCCTGGCGATGGCGGGCCCCACCCTCCTTTTCAACCGGGTGTACGACCTGGGAAACTATCACCGGCTTGCGAGGGAACAGAACCTCTACTCCCCGGGCAGCGGATCCCCTCGGGATGAAGGCCGGTATGTGTCCTCGGAGTTCCTCGCGGAATACGAAGTGCTCCGGAGCCTGGGCGCGATGACAAAGGTGTCGGACGGCGAAGGGGATACCTTCCTGCTGCTGGTCAACAACACGACCCATACTCCGGTCCTCCTGCCGGAACCGGAATACGCCCCGGTCCGGGAGCCGGACAACGCAGCGTATGACGCGGCGCACGCGGACCGCTTCCTCGCCGGGCCCCTTCCCCTCCGCTTCACCACCGACCGCCAGATGGCGCATTACCAGGTCGACATGGCTGCGCTGCTGCGGGTTGGAGAATGGCTGGAGCAGCTGAAGCGGGAGGGGGTTTACGACCGTACGCGGATCATCATCGCCGCCGACCACGGATACGACTTCCAGCAGATCCCGGGGAGCAGCCTGCCGGCGGACGGAAACCTGCCGCACCAGACCGCGGACGGAAAAACCGTTTTCGAGGAAAACATCATGGGCTACAATCCGCTCCTGATGGTCAAGGATTTCGGCGCGGTGGGCCCCGTCCGGACGGATGCCTCCTTCATGACCAACGCGGACGTGCCCGGCCTGGCCCTGTCGGGCCTGGTCGAAAACCCTGTCAATCCCTTTACCGGGCAGCCCGTCTCCTCCGACGCGAAAAACGGGCCGCTGTACGTCAGCACCTATCACGGCCGGGGCGTCGGGCGGGACCGGGGCAATACCTACGGCCTGTCCACCTGGCTGATCGTCCGGGGCGGCGGCGATACGCTCTTCGACCCTTCCCGCTGGACCTTCCGCGCGGATCCCTGACGGAGCCGCCCCCGCCGGACCGTCTGTTCGGCTTGCGTATCCGGCCGCGCTGTGCTATGCTTTGCGCAGGTTCTCCGAAGAGGCGGGACAGCCGCCCCGCGCAGGAAGGAAGCGGTACCCATGAACAGGAAAAACAAAAGGCTGCCGGGCAGCCCGATCCCGGAGGGCACGCGGTGCCTCCGCATCCTCCTCCAGTCGGCGGTCACCTGGATGGCTGTTTCCTGCAGCCTGGAAGTGAACCCCATGCTGGATTACTGGGGGCTGCGGGGCTTCACGGCTGTGTACTGGAACCTGACAGAGTCCTTTGAATCTTATTCCTTCGCGCGTTTCATGCTCCTCCCCGGGATTTTCCTTCTTTATACCTTCATATCCCGGGCCTGGGAAAGGGATGGGGAATATACTCTGCCCGCCGGGGCACCCGGGACCGGGCGGCGCCTGGGGCCCAGCGTTCGCCTTCCTGCCGCCTTTTTCGCCGGGATGATGATCCTGGGCTGGTCCTTCTCCCACGACATTCCCCTTTCCCTGTCGCTGACCTTCGCGGACGGGCAGCTGCTTAAAAGCGCGCTGGTCTTCGGGGGATATTACCTGCTGTACCGGTATCTGATCCAGTATGTTTACCTGAAGTATGCCGTGGGATTCAGGCGCCCGTCCTTCTTCCGCGCGAAAAAGCCGAAAATCCTCCTGTGGTATGAGAAGCACCTGCTTCGGGCGCCTTTCCGGACCGCGGCACTGACACTGCTGATCCTGTATCTTCCGCTGATGATTGTTTCCTACCCCGGAATGATCGTGGCGGACACCGTCGGGCAGACCCTGAGGGGTTATCCGCTGCTCGCGGAGCCGACCATTCTTCCCGAAGCGGCGAAAGCGGGGAAGCCGCTGGCCCACCTGAATAACCACCATCCCGTCGCCCATACCCTGCTGATCCATTACTGCCTGTCCCTGGCGGACAGGGTGCTGCATTCCTGGAACGCGGGATTTTACCTCTATTCCGTCCTCCAGGAGCTGGCTTTCATCTGCGTCGTTGCCTTCCTGCTCCGGGAGTATATCCGGAAGCGCGGGGTATCTGTCTTTTATGCCGTGGGGGTGCTGGCCTATCTGTTCGCAAGCCCCTTTATCCACAATTTTGTGATCCAGAACACCAAGGACGTTTTCTATTCCCTGTTCCTGCTGATGACGGTTTATTACTGGCATGAGCTGCTGAAGGAGGGAGGGCGGAGGAATCTGCTGCTGCTCCTGCTGTTCGCCACCGGATCCGTTCTGTTCCGGAACGAGGGGCAATACGTGCTGATGCTGGCCGCCGCGGGGACGATCTGCCTGAACCGGGAGTCGCGGAAAAGGTTCGCGGTGGTTCTCCTTTATCTTGCTGTTTTTTCGGCGGGATATTTCCACCTGCTGTTTCCGGCGCTGGGCATCGCCCCGGGCAGCCGCCGGGAGATGCTCTCCGTACCCTTCCAGCAGACGGCCCGGTACCTGGTCAAATACGGCGATGAGGTTACGGAGGAAGAACGGCAGGCTATTGACGCGGTCCTGGATTACGACCGCGTCGCGGGAAGCTACAATCCGGTTTCCTCGGATCCTGTCAAGGACCTGTACCGGGAAGAAACCGCCACCCCGGCGGCGCTGGTCCGATACCTGATCAACTGGGCCAGGATGGGGCTGAAGCACCCCAAAACCTACCTGGCCGCTTTTATGCGCAACAACTATGAATATTTTTACCCGGATCACGGAATCCTGACCGTTGAAGAGTACAGGAGATCGGGCTTCCTGTTCGGGTGGCTGACGGAATTAGCGGAGCCGATGGGAATCGCGCCCGCCCAGCCTGCTTTCCTGGCTCCCCTCCGGAACCTGGCGGATGACACGCTGGCCTGGATCACCGGGTTCTCCCCGCTGACCTTTTTCATGATCACTTCCCTGTACCCCACTTTTGCGATCCTGCTCCTATGCTGCGCCATCCGGAAAAGGGACCGCACGCTGGTTTCCGTGAGCCTGATTCCCCTGCTGACGCTGATGGCCTGCCTGGCGGGCCCGTACAACGGATCGCACAGCCGGTACCTGCTTCCGCTGGCGCTGGCCTGGCCCTTTTTCGACCCGATTATCCGTCCCCGAAGGGAATCCCTGCCGGCAAATGCGTGAAGCAGAGCGGACGGGGGATCAGGCGCCGCCGGTCCTTTCGATCTCCGCGCTTTCCAGCGCCGCGTCCTTCGGGGAGCGGTTGACTATGACCAGCTCAAAATCATCGCAATCCGACTCGAGGGCGATTTCAAAGGTCAGGACCTGTTTTCCGTCCGCGGCTTCTGCCGCGGCGTTTTGTATGTCAAAGGCCGATGCGCCGCCGTCGGAGACGCAGGAGCACTCCAGTCCGTCCAGGTTTTTCCCGGCGATCCGGACCCGGTAACGTCCCGCGTTCAGGAAGACGGCGGGCCCCCGGGAGCTTCCGTTCTCCCTCAGGGTCCGGATTCCGTCCCGGTCCGCGCCGTTCGTGCAGTACGCGGAATTGCTGAACTCATACCGGTACGAGCTGTACAGGCGGCTCTTCATCGCCTCAAAGCTGTCATATCCGTAGAGGCGGTAGGTATCCGTCCTGAATTTCAGGTCCTCATCCCGCAGGTTTGATTTCCAGCGGCATGCCGCCAGCTGGCCGTCCTCCAGCAGCAGGAAGACCTTTCCCTCCGGAATCCGGTCCTCGCGGCCCGCTTCCTGCAGCCATTCGGCGGTCTCCCCGACGTACCGGACGTCCTCCGTCCCGGCCCGGCAGAACGTGCGCATTTCCACGGCACCGTCCGTGAGCTCGGTCAGGATGTTCCCGTTCCAGAAGGACGAATATCCGCAGGCATACCCCTCACTTTTCGCGAACTCCGCCGTCTGCCGCAGCTCCAGGTTGGACCGGGGATCCCGGCCGACGTCCCGGTATCCGAACAGGGCCACGGCGGAAACCGCCAGGACCCACAGGCACGCCAGGGCGAAGGCCGCCCGGCCTTTCCCCCGGGAGTCCAGGCGGAGCATGCCCGCCTTTTCCCGGATCCCGTCCCGGGCCCAGCACAGGGTCACCAGGATTCCGAGCGCGGCCGTCGGCAGGCTGTAGCGGGAGTACAGGAGCAGGTTGGAAAAGGTGTAGGCGCAGGTCTGCACAAACACGGCGGACAGGTACAGTGCCGAAAGCGCCGAAAGCCCCGCGCCGCCCTTCCGGATCCCCTGGAAGGACGCGTACAGGGAAAGCATAAAGACCGCCATTGCGGTTCCGTTGGCGGTGAGCGTCAGGTAGGACGCCATCCCCGTCTTCCAGCCGTAACAGGTCAGGAGATCGGAAAAGCTCAGGAACAGGCGCTCCGCGTTGACCGTCGAGAAGGCAAGGCTCGCGTAGGTATCAAAGCGGAAAAAGCGGGGGAACACCATCTGGTTGATGATGAATCCCAGCGCCGCGGCCGCGCATGAAGCGGCCGAAAAAACCAGCGCCCGGATCCTGCAGGCGGGGGGAACCGTCTCCAGGCTGAAAAGGATCCAGACCGCGGAGAGCATCATCGGGATATAGAACAGGACCGGCACGCGGGGCCCGCCCAGCCCCGCCGCGAAAGCCAGGAGGATTCCGGCCGCGGCCCCGGCGGCGGTTCCGATGCCCTTTTCCTTCCGGAGCAGCCCGCCCAGGACGCCGGCCGCGAAGAGGATCGTGGCGATATGCGGGATATAATAGGAGCGCTCGATCACGAACTCATAGTAGTCCGCCGAGAACGGCACGCAGAAAAAGGCCGCGGCCCAGGGCGCGATATCCCGGTATCCGAAGCGGCGGAGCAGGAAGACCACGGAGGCCAGCAGGATCAGGACCATCAGGAGCGATCCCGTGACCCGGACGGCGTGCCAGGAGGAAAAAACCTTAAACAGGGGCGCCCAGACAACGTTCGTGTTCAGGACGCGCACCTCCGTGGAATAATACCAGTTTGGGGTGATGATCCTTCCCTCCCGGGCCAGCAGGGCGGACAGCACCAGCTCGCTGGAATCGTCCGCGTCAAGCCTTCCGTCCACGGTCCGGTTCAGGTAAAAGGCAAAAAAACAGAACGCGATCAGCAGAACCGCCCAGCCCGCGGCCAGGAAAAGCTTCCTTGATTTATTCGTCACAGGCCATATCCCTTTCCGTTGTTTTGTCAGACTTCATGTTAGTATACGGATCCCTGCCTGTCAAGGAGGAAACGGGCACGGCCGCGGCCCGGCGGCGGGATAACTCCGGAACCGCTTGAATCCAGGCCCGTTTTCACCTATAATGTGCTGAATTCTTTTCGGGCAGGCAGTCCCGGATCCTTTTTCTTCCGGGATTCAGCCTCCCGGGCATCCCGGCGGCAATCATCACGGAGCGCGGGCCGCATACCGTTATTGTATGGAGGAAACCGCCGTATGAAACCGATGAACCTGTTCCGGACAGCGCTGCTCGCGGCGGCGCTGCTGCTGGCTGGATACTCCGGCGCCCGGGCGGCGGGCAAAACGGAGAAGCGGGTAATGCCGCTGATTTCCATCGAAGCCATCGATCCGGAAGAAGGAACCCGCTTTGTGACGGAGCCGCAGAGCGCCGGCGTCTCCGAGGAAATCGCGTCCTGGTCGCCCGGATATGTTCCTCCCCCCGAGCCCTATTACGTCGGCTGCGTCGTTTCCTGGACCGAAACGGACGGAAGCGTCACCGTCGACCGGGCGGAAGCGCAGGTGAAGGTCCGGGGCAACTGGACCACCAACTACGAGAAAAAGCCCCTGCGGATCAAATTCGGCGAAAAGCAGTCCCTCGGCGGGCTCAACGGGGGAAGGGCGTTTAAAAACTGGCTGCTGCTGGCGGAATACAAGGACCTTTCCATGCTCCGGAACAAGGCGGCCTTTGACCTGGCGCACAAAATCCTCGGGGAAGGCCTGTACTGCTCCGACTGCATGCTGGTCGAGGTGGAAATCAACGGCGAGTACTGGGGCGTCTATCTCCTGGCGGAGCAGCAGGAGGCGGTCGAGGGGCGCGTGAACGTGCCGGAGCCCGGCAAGAACGAAACCGGGCCGTACGTGGGCTACCTGGTGGAGTTTGACGGGAATTTCCGGCATGAGGATCCCCTCACCACATTCACGATTGATTACAACGGTTACGCGCCACTGATCCCGTTCGCCGGCACGGAGGAGACGGAACCCTTCACGCCGCTCTCCACGAATCCCGAACACAGCCGGGACCTTGTGGGCTATACCGTCAAGAGCAGCGTTCGCTCCGAAGAGCAGCGCGACACGATCCGAAACTTTATTTCCAACGTGTATGTCATCATGTATTCCGCATCCTATGATGAAGCGGCCCTGGAGATGACCCCGGATTTCTCCCGGACCGTCCCGTCGTCAAAGACACCCCGGGAGGCTGTCGAGGCCGTCGTCGACTTTCAGTCGCTGGCGGATATGTATATCCTGAGTGAGATCACCTGCGACCCGGATATCTGCTTTTCCAGCTTTTTCATGAGCGCCGACCTCAGCGAGGACGGCGACAGGAAGCTGCGGTTTGAGGCGCCGTGGGACTTTGACTCAGCCCTGGGAAACTGCCGTGTCGTTGAAAACGCGACAGGCTTCCACGCGGCCAATACCGTGTACAACGTGGATCACGATTTTTGGTCGGTCAATCCGTGGCTCACAGTGATGATGCGGCAGGAATGGTTCCGGGAGCTCATCGCCCAGAAGTGGACGGAGCTTTTCGACAGCGGCGCGCTGAAGGAAACCGTCGTAATGATCCGTTCCGACAGCAAAAAGTATAAAGCGGCGTTCACGCGGAATTATAAGCGCTGGGACAATATGGCGGACAAGGAGGCCATCAGGCGGGAACTGAACAAAAAAGCCCGCTCCTGCAGGTCGGAGGAAGAAGCCGCCAGGTGGCTCGCGGACTGGCTTTGGAAACGGATCCGGGTCCTGAACGGCTTCTGGCGCCGGCAGGCTTCAGGCGTTTCCCGGAACTTCCTGAAGGGTCCGGCGTTCCGGCCGTAGGCGCAGAATTTCGCGTCTGTTTTCTGGACAGGTACGCCGCCGTTCCGGGCGCCGCGCTTCCATTCCTTCGGATGTGGACTTTTCGTTCCGGGAATGGTAGAATACCAGCATATCAAAGACGGAGGCCGCTATGAATCAGAAAGATTTTACCCTTTCCATCGTGATTCCCTGCTATAACGAGAAGGACAGCATCCATACGATTGTGGAGAAGGTGCTGGCCGCGCCGGTCGCCAATAAGGAAATTATCGTGGTGGACGACAAAAGCACCGACGGAACGGGAGAGATCCTGGACCGGGAAATCGCTCCGCTGGTCAGCAAGGTCATTCACCACGAGGCCAACCAGGGAAAGGGCGGAGCGCTCCGCACCGGATTCCGGGAAGCGACCGGGGATATCGTCATCATCCAGGACGCCGACCTGGAGTATGATCCGAACGAGTATCCCAAGGTGGTTACGCCCGTCGTGAACGGGGAATGCGACGTGTGCTACGGCTCCCGGTTCCTGGGGCAGGCCGCCAAGGGCTATAAGGCCAACCAGCTGGCCAACCGGTTCCTGACGAAGCTTTCCAACCTGTTCACCGGGCTGAAGCTGACGGATATGGAAACCTGCTACAAGTGCTTCAGGCGGGAGATTATCCAGAAGGTGGACATCCGGGAGAACCGTTTCGGCTTTGAGCCCGAGATCACCGCCAAGGTGGCCCGGATGGGCGTCCGGGTGAAGGAGGTTCCGATCTCCTACTACCCGCGCACCAACGAGGAAGGCAAGAAAATCGGGTATAAGGACGGGCTGCGCGCCATCTACTGCATCTGGAAATACCGGCGGGGATGAGGAGCTGCCCGCGTCCGGACGCACCGGCGGGGAAGAAAAAACAGGGGAAGTGATCTGATGACCGAGGCGGCTGAAACCATCCGTCTTTTTGTTCCCGGACGGCTGTGCCTGTTCGGGGAGCATTCCGACTGGGCCGGGATGTACCGGTCCGTCAATTCCAAAATCGAAAAAGGCAGGGCCATCGTATCCGGCATTGAGCAGGGGATCCGGGCCACGGCGGAAAAATCGGACCGCTTCATCATCACCACCTCCCCGGATTTTCCCGAAGAGGAATACTGGGAATGCGAGATGGATACCGCGAAGCTGCTGGAGACCGCGCAGAAGGGCGGATACTTCTCCTATGTGGCCGGCGTGGCGTCCTACATCAACGACAACTACAGCGTGGGCGGGGTGAAGATCACCGTCGAGAAGCGGGACCTGCCCATCAAAAGCGGCCTTTCGTCCTCGGCCGCCATCTGCGTGCTGACCGCCCGGGCGTTCAACCAGCTTTACAAGCTGAAGATGAACGTGAAGGGAGAAATGCAGGCGGCTTTCCGCGGCGAGCAGCGGACGCCGTCCCGCTGCGGCAGGCTGGATCAGGCGTGCGCGTACGGCGTCAAGCCCGTGCTGATGGATTTTGACGGGGTGGAGATCGATTCCCGGGAGATCCGGGTCGGAACCACCTTCCACTGGGTGGTGGCCAACCTGATGGCCTCCAAGGACACGATCAGAATCCTGGCGGACCTGAACAGGGCCTATCCGTTCGCGGAGAACGAGGCAGAGCGGAGGGTCCAGGAAGCGCTGGGACCGGAAAACCGGGCCCTTGTCACCCGGGCGCGGGAGCTCATCGAGCGGGGGGACGCCGAAGGCCTCGGGCGGTTGATGACCCGGGCTCAGGAGATTTTCGACGCGAAGATCGCCCCCATGTGTTCCGAGCTGAAGGCTCCGGTTCTGCACGCGGTGCTGGAGGATCCGGAGATCCGGAAGCTGACCTGGGGCGGCAAGGGCGTCGGATCCCAGGGGGACGGCTCCGTCCAGTTCCTGGCGAGGGACGGCGCGTCCGCGGCGCTGCTGCGGGAATATCTCGAAAAAAAGAAGGGCATGCCCTCCTTCACCCTGACGCTGAAACCGGGGCAGACGGTCCGGAAGGCCATTATCCCGCTGGCCGGATTCGGGACCCGGGTGTTTCCCGCGACCAAGTGCATGCCGAAGTGCATGATGCCGGTCTATGACACGGACGGTGTGCTGAAACCGGCGCTGATGATCATGCTGGAGCAGCTGCTGGAGGCGGGCATCGAGGACATCTGCCTGATTATCGGGGAGGACGAGGAGGCGGACTTCAACCGCTTTTTCGCGCCGCTGCCGGAGGAACAGATGGAAAAACTGCCCGACAGCAGGCGCGCGGAGGAGGAAAAGATCCGGAAGCTGCGGGAGCATGTGACCTATGTGTACCAGAAGGAAAGGCTTGGCTTCGGGCACGCGGTCTGGCTGACCCGGAGCTTTACGGAGGGCGATCCGGTGCTGCTCCTGCTGGGCGATTTCCTGTACCGTTCCGGGCGGGAGGTCAACTGCTGCAGGCAGGTGATCGACGCGTACAAGGAATGCGGCTGCGCGCTGGTCAGCATCACGGAGGTGCCGCTGAGCCGGGTCGTCCATTACGGCATCGTGCACGGCGTGTGGAGCAACAGCGAGGAAAACCTGATGAAGGCGGACCGGATGGTGGAGAAGCCGACGGACGACTACGCCAGGGAGTACCTGGGCGTCCGGAACGCGCGGAACGAACAGAAATACTACGCGACCTTCGGGCAGTACGTCCTGACGCCGGACGTTTACGAAGAGCTGGAATACCGGATCCGGGTTATCGGGAAGCCCTCCGAAGGGAAGGAGTTCGGCCTGACGGCGGCGCTGGACGCCGTTCGGGAAAAGAACGGCCTGTGCGGTTTTGTCCCGGACGGGGAGTCCTTCGACATCGGGCTGCCGGACGCCTACCGGGAAACCGTGTGGCGCTACGCCGGGCCGGAGGCGAAATAATCCTTTCAGATTGCGCAGACAGCTTGAATCATATGCATGTTGTTAGCCACAGCTAACACGTGGGCCTTTATAAAGGGCCTCCGGCGCGCCGCCGGAGGCCCCTCCCATTTTTTCGTTCTATTCGCCGCGATTCACCAGCACGCTCCCGCAGCCGGCGAAGGCGTCCGGAGCGATGACGGTATCCGGTCCCGCCGTGACATATTTCAGATTCGGGCAGTCCGCGAAGGCCCTGCTTTCGATTTCCGCGCAGCCTTCCGGAATCCGCACCGCGTCAAAATCACCTTTTTCAAAAGCGCCGGCCTCCACCCTCACCGTATCCTCCGGCAGGATCAGCCAGTTCATCACCCCTGCGGGCGGGCAGATTGCGCCGCATCCGGTGCAAACGCCGTCCACGAAATGATGTCCCACCCGTACCGGAAGGGTAATGCTCAGCGCCGGCCAGTCCGCCGCGGAGACGGTCAGCTCCGTTTCTCCGAAGGCAAGCGCCGTCAGCGTCTCTTCCTGAACCGCGGCAATTTCCTCGTCCCCGGACGCCAGGGTCACCCGGTCCAGCGCGAAGCACGCGTCGATCGTAAAGCATCCGGTGAGGTCCAGGCTTTCTCCCTCCTCCAGCCGGAGCTCCGCCAGCCCTGTCTGGATGGATGGCGCGGTTTCCCCCGTGGCGCTGATGATGATCCGGGGATCGACCACGATCTCCAGCACCGTCCCCCAGTCCTCCGCCGACAGCTGGCCGTTGCAGTTCCGTGTATAGTCGTACAGTGTCCCGCTTCCGCGGATGAACAGCGTTCCGTCCGCGTACAACTCGTACGTCGCGTTCTCTCCGGCCGGAGCGATGAAATGACCGTCGTCTCCGTTTGAAACCGCCGTCATCCCGTGGCTTGCCGCATACTGAACTGCGCAGGACTCATCCGAGCAGTACAAGGTAAGCTGATCCTTGTCGCAGCCCTCGAATGCGTTCGCGTCAATGGTGGTCACGGTGTCCGGTATCACGATATGCTTCAGGCCCGTGCAGTAACTGAAAGCATACATGTCGATCTTCGTCATGCCGGAAGGGATGATGATGCTCTCCAGACTGCTGCATCCGGAAAAGGCCCCCGCCTCGATCACCGTTATTCCCTCCGGCAGCGCCGCGCTCTTCAGGCCCGTACAGGATTGAAACGCAAACATCCCCAGCTTCGTCACGCCCGGGGGAATAATAATCTCCTGCAGCCCGCTGCAGCCGCTGAAGGCGCTGTTCCCGATCTCTGTCACCGAGGAGGGGATCTCCACGCGCGCCGCGCCACTGCAGCCGGCAAACGCCTGTTCCCCCAGTGTCTGAACCCCTTCCGGAATGATGATTTCTGTCAGCCCGCTGCAGTTCAGAAATGTCTGCTTCTCTATTTTTGTTACGCTTCCCGGGATAGAAACCCGCAGCAGTCCGCTGCAATTCTGGAATGCTGCGGCCTGCAGGATGGTAACGGTTTCCGGAATCTCGATCTCCGTCAGGCCGCTGCACCAGGAAAACGCGTAGCTTCCGATCATCCATACTCCGGATGGAATCGTCGCTTCCTTCAGGCTCTCACAGCCGCAAAAGACATACCCGTCGATGTATTTCAGGCGGGAGGGTATGGTCACCCGTTCCAGGCTCCCGCAGCTCCTGAAGGCGCCGTTCCCGATCGTTTCCACACTGTCCGGGATGAGCGCCTCCTTCAGGCTGCTGCATTGTCTGAAAGCACCTTCGCCGATCTCTCTCATGCTTTCCGGAAAACTCACCCCGGTCAGATTTTCACATCCACTAAATGCGCTTTTCCCGATGTTGTACACATTGCCCTGAAAGGTCACCGTCCTGATCTGGCTTCGAAGGCTCTCCGCCCTCCAGGCCTCCGCCGAAGATGCGCCGAAATCCTGCATCCGGGCGGTTCCGCTGTCGGGTCCGATGATCGTCAGCTCCCCGGTCCCGGTGTTCAGATTCCAGCTCAGGTTTCCCCAGGAGCCGCTCTGGTCCGCCAACGCGGCCGGCAGTCGCAGCAGAACCGCCAGCGCGCAGGCGCAGATGAGCGCCCAGCCGGCGATGCGCATTCCCTTCCGATGACCAATCCTTTTCATTTTCTTTTCCCTCTCCCGGGATTCATTGCTGCTGTGCTTCTGAGACATGTCAGATTCTGATGAAGTGACCATTTATGCGATTTATTCCAAAGTCGGAGCACAATATCTGCCGTTGGCTTCGGAACAGGAACAAATCAGAACCATTCTGAGTCAAGACAAAAGAACCGTCCCCGTGTCTTCAAGAACCGTCCCCGTGTCTTCCCCCGTGTCTTCTCTCCGCAGAGTCCCCGGTTCTCAGCGGATCAGCCCCTCGTAGGCGCTGACGATCTGCTCCCGCAGGTCCTGCCAGTCCCGGCCGCGGACGGTCTCCAGTCCGCCCTTGTACAGCCTTTCCCGCAGCTCCGCGTCCTCCGTGATCCTCCGGATGGCTTCCACCGCCGCCCCAACGTCCCCCGCCGGGTACAGCAGGCAGTTCTCCCCGTCCCGCAGGTATTCGGCGTTCCCGCCGTTGGGAACCACGACGCAGGCTCCGCCCGTCGCCATCATCTCCAGCGGCGGGTAGGAGAAGCTCTCCAGCAGGCTGGACTTCAGCAGGATGTCGCACTCCCCGTAGACCTCCGGCGTCCTGTCGTAGGGCACGGCGTGCAGGAACTGATCCACCCGGTAGGTTTCCTTCGGCTCCGCGTTGTAGGACATGTACCGGATCTCGTATTTCTCCGGGTCCAGCATCCCGGCGATCCGGAAGCTCTCGTCCACGTTCTTGTAGTCCACCGCGCAGTCGCCCTCGATCAGGATCCGGATCTTCCGCCCGGCCCAGTCCCGCCTCCGGGGCGTGTATTTCTCCGTCTCCAGCCCGTTCCGCAGGAGGATCGGCCGCTGTCCGTAGCGCTCCCGCAGCCAGCCCTCGCACCAGGGGGAGATCGTCAGGTACTTCCATTCCTTCGGCAGGAAGTAGCTCGCCTCGCTCCCCAGCCGCTGCGGGTCGCCGCAGGGATAGAAATCCCGCTCATAGTTCTGCACCAGGTAGGCCCGGGTTCCGACCCGCGGATAGCCGCGGATGAAATCCACCGTGGTCCACATGGTGGCGACCATCAGGTCGTAGTAAGCGTTGAACTCGCAACCGCCGTCGGCGTAGGAAAGGCACTGGAAGCTGTGCCCGAATTCCTTCCACACGTGCCATTTCGCGGTGGTCGAAATCAGGTCCACGTTCCATCCCGCGTCCTGCAGGAAGCACGCGTGCCGCAGCGCCACCATGATGCCCCCGCTCAGCTCGCAGGAGGGCAGCACGAAGGCTGCGTGCGGCTTCCGGATCTTCTCGTAAATCTCCCGGACCCGCGCCGTATTCTCCGTGGTCACGCAGTGCGCCCGGCAGTACCGGTACGCGTTCTCCGCGATCCTGTCCCGCAGCTCCGTCTCCCGGACCGCCCGGCTCAGAACCTCGTACCATTCCCCGTCCGCGGCCGTCAGCCCGGTCTCCCCGTCCCGGATCATCTCCTCGAAGGCGCCGGTCCGGCTGGCGGCGGTTGGCACCTTCACCAGCGCGGCTTCGACCCATTTGTTCTCGGACTTGGCCCGGTTGAACACCGTGTCCTCCACCGGCGCCAGGTTCAGGTCCACCCCCGCGATGATTTCCGGCAGCCCCTCCCATTCCGTGAAGGGCTTCCGGATGATACGGCCCTCGTAGGGCTTCAGCTCCTCCGGCAGGTCCAGCATCCCCATCAGCAGCAGCCGGACCTCCGGGTTTTCATCCATCACCCGGGTCACCGCCGGGCGGATCAGCTCGAAATCGGCGTTGTGCGTCACGGATCCGCTGAAGTAGCCCAGGATGACTTCCTTCCCCGCCGCGCGCCGCACCCGCTTCTCCTCCGCCGCCTTCCGCCAGGCGTCCTCGCTCAGCTGCACCATCCTTTCGGAGGCGCAGTTCCGGTTCACGTACACCGGGCTCAGGATCTTCTCCATCTCCCGGCGCATGCCCTCCGTCGTGGTCGTGGCCGCCTCGCACATCCGCAGCGTGGCGCCGTAGCGCTCGACGCCCTCGTCGTACAGGGCCCGCTCCTCCCGGCTGAAGGCCTTCACGGCCGGGATCGACTCCGTGTATTTCGTGTCGATCACCAGGTCGTCGATGTCGAAGGCCACCCGCTTTCCGACGCTCTTCGCCAGCCGGATCGCCTCCCCGGTCTTCTCCGTGTACGGGCAGCGGAAGAACACGATGGTGCTTCCCGCCAGCACGTCCTCCGGCCGGCAGGCTTCCGCGGAAATCTCCGCGGCGGTATACCCCGCCGCGCGCAGCTGCTCGATCTGGTGCGTCACCCGGTACCGGGGCGGATGCGGGGCCTGCTCCGGCGGGCAGCCGTTCACGAACAGCACGTCGTAAAGCACACGCTCCGGCCGGCTGTATTCATGGTGCTCCCGTTCATATTTCCGGATGAACCGCGTCCGAGCCTCCCGGAAGGTGCCCTTCAGCCCCGCCTCGTCCCACGACCGCAGGAAAAGGTAGCTCCATCTCAGCGCTCTTCCCATCTTTTTCCCTTTCTCTTTCCGTTCTCTCCGCGGCTTCCGTCTTCCTTTCCGTCAGCCGGGCGTATTCTCCTCTGCCTCCGTCAGAAGCCTCCCCTGCCGGAGCCTCCAGTGCTTTTCGCAGATGCCGTCCGCCGCCGGCCGGTGGCTGACGAGGATCACCGTCCTGTCCCGCAGGCCGGCGATGTTCCGCAGCATGGCCGCCTCCGTCTCCGCGTCCAGCGCGGAGGTGGCCTCGTCCAGCAGCAGGATGGGCGCGCCGCTCAGGATGGCCCGCGCCGCCGCGACGCGCTGCGCCTGGCCCTCCGAAAGCCCGATGCCGTGCTCACCCAGCACGGCGTCCAGCCCGATCTCGTCCGCCAGCTCCTCGATGCACGCCGCCCTCAGGGCCGCGCGCACCGCCTCCGGCGGGGCGTCCCCGGCGAAAAGCAGCAGGTTCTCCCGCAGCGTCCCAGAAAACAGCGTGTTCCCCTGGGGAACGTAGGCGAAGAGCCTCCGGATCCCCCGGGACGCGGGAACCTCCCGGCCCCCGCCCTCGAAAACGATGCGTCCGGACGTCGGCTTCCAGATCCCGAGCAGCAGCTGGAAAAGGCTGGTTTTTCCCTCCCCGGACGCTCCCCGCAGCGAAATGGAATCCCCCTTCCGGATCTCGCCGCAGGCGTCCCGCAGCACGTCCTCAGTCCCGTCTCCGTACCGGAAGCTCACGTGGTCCAGCCGGATGCGCTCAAAGTCCGCGAGGGTCCCCAGGTTCTCGTCCTCCGGCAGGCTCAGGAACTCCTGCAGCCGCTCCGCGGACGACGTCGCCGCGTAGACCCGCGCCATCAGGTTCGCCGCGCCCGCGACCGGATTCTGCAGCCTGCTCACCAGCGGAATCAGCGCTGCCAGGCTTCCGTAGCTGAATTCGCCCCGGAAGATTTTGACGCAGCCCCACAGGTAGCAGAACAGCCAGGAAAAATCCAGCACGCTTCCGACACCGCTGCGCATGAAAACGGCCAGCATCCCGTTCCGCTTCCGGGCCTCCGCCAGCTCCTCCGCGCGCTTCCCCACGCGTTCCATCGCCCGCGCCTCCGCCGCGCCGGCCTTCAGCACGCGGATGTTTCCGACCGTCTCCTGCGCCGCGGCGTGCATCGCGTCCTCCGCCCGCTGCATGCGGCGGTGCCGCGCGCGCACCGGTCCCCGGAACATGCGCGTGAACGCCGTCCACGCCGCGGAGCCCAGCAGCAGCGCGGGCACGAACCGCCAGTCCATCGTGATCAGGATCGCCGCCGCCCCGATGAAGGATACGCCCGTCCGGACCAGGGACGGCAGGACCTCCGTCACCCCGTCCCGCACCTCGGTGGCGTCGGAAAAGATCCGGTTCACCAGCTCCCCGCTGTGGTAGCCCTGCAGCGCCGCCCAGTCCCGCGTCAGCAGCCCCTGCACCGCGTTCCGCTGGATCTCCTTCTGCAGGTCCGCGGAAGCCCGGTTCTGCATGTGCCCGCTGAGAAAGGAAAACACCCGCTCCAGCACGATCGCCGCCGCCAGCAGGCATCCGAAGCGGATCATCGGCTCCCGTGCCCCGGCCGCGGCGCTGTCCACCAGCTCCCGGGTGATCAGCGGTATGCCCAGCGCGGTCAGCACGAAGAGAATATTGAGCAGGATCATCAGCCGCACGGTGCCCCGCACCGGCCGGCACCAGCCCCGGATCAGCGAAAGCGGGGAAAAGCGGAAAACCTTTTTCAGCTTTTCCAGATCGGATACCTGCCTGTCCGTTTCCCTGCCGTCCCTCATGCCGCGTCCTCCCGCCGTGCCGTCCGAATTCCGTCTCCCCGTGCCGTCCGCGGGGCGCCCGCAGGCGGTCCTACCGCGCCGGCGGATCCTGCTTCCCCCGTTCCGGCAGCAGGCCCAGCACGGCCTTCATCTCCGCCGCCGCCTTTCCCCTCCGGCGGGAAAACACCCCGCGCGCCAGGCGCGCCGCGCAGTACGCCGGATACAGGAACGGCGCCCTGCGCAGGGAGGGAAAGGCCTCGGTCATGTAGCTGTAGGGGGGAACGAGCCGCGCCAGGAAATAGCGGAGCCGGCCCCGCTGCGCCACCTTTTTCCGGATGCCCTCCTCCATTTCGCCGTAGGCCCCGGCGTCGGCGATCCGCCCGAACATCTCCCGCTGCGCCGCGGTCAGCTCCCGCCCGGAGAAAAGCGCCTCCGCCAGTTCCCGGTTCGTCCGCTCGAAATCCGCGATCCCCATCTTTTGCGCTTCCCGGGCGATGTAGGCCATGTCCGGCCGGCAGCTCCGCAGGAAAACGTAGATATCCAGCAGGGACCGCAGCCCCGTCCCGTTCTCGGAATAGTGCTTGTATTCATGGGCGGTCATGTAGAGGTAGAAATCCTCGTCCGAAAAATGGTATCCGAACCCGTTCCCCTCGTCCTTGATGAGCCGGTCCTTCACATGCTCGTAGTACGCCGCCACCCCGGATCCGCGGATTCCGGAAAACACCGTCTCCGAAAACAGCTTCCGGTGCATCTCGAAATTGCTGACCGGCGGCCGCATGTAGACGTCGTGGGCGTCCGCGCCGTAATGCTCCTGCGTGAAGCCCAGCTCCAGCATGATCCGCCGGACGTCCTTCGCCCGCGCCGCGTCGAACAGGATGTCGTTGTCCGCCATCTCCCGGAGCCCGAAGCCGGGATACCGCTCCTTCATCACCGCTCCCTTGAGCGGCATGTACCAGATGCCGGCATCCTCCAGCGCCGCGAGCACCCGCGCCCGGTCCCGGTCCAGCAGCAGGATCCGCCGCTGGGCCTGGGCGATCGCCCGGTGAAACCTTTCGTCGCGGATTCCCGCGGCCTCCAGGGCGGTCCCCGCCGCGGATGCCAGGGAGTGGCGCGCGGCGGCTTCATAAACCCGGCCCAGGTCCATCCGGGAAACCAGCTCCCCGGGCGGCGCCTCGCCCCTCACGGCGCAGGAAGCCAGCAGCGCCGCCTGCTCCGCCGGCGTCCCGTAAGCTCTTTCCATCATGCCTCTCTCTTCCGCCGGAACCGCCGGATCCGCCGCAGCAGCCCCCGCGCCCGCAGCGCGATCACCCGCGCCGGGTACCCGGCGCCCCAGATCCGCGCGTAAATCCGGTATTTCCGGTCCTTCACCGATATCGTCTTCCCGTCCCGGATGACCGCCGTCAGCACGCCGATCATCTGCCGCGGCGGAACGCCCTTCTCCCGCCGCCACCGGTTGTCCCCGCACATCACGTACCCGTCCGGCCGGATCTTCAGGATCCGGTGCAGCACGTATTCCCCGCTGTCCCGCCGGTACAGCGGCACGTCGTATTTCCTCAGCGGCTCCCGGATGGGCTCGATGACCACCAGGTCCCGGCCCTCCCGGATCAGGGGAAGCATGCTGTCCCCCCGGTTCGTGTAAACCAGCCGGCCGTCCCGCTCCAGGATCTCGCGAAAGTCCATCTTACTCATCCGCAGGCCCCGCCTCTTCCCCCGTCCCGTGAATCCGCCAGACCTGCGCCGCCCAGCCGGCCTTCCGGGCATATCCGATCCGCAGCTGGGCAAGGCTTTCCTCCCCGGCCGTGTCGGCGTACCAGGTTCCCAGCTTCTCAAAGCCCTCCACGGATGCGTCCTCGCAGACCAGCAGGCGGACCAGCAGGCTGTCGCAAAGGTTTTCGCTGCACAGGAAGGCGCAGTACCGCCCCTTCTCCCGCAGCAGGACGGCGGCCAGGCCGTCGTTTTCCCGCCTCTCGTCCCGGATCCTTTTTCCGTTCTCCCAGACGCAGAGGCGGCTGAACGCGCGGGTCTCTCCCTTCAGGGTGTATTCCGCTTCGATGTGCCCGTACTCCCCTTCCCGGATCCGGACGGTATATCTCCCGTCCGTCATCGGGATCAAGGCCTCCCCGTTCTCCGCCGCGGCGGACGCGGACGAGCTCAGCGTGAAAGCGCGCTCCTCCTGCGCCCTCGTCTCCGGGTTCCAGAAGCCGAAATATCCCAGGGAGGTGTATCGCTGCAGGATGTCCGTGCTCAGCACCAGCGCCGCCGGATCCGGATCAACAGGATGGGTTTCGTCCAGCACCGCCGCCGGCGCCCCCTCCTCCCGGAAAACCGCCCCCGCTTCGTCCCGGGAAAGCGGCAGGATCCGGAGCAGCAGGCCGGCGGCCCGCGCCTGGTCCATCCCCGCCTCCGTCAGCCGGTCCAGCGCGTCGGTCCCGCTCTCGCCCAGCATGCGGAAAATGCCGGCCGCCAGCCTCGGGTCCTCGGCCAGCAGCGCCTTCGCCAGAAACCAGCTCCGCGCCCCGCTGTCGCTTCCGCCGTCCCCAAGGGTCCGGCGGTCTCCCCGGTACTGCAGGTAATATCCGTCGTCCCACCAGGACGCGGCCACGGTGTTCTCCGGCGTGTGCTCCCGGACCCACCCGAGGGCCTCCGCCTTGCTGTCGTTGATCAGGGTGGAGGGCGCAGAGCTCCGGAGGTTCTTTACGCCCGTCCGGCACGCGGGAAGGGCGGCGGCCAGCGCCAGCGCCGCGCACAGCGCCCGGGCGGCCGTTCTCCGGCGTCCCTGCGCCCGGCCCGCGAGCCGGTACAGTTCCCCCACCGTCAGCCCGCACAGCAGGCAGACGGGCAGCGCCGTGATCTCCGCGAAGCGCACCGCCCGCAGCCCGAGCAGGATCCCGGCCGTCAGCCACAGGCTGAAATAAACCGTCTCCGTCCGGGCATACGCGGCCTCCCGCCTAAGGGTCTCGTCCTCCGCCCCGCGCCGGGTCGCGGCGGCCCGC
Source organism: uncultured Clostridia bacterium (assembly GCA_947166705.1). Lineage (GTDB taxonomy): Bacteria > Bacillota > Clostridia > Christensenellales > Aristaeellaceae > Aristaeella. The sequence goes on from CAMVFE010000001.1 coordinate 112,078, forward strand.
GCCCAGCTGAGCGGGAACCAGTAGACCGCCAGTGCGAAGGGAATCAGCCCGCCCGCACGGCCGAGCAGCGAATCCGTGCCCGGCAGGATCAGCTTCCGCAGCCCGCCCTTCGGCAGGAAGGGCAAAGGCTGCATCTCCGCAATATGCTCCAGGGCGTACGGCATGGCGTCTGCGCTTCCGGCCGCCGCGCGAAACGCGGCCGGCGCGCGCAAAAGCTCCGCAAGCCCTTCCCGCCCGCGCACCAGCAACAGCGCCGCCGCGGGCAGCAGCAGCCCCGGCAGCGCACGCCGGAGGATCAGCCGGATCCGCCGGGACGGCGCCAGGCCCGGAAAAGCGCGGGAAAAAAGCAGCAAAGCGGCGCTGATCGCCAGCGCCGCCTCGGAAAGCAGCAGGTATCCGGAATGCGCGCGCCAGAAAAGCCCCGTCGCGGCAAAGGCGGCGGCGCTCAGCAGGGCGCAGGCCAGCCTCCGCCCGCGGCCCGGCTCGCACAGGCTCGCCATCTGCGCCGTCACGGCCGCCGTCGGCAGCACGGCCAGCGCCATGTCCGTATCAAAAAAGCCCGCCTGCGTATGCTGCACGAAGGGAATCGCCCCGGCCGCCAGCAGCGCCGCCGTGAGCCCGCCCGCGAGCGAGGTCCTTCTCCGCGTATAAAAATACGCGGGTAGCACTGCGAGGCTCCCGATCACGGGGCCCATCCAAGCAGCGGTCCGCGTCAGGGAAACGCCGAAGGGGGAAAGCAGCCGCCACAGCGCCCACGCGAGCACGGAAAGGCCCAGCGGCTGTACAGCGCCGTCCTTCCCGCCGCCCGTGCGCGCGCCGATCAGGGGATCATCCTCCCGGTTCTGGGTCCAGGCCGCGCCTCCCCCCTCCGCCATCTCCCGCGCCTTGCGCAGGTAGTAGTACGAATCGTTCTCCGTCAGATAGGGCTCCCCGTCCTCATCCTGGAAAAAAGAAAAAACCCGGGGTTCCTCCGCCGGGAGCAGGTATGCGGAGGCCCGGATCAAAAAGGCCGCGCAAAATACAACTGCCAGCAGAATCCCCGGAAGCAGTTTCCTGAAAGCGTATTTCCGGCGCGGTTTTCCCTCCGCCCCGTTTTTCGTCTCCAAGTCTTTCCCGTCCTTCATCTCCGCCGCGGGCCGGATTGCTCAGCAGCTGACGTTCATGTTCGAGGAGCCGTACTTGGAGGTGCAGTCCTCTCCCGAGGTCAGGATCGCGTCGTCCTCGAGCTCGATGACTTCCATTTCGGGCTTTTCGTAAGCGGTCTTTTCCATGGTGGTTCCTCCCGGATAGTCTCTTCCGCGCGGGCCGGATTCCGGCCCGTTCGCTGTCATTCCTCCAGCGCGCCGATTCCGCGCAGAGTATTCAGGATATTCGACACGTCCCGGGCAATCTCCTCCCTCGGCGCGTCGTATTTTTGGAATAATTCCTCCACGATCCGCTCCTCCGTGGTTTCCTCCTTCAGCCGGTCCACGATGAAGGCGGCCGCGGCGTTGCTGCGGACGATGCCCTTGAAGGCCTCCCGTCCCAGCGGCACCAGGAACTGAACGCCGTCCAGCTCCTGGGTCATAAAATTCTCTTTAAGCTTCATCTTCCGTCCCTCCTTCAGCAGTCCGCGTCCGGAACTTCTTCCTCCGCCGCCGGTGCTTTTCCTTCCAGATATTCCGCCGTCCTGATCTGAAAACGAAGCATGCGGATTTCCCGGCATCCGGCGTCCTGCACCGGGCAGGACGCGAAGGGCGTGCATTCCGGCAGGAACGGGCATTTCCGGCATTTCTCCCGGACGCTGTCCGTCCCGCGGATGCGTTCCTCCTTTTCCGGATCCGCGCTTCCGTCCGTCAGGTTCCCGTAGCGCATTTCCTCCGAGCAGTGCTCGCACGCGTACAGGCTGCCGTCCGGCCCGATCACGACGCTTCCCATGTCCGCCATGCAGTGGCGGTTCCTGAAATCGTACAGGGTGAAGCGAGAATCCCGCGCCCGGAAGCCGAAGGAGCGGATCAGCGGCCGCGATTCCGCGATCTTCCGCCACAGCGCCGGGCTGCCCCCGCTTTCCCGTACGGCGTTCAGCCCGCTCAGGTAAACGTCCACGTTCGATTTGTCCGGCACCGCCTCCGCCAGGTCGGAAAGGAAGGCGCCGACCCCGCCGATGTTCTCCTCGTCCACATTGCTCCGGACGGAAACCTTCACGCCCCGCTCCGCCAGCATCCGGACGGCGCTGAGCACCCGGCGATAATGCCCCTTCCCGGCGGGATACCTTTTGCGGGCGGCGTAGTCCGCTTCGTCCCCGTCCATGGAAACCTGCGCGTGCCGGATCTGCCAGGGCCCCGCCATCCGGTCCGCGGTTTTCTCCGTGATCAGGCTGCCGTTCGTGGTGATGTTGCCCTGGAAGGGAATGCCGGCCTCCCGGACGCGCTCCGTGATGAAATCGATCACCGCCGGCGCGGCCAGCGGTTCTCCGCCGAACCAGTTCAGGACGATCTCCCCGGGGCGGCGCGTCCGGATGATATACTCCGCCGTCTTCTCCGCGGTCTCCTGCGTCATGGTCGTCTGCGGCCGGCCCTCCTCGAAGCAGTAGACGCAGCGCGCGTTGCACGCGGTGGTCGGAAGGATGGTGTACCCCGCGATCCCCTTCCGCCGGACCATCGCGTGCATGATCCGGAAAACGCCCATGTAGAACGCGCATTCGTCCTTCCCCTCCGGGACAAGGTAATACGCGCGGATCAGCTCCTCCAGCTCCCCGTTCCCCGCGGCCTCCTCCGCCGTGACGCGCTCCGGCAGCCTGCCCTCCGGCTCTGCCAGCTGCCTGGTCAGGGTATGGAACCACAGCCGCCTGCCTTCATGCTCGAAGGGCAGCGCGAACTGCGACCGGACGTAGGCGCCGTCCCGCCGCACCGCCTGCGGCGGCAGGATTTTCCGCAGCGCGGGATCTGCCCTGCGGCATTCCTTCAGCATCCGAATACCCCCCTGTACGCGGTCTTCGCCGCCTCCGGCGACATATTGCATTCCAGCCCGTAAAAGGCCGCCCTGTCCAGCATTTCCTGCCGAAGTGCCATCGTCCTTTTCGCCTCCTCCGGATCCTCCGGCATCCAGGAATGCTTCGCCATCAGCAGGAACGCCTCGTCCCGGGTCAGCGGGGCAATCCGGTTCCCCTCGCTCCGCCGCACCCGGATCACCGCCTTCAGCGGGGCACTGACGTTCCTGCTCAGCCGGTGCTTCCCGTCCCAGGGCGATCCGTGGACCATGACCCGATCCTCCGAAAGCCTCAGCAGAGGCTTGTCGTCGTTGATCATCCACACCCGGTCTCCGAAGGCCTCCCGCCAGAGGCGGGCCTGGGTGCTCTTCCCGGTCCCGCTCGGCGCGGTGAATATGACCGCTTCCCCGTCCATGCACAGGGCGGAGCCGTGAAGCAGCAGCACGCCGAAAGGCAGCAGCGCCTGGACGATCAGCCGGTGCAGGGCATTGTTTTCGAGGTAGCTGTCCGCCACGCGCTCGTATCGGAAGCCCTGTCTTTCGGCCATCCGGTCCATCTCGAGGCGCGTCCGACGCAGGTCATCCTCCGAGGGCTCCACCGCCGCTTTCGGCTCCCTGTCCGTCAGATAGTTCGCCAGGAAGTCCCGGTTCTCTTCAAACCTGCATTTCACCTGAACCGGCACCCCGGCCAGCTCCGCCGTGAAGGTCATATCCGTTTGTCCCCTACTTTTTATTTATTCAGGCCATCCGCTTGCAAATCGGAATCCAGCTTTTATACAGCAGCTTGATCAGATCGCCCAAAGTGAAAGCACTACAACCTATTCCCGGATCACATTATTATGCGTCAGCCGGTTGCCCCGCTGTCACCGGCTGAATGCTTCATAATAAAAATGTAGGAACCTACACGAGGGGCTTGAAAAAACAAGTTGGTTCTGCTTGAACAGTACTTCTCCAGCCCGGAGTTTATCGCCAGAATTGTCAAAGCATTCAATGACATCCAGTCTGTCCAATACCTGCTGCAGCGTGTAGTCCATAAAGAGATTGTTGTCCTGCATCTGTTTCTTAATGTAGGAAATCTTTAACATCTAACACTTTTAGAACAGTCCTGCTTGGTCTCTATTTCTAGAAAACCAAGCCCCAAATGTAATGCACTATTTTGCTGCGTTAGAGACATCTGACAAGTATTGATCTTGAATAATTTGGTATTTGTTTTTGTAAAATTCTTCGGCAGCATTCCAATTTTTTCGTTCAAATTGTTCACCAGTTAGCTGTTCTGCGATTACCCAAGTGCTAAATTTATAGTCTCCTCTCCAATCTTTTGTCGATTTAAGATTAGTTTGTGTAAGGTTAGATACAATCAATAACACACATAATATACACAGCAAAACCTTCACTATAGCCGCTCCTTTTTCAGTTTCAATGCATTTGAGCTTTTTGATAACACTGGAAAACAGATCATAAAAACATAGCACAATGAAAGAGTAGAACGGGAGCAGAACTCTGGTGGCAATATAGCCTTTATGCATAATAAGTTGCATTAAAATATTCGTTGCAATGAATATAACCAACATCATTGGCAAATCTTGTTTCGAAAAGTCTTTTCTCAAGAATAGTATGGCTACAGCGCCACAAATCAAGGCAAGAAGCGCAAGAATAAACGCCAGCGTGTTGTTATTAGTAAACATTCTTGTATAGCCTTCAACAACGCTACTAAAGAAGTTCTGTGCTCTACCTGTATAAAGTGGCTTTCCTTCAGAACTAATATTCATGTGAAACTTAACCATTAATAAAGTGAAAACAATGAAAAATAGGAAAAAGATACCACACTTTTTCAGTAAATGTTTAATCGTTTTTCTCTGAATTATGCGAAGCAAGCAGATTAATCCGACTGCCGGATATAGTAGAAGTACTATAGTATTAGAAAAAACTCCCATGCTCATATATACCATCAACCAATTTAAATGCTTCATCTCAAAATAATCAGAGTCGATCCACTTTTTATATGCAAGGAATGCAAAAAAACGCAAGTGTTCGCCATACCATAACCACGTGCAAGGCCATAAAACTCCAGAAGATAGTAATTGCTTACAAGAAAGAATAATGTAGTTAGTGAAAATTGTTTCCTTTTGTATCCATAACCAACGCCAATGAGATAGAGAACGAAAAAAACTAATGATGGCAGCCTGATTAGAAACTCATTGTAATCAACTCCTGTGATCAAATGGCAAAGATTAATCAGCATGGAGTTTAGCCAATGGTTATTTGCTATACAACCTGCTTTACTATACAAATGCCGCAATGTGTTATAGTTGAACAAATCAATTCTGCCAAAATTCATATAAGTATATGCCTCGTCATAAGTGATGCCTGAGACAATACTCCTGATAAGCACGATCGCAAATAGTAAAAGAAAATAACCAAAAAGCAACCAAAACAAAAGGCGAATTGCCTTATTGTCTATCCACTTTCTGTTTGTTTCCTGAACATTCATCATACCTCACCTCATGTTGACATGGGGGAGTACTTTATACCGAGTGGGGGCAAAATCACCTTACCACCCACACCCCGTTCTCATCCGTAAAAAACGGAAGCTCCGGGGAATCGGCGGCCGGAAAGCAGTATGTAGCGGCCCGGATCCCAAAGCCTGCGCAGAACACCGCCGCCAGCAGGATTCCCGGAAGCATGATCTTCGAAAGGAAACGCCGAAGCGAAGCCCTCTCCCTTTTTTCCATCGCGATCAAAGCCTTTCCGCCCTTTATTCCTTTACGGCATCGGCAGGCTGAGGAACGTCATATGGCAGCACCGCCGATACTGTTCGGATCCAGATCAGCTGTCATAATCAGGACCGCATCGTCCCCGATTTCTATCCCTTCTATCTCCAGCTTTTCATAAGCCATCTTCTCCAAGGGATATCCCATATAGACAATCACTGTCAGTTTACTGTCTCAATGGTCTGGGTCTGCTTTAAGGATTCAGAAGGGTCTGTTTCTTCCAGGTACATGGCCGTCATATAAAAACTCAATAACCTTTTATCTCCACTTTCTCCTAATTCCCTTGGGGAAACAGCATCCGGAATTTCAATCCTTAATTTGAGTTTTCCATTCACAATTGTTCCTTTGGGGATGATAAATTCGAATGTCTTAGGATTGTTTATTTCTGAATCCATTACTAAGATATTGTTTGCATATGCTCTGACCGTTTGATGATCGTTATAAATTCTATTATAATCAAAGTGAACCTTTAGATCTTTTTCGATTTCCTTGTTGAATTTGAAAGAGGCAACCGCTTCGTGTCCCGTCATCCATGTTGCGTTTTCTTCACTTAGGCCCAGGCCTAAATTCCAGTATTGCCTTGCAGTACCGTCTCCTATAAATGATAGTTTGTCTCCCAAAGTATAATCCCTGTATTCTGAGGCTACGAAATGGAAATTTGATTCTTTATTCCCTTCTGAATCAACACTGTATTCAGTCAAAGTCGGAAGATAATCACCCAAAGCACCATCCCATATATAGTAAAAATACTGCCGCTGTCTTTCATCTTTCTCTGGAATGTCAAAAACAGATTCGCCAAATCGATGGTCCAGATTCAATCCAATTTCTTCCATCACTGTTGCTTGTAAATCTCCATGGCAAACAGGCGCATCCGATACTTTAAGCTTACCCCGGCTGCCCACAGGCTTAATAAGCAAAACAGGATTGGTAAATAATTCATCAGTACGGCCATGATCTGCAGTAATTATTATCAAGGAATTATCGTATACACCTAGTTTCGTCAACTGTGCCATATATTCATAAACAATTGCTAAACATGCTTTCGATTCTGAAATGCAATCAGCACTTCCATCTGTCACCGTTTCAAGGTTTTCATTAAGCGTAAACGGAGGATGTGGCCCATTTAAGTGGATTACACTATATCTGTTTCCATCCTTTTGAATTTTCAGCGGATTCGATCGGAGCCAATTATAATACCAGGCATTATCATCGCTGAACAATTCTTTGTTATCGAAAGAACCGCTCTTTTTCCATTTGTTGAATTCATCACTGTAAAGCCAGACAAACCTTTTCAACGCATCAGGGAAAAACCTGAAAGCAGCAAATTGATAAAGAGTCTTTGTCAATCCTGCGTAAGAGGAAACAATGGGTCTCGACTCAGAATAATTGCAAATCAACCGGTTGCCTTTATCCGTCTCAACAAATAAGGGATCTGTATAGATTCCTATTGAATAACCATTTTCTGAAAGCAAATCATAATAATCCGTTTTTTTGAACGCTTCTCTAATATACTCTCTTAATGGCATCTCATTTCTGTTTATCTGTCCGGTTAGCATGTATGGTAATGATCCCGCGGTAGTCGGATACATACAGGTAACATTGCGAAAATAAACAAACCCATCCAACGGCTCAATGTATCTTTCATCATTCTGGTTTATTTCATCAAAATAATCCTGATCGAATGTATCCAGAACAAAAACTATCACATTACGGTTTTCGGATATTTCATCCAGTCCTTCTGTAGTCAGAGTTTTCTTAATTCCTGCTGTACCTTGCCCGCCGTTATTGACAATGAGCATAATCATAACAGCCGACAACTGAATTGCCAGCAGTAAATAAGACCCATACTGGATACATTTCCTGCCAATATTTGGCTTGATAAACATTATTACAACTGGAAGTGCCAATATTGCTAACCATAATGCAGCATCCTTTATCTCTCTCCCCAAGTATTGACTCCAGTCAATCATCCGGCCATCTAAAACACCATAATCAGCATTGATAAAATTACCTTGGACATAAAGACATAGTGAAAGGCCAAACAGAGTGCACATAAAAAACTCCCGGCCCTTTTGTGGAATTAGCACGCCAACGACAGAGAGAATTACGAATGATAAAAACGCACACAAGATGCAGGGAAGAACAATATCCGTCAGTGAAAACCATAATTCACTTTGATTGGTCAAGTATACAATCAACGGACAACATATTCCCGCTGTTACAGCCAGTAACGCTGCCGTTGGAAAAATTGTTTTCAGTGCTGTTTTGTAATCCTTCATAATGGTCATTGTGAAGATCTCATTGCTTTAGAGAACTCCCCATTACCTCCTTCCGTATTTTTACGTAACCCCCATTAATTCCCATAGCCTCTATGCCTTTTTCGCCTCGACGATCCTGCACTGTACAGTACGTACAATACCGTCACGGTCCGCTGCAGGCATAATGCGGCCAATAGTTACTCTTGGATTTATTCACTGTCGAAAAATTATGCCAAACCTGCATATTCCATTCGCATTCCCCAAACCCCTTCTTTTTCATCTTCATCCCGGATACTGTAGTCTTCCCTCCGCAGGGTCAGATTCGGATTGTAATAAGGATCCCCTTTGCCCCGGAATGCCTGCCATTTCTCCCGAAAATGGGCTGCTTCCGTCTCAAACCGCTCCCTGTTTCTGCCCTCTTCATCCAGTCCCCGGCTTTTGGATTCAAAGTGGTACAGCTCCGCGAAGGGAGTGAAAACGATGAAATACCCCTTCCCGCGGATTCTCAGGCAGAAATCCACGTCGTTCAGTCCTACCCGGAACGATTCGTCCAGCCCGGACACCTCGTCATAGACTTTCCGGGAAATCATCATACAGGCGCCCGTAACCGCGGAAACGTTCTGCGCCACAGCCAGCCTGGACATATAGCCCTCCGCCCCACGCGGAAAACCACGAAACGCGTGTCCCGCCGCAATCCCGGTTCCGATGATGACTCCCGCATGCTGAACCGTATCGTCCGGATAATACAGCATGCATCCCACCGCGCCGACATCCCCGCGCTGCGCAAACATCAGCATTTCCTCCAGCCATCCGGGCGTAATGACTTCCGTGTCATTATTCAGCAGCAGAACATACTCCCCGGTTGCAAAAGAAACACCGTAATTGCATACCGCGGAGAAGTTGAACTCTTTATCCCATCTGACAACCCGGATCCTGGGATCGGACCCGGTGATTTCCTGGTAATACCGGAAGATTTCATCCCGGCTGCTGTTGTTTTCAACGATGATGATCTCCCAGTTCTGCCAGGTCGTTTTTTTTCGGATGGAATCAACGCACTTCCGCAGGTCCTCCGGATGATCCATATTCGGAATCACGATGGAAACCCGGGGGCTTCCGATGATCCGGTATCTGACCCGGCATGTCCCGGGAACTGCAGCGTCCAGCACCTCACCCGTCATCCCGGTCCGCTTCAGATATGCGGAAACCGCGTTTTTTGCGCCATCCGGGTATGAGAACCCGTTCCCTCTTTCAGAACCGCCTCCGATTCTTTGATAATACAGTTCTTTCGGTATATGAACAACGGAATGGGCGTTCTCCGTCAGTCGAAGAACCAGATCATAATCCCGGTCTGTTTCAGGATCCGGGCTGTATCCGTCCCCCGCCTTTTCCATCAGCCCGCGGCTGAATACCGAAAGATGGCCGATGTAGTTGCAGCTCCGCAGCAGATCGGGTGAATAATCCGGTTTGAACAGAAAACGCCTGACGTCTTTGAGTTTTTGACTGAAAATGGCTTCGTCCGTGTATATAAAATCCGCCGACTGAAGGTCGATCGCTTTCGCCGTTTCAAATAAAGCCGAAGGATGCAGCAGATCTTTCGGGGACAGAAATGCCAGATACTCTCCTTTGGCCATGCTCAGACAGGCATTACAGACGTCTGAGAAGCCTGGATTCCCCTCCATGTGCTGATACCAGATCCGGGGATCTTTCCTTGCCATTTTCCGGCAGTACCTGCCTGTTTCCGACTGCTCGGGTCCGCCATCCGCGATGCACAGCTCCCATTTCTCATACGTCTGGTTCAGAACAGACCGAACCGTCTCCCTGAGTCGCGCGGCGGGAACCGTGCCGCAAACCGGAACCATCAGGCTGAACAGGACGTTGCCGTCCCAAACCGTATTCCGCTGCCTCCATTTCTCTTCGCCGGCAACCCTGTATCCCCGGTAACTGTGTGGATGGTTCATATTGACGTAATCGTCATACCTTTTTCTTGCCTCCGCCGGACCCAGCGTTATCCAGCATCGAAGGGTCCGCAGATACAGATAGAACATCTCGTGCCTGTGCAGAAACGCGTCCATACGGTTCAGGATGACCGTCCGGTCCTGCGCTGGTTCTTCTGTCCTTTTGCTGTCCGTGCTCATGGATCAGATTTCTCCTGTGTCGGTTTTTCAGGATGATCAGTCCTGTCCGCCGTCATTTTGATTTCTCCCCTCCGGCTCAGCTCCTCCATAATCTCTTCATAGCGGATCCGGATGTCCTGTGCGCATTTTTCAACGCTTAACTCCCGCCGGATATAATCACGGGCTTTTTCTCCCATTTCCCTGGCCCATTCCGGGTTTTCACGTATTTTTTTCAGGTATTCCGCCGCCTGATGCACATCCGGTTCAGCCCAGCGCTGGCCTGCCTCTCCCCACTGATAGGCATCCCCGACAGGTACCAGATTATACCCGACTCTGCACGTGCAGTCCTCCGGCATAAACTCCGCGTTGGCGGACCATCCTGTCGCAACAACCGGTACCCCGAGATTCATCGCTTCGGCGACCACCAGCCCGAAGCCCTCGCTTCGATGCAGGCTTATAAACGCGTCGCAGCAGGAAATGAGCGCGTTCAGATGCTCCTTCTCCAGGAGCTCCGTCACAAGATGATACCGCACGCCCTTCTGTTCCAGGGTTTCCCTCAGCCGCCTGATCTCTTCCTCTTTCCCGTTCGCTACCTTCAGGATCAGCCGGGCTTTTGCATCCGCGTCCGGAAAAGCCTCCGCAAAGGCCCGGATCGCGCCGTCCGGATTCTTCCTGTTGGCATGGCTGCGGGAATCATACATGGCAAGAACCAGAAACTCATCCTCTGGCAGTCCGAAATCCGCACGGGTGCTTCCGTCCACCGGCGTTTCAATCCCGTACCGGATCACAGTAACCGGCTTGTCAGTTACCCTCCTGATCGCGTTGGCGATAAACTCAGAGGACGCCCACAACTCATCAACATAATCCAGTATTGATACCCACGAAGCCGGCAGGATCTCCAACTCCCAGGCCCATACACCGATATTGTAGTGCTGATCAAACTGCCGGTGCGGGAAGCATCTGCTTGCGTTTTCCCACTGATCCGGATTGACATGTATCACATTAACCGCGTATCCGCCTCTTCGGGTCATCAGGGAATCCAGGTTATGATCATCCTGCTCCAGCCAGTCCAGGTATCCCAGGTTGACCAGCGTATAAGGAATCCCGGAGTATGCCATGGCTTTGGCGTAAAGCTTTGCTCCCTGAGCCAGCCCGCTTTTCGCGCGGAAAAAACCGAACTCATTGATCCCGGGCTTTCCATTGATTCTCCCGTTCTGAAAAGGGGCCCGATAGGGACGCAGATCCTTCGGCGTCGTGAGCCGGATCAGCTGGTCCCGAACCATGCGTCTGGGTCTTTCCGGAATAAAGTGCGTCACTTTCGCAAGGCCGGCTAACCCGAGGTTTGCCTTCATCTTTGCTTGCCGGAGCCTCTGTCTGCTATTGATCCTTACCTTTTTTGTCTCAGTCTTTTCCCTGTCAGCCATATTCCTTGTTTTCTCCTGTTTGGGGTATAGCCCGCACCGCCGGGCATACCAAAAAGCCGCGCGGAAAAAGATTTCCGCGCGGCCCGTCTTGTCTCTGCTATCAGAGACCGAAAGATGAGATAAGTTTCTTGAATTCCGGTGATTCCGCAAAAGAATTCGCAACTGATTCACGGGATACGCCCTTGTTCAGCTTATTGACCCAGTTTGTAAGCCCACCCGAGTCATATTCGCGTCCCATATAAGTTCTGTACAGTACTTTTACAAACTCTGTGTTATTTACATTCTTTCTCCGGAATTCCGCTGAGAAGATGAAACTGGCTGCAACCTGCTTCAAGCTCATCTGACCGCTGAGGACTTTACCGGTCCAGTTATTCAGTCCACTCACATCAAAGGATCTCCCAAGTGCTTTCACATAGAATCGGGCTATAAACCTGGTTACGTTCAGATTCTTATCACGATTCTGAATCAATGTGAGTTTTCCCGGCCTTATGCCATATGTCTGACACAGATATTCAAATTCCGCGGAAGTAACAAAGCCATAGGCTACCCGATCAATCGACGCACCATCCGCCATCACCTGCATCCAATTGGCCTTTCCGCTCGGATCAGAAGCGCGTCCCATCATAGCTTTATACAGTCTTTCAATCTGCTCACTATTGGAAAGGCCAAGGCCATTAAACTCAGCACTGCGAATAAAGCTGCCCACGATCGAAGCCCCTTGTGATTCGCCTCTCAAGAGCTTTCCTGTCCAGTTGTTCAGCCCTCCTACATCAAATTTACGGCCAAGCAGTTCTTTATAGCAACGGACAACAAAAGCTGTAGTTTTGGGATTTTTGTCACGATTCTCGGTCAACGTGATTTTTCCCGGTGTTACATAATGGTTTTGGCACCAGGTTTTATATTCCTGAGAGCCTGCAATATTATTCGCAACATAGAAAGCACTCAAGCCTTCATCCATCATTTTCTGCTTTCCGCTAAGTCCGGAAGAATCAGCAGAGCGGCCAAGCATCGCTACATAAAGCGCTTTGATTTCATCGGTTTCGGAAAGCTTTCTGTTCTTATACTCGGTGGACTTCAGAAGCTTTTCAATCAGCGCGCCTCCGGTCATTGATCCGGATGCCAGGCTCCGTACCGTGGAAAGGATCTCCTGATCGCTCGGCGTTCTGTTCAGCATTCCTTTATAAGTCTGCTTTGCAAAATCCACTGTCTCCATCGGAATAAACGTGGTTCCGCTGTGTTCTTTCGCATATTTATGTCCGTCCGTATCGTAATACGCGATAATCGTGGAATTTGTTCCCAACGCATTGGATCCCAGCTGCACGTTCTTCGGATAGAGGAATATCGCCGCATCTTCTTTCAGGCCATTAAAGGCAGAAGCAGCAATATTAGCAACCGTAGCGGGTATGGTCACCAGGCCCACGTTTGAGCATCCGTTGAAAGCCTGCGTACCAATCTGCGTGGCGCCGGACGGGATAATAATCTTCTGGAGTCCGGTGCATCCCTGGAACGTATAATTCCTGATTTCCTTGATGCTGCTCGGAAGAGAAAGCTCAGTGGCACCCGTGCAGTTCTCAAATGCCGATTTGCCGATGTCCGTCGAAGCATCCGGCAGATAAATCCCTTTAAGGCCACTGCAGCCGCTGAACGCGTTAGCGCCGATCTTAACGGCTGTCGAGTCATCCAGCACCAGCTTACTCAGACTGGTGCAGCTTGCGAAAGCATAATCCCCGATCGCTGTTACAGTAGCAGGGAGCGCAGCAGCCGGCAGACTGCTGCAGCCTTCAAAGGCATGAGCCTTAATGTCGGTCAGACTGTCCGGCCAGGAAATCGCTGAAAGGCTGCTGCATCCCTTGAACACGTCCTCGTTAATTGCTGTGATGCTGTTGGGAAGACTGACGCTCTTCAGCGCAGAGCAATTCAAAAATGCGCCCTGCTCAATACTGGTCAGCGATGTTGCCTGATGCAGCAGCATGCTGGTAATATTTCCATTCCTCGCGAAAGCGCCTTCCGCAATAGCCGTTACAGTGATTCCGTTAATCTTAGGCTGAATCAGAATATCCGTATCCGTTCCGGTGTATTCTGTAATCATCCCGGCCGATGTGATCACAAAATCGCTGTCCTGAGTGTCCGCCGTTTTAGCGGTCAGACCCTCAAGCTCCTCAGCGGAAATAGCTTCCGTTACCCCATCCTCTTCCGCGTTTTCGCCTTCAAGGGTTTCCTCGGCGTCATCCCCGGTTTCTTCGGCAAGCTCGCCTTCTTCACCATCTTCGCCGGTCAGGGTGTCCTCACCTGTCTCTTCGCCGTCGGATTCTTCACCGTCTTCGCCGGCCAAGGCGTCCTCACCCGTCTCTTCGCCATCGGATTCTTCACCGTCTTCGCCGGTCAGGGCGTCCTCACCCATCTCTTCGCCGTCGGATTCTTCTTTCTTGCCGTCTTCTGGCAAAGCGTCCCCTGCCGGTTCGTTTGCCTCATCAGCGACAACCTTGAATTCGACGTTGGGCAGGTAAACGCCGTCATACTCCACCGTGGCGTTCGCGCCCTGCTGCTGATAATCGGAGGAATCGGCATCCTTCGCGTCCGAGGCGAGGATATAGCCGGTTTCCATGGCATCCGCCTGCGCATAGACGACCTTCCAGACGAGTCCCTTTTCTCCGTCGATCTCTTCGACGGCAAAAACAACCGCGTCTTCCTTAAGCTCATGCGCCTGCCGGCGATAGCAGGAAGCTCCGTCAAAAACGCTGTTCCCTGCCTTCACCATGACAAGATGCGGAAGGAATCCGGTCTTTTCTCCTTCATCGCCGTCGTTCTGATCATCGGTGTTTTCCTGATCGGGGTCGGTTTTCTGCGGTTCGTCCGCGGCAGCCCCATCCTGCTGCTCTTTCGCAGCGGGCTTCTGGTCCTTCCCCTCGTCATCTTTATCATCTTCGTTTTCTTTTGGAAGGGTATCCGGATCCACAGGCGTTACGACCTTTTCTTCGTCATCTTTGGCCGTGTTGTCCTCATCGTCTGTATCCGGAGTTCCGACCTTTGGCTGCTCTTCCTCCTGCTTCGGTGCAGGCTCTTCCTGCTTCGGTGCAGGCTCCTCCTGCTTCGGTGCCGGTTCTTCCTGCTTCGGAGCAGGCTCTTCCTGCTTCGGAGCAGGCTCATCCTTCGTCGGTGCCGGTTCTTCCTGCTTCGGGGGTTCCGGAGCAGGCTGAACAACCTCTTCAGTCACCTGCGGTACATCCACTGATTCCGTCGCCTGGTCCGCGGGAGCTTCGGGCTCACCGTCGGCAAAAGCCACCAGTCCGAAAGACTGAATCAGCAGGCACAATACCAACACAATAGCCAGCTTTTTCTTCATGGTTCCTTCCTCCTTACCGTTCAATTGCATTTCAATCACTCTCTGTGAGAAATACCTTGTCCACCCGTTCCTGTTCCTAATAGGTCAGAACGGGCACCACCGTCCGTACCGTCTTTTTCCCATCCACTGTAAAAGTCAACTGCAAGTTCCCTGATCCATTCCAGTCAGGATAGAAAATACACAGTCGTTCATCCCCATCCAACCCTGATAACTGCACACATTCGTTTTGGAAAGGGAAAGTTCTGCCTGTGTCTTTCTCCGTAAATCTTCCCTCTATCATTAATGATTGATATCCAGACTTATTACAAATCGTAAACGGTACTCTCCGCATATGACCTTGGGGACCCATCAGTATTTTGGGAACAGTAATCATTCCGTGATCCAAATCAGCCCGCCACACGGGATCATGATGATAAATTCTTGCATATAGCTTATCACAAAGATCAGCCTCCTTTTCACCAGCCTCGTATTTTTCCTGCTGTTGCATACGGATCTGAACCTTCTGCATGTTTTCATCGGCAATTCTTTCATGCCATTTCTGAGAATACTTTTCGAATATGCCCCCTTCTTCATACATTTCCCGGTAAAAATTCTCAAATACATATTCTTCGGGTGGCAGCAAAACCTTCCAGTTATAAGTATATCCGGGCCAGTTCATCGTACAGTATGGCTTATTGATGAAGAAATCACCATAATGCGCACACGCGTAATTACCGTAAATGCTCCATTCATCCAACGCTTTTCCCCATATCTCTGGATACGACTCAAGCAATTCACAATATATACTCTTGCAAATGACCTGCGGCGCATGCGAGGAATACTGTTTCGTCGGAAGGCCGTTCTTGGCGAGAAACCCCCACGTATTTCGGATTCCACGGTCATACGATGTCGGATTCCCAATTGCTCCATGCCATAGTTTCAAATCGGGATAACAGTAATACAGGTTGAATTTCCCATTTTCCATAAAGAAATCAGGTTCTATATGCCTGAGCGGTCTGTTATCATCGTCCGCCATGATAAAGACTTCATCGAGCGGACCGCTTTGAATTGTCAGTGCACGCAGCAAAAGATTCCTGGCTTGATGATCATCAGGCAATGGGGTATCCTTCAAAAGCTCTTCATCCGTCACAAAAGTCAGGCGAAATCTGCCCTGATACTTTCTCCTGATCTCTTCCGTAATTCTTGCCGGACAGCCAACAACAATTTCCTCCAAAAAGGGTAGGAAATGATCATAAAACGGAAGAGTCTCTGCTAAATCGTCTGCTCTGGCACTGATCAGGTACAGCTGCCGGGGTTTATGTCCTTTCTCCGGAATGTTGGTAAGGTTCTTCCCTGCGCAGCGTCCCCGGGCCTCTCCTACATCACTTTCCCGGATGGCTCTCAGTGTGTCTTTCAGGATCCCGCCAGCTTCTTTCCATGTCATAACATGGTGCTTGCGAATAATCTCCTGTTTCTTTCTCTCTTCTGCCGGATTAGCCATGACCTTCGCGATCTGGTCGATCAAGCTCGTTTTATCCTTCAGCTCAAAATAGAAACAGCTCTCTCCTCCAATTTCCCGAAGTACTTCTATATCTGATGAAAATACAAGTTTTCCATGGCTCAACGCTTCTATGACAGGAAGACCGAATCCTTCACCTGATGATGCAAAGATTATCCCCCATGCTTTTTCATACAGATAATTAACTTCCCTGTCTGACGGTTTTTCTAAAAAGAAGAACCTGTCATTCAAGTCCCTGTGATTTCTGATCCTCGTCATAACGTCAGAAACATTCCAGCCTTCTCTGCCGGCAAATACCAGATTGATTGGAAGCTCCCGTAATCCATCTTCAAATGCATCAAGAACAAATGCATGATTCTTCCTTGGCTCTATCGTTCCAAGCATCAATAGAAATGGCTTCTCACTCGCCTCTCTGACTTTTTCGGAGATATCTCCCGTCAAGACGGATTCAGAGAAGTTCGCACCTAACGGAACTATCTTTATTTCCTTTCTGGGTAAGCCGATCTCATCCGTGATGTGGTTTATTTCATTCTTTGTTGCCTGTGCATTTACCAGAATAGTATCTGTATAGGATAATACAGATGATAAATAAAGCAAAAAACGTATCAACGTATCCTGATTGAACAAATGAGGCAGCATTACAGGGAGGACATCATAAACAAGGGTCACAATTCGAACGCCCTGTTCTTTCATTTTGGGATAAATCAGATTTCGTCTTTCTTCAAAATTATTCCAGACAGAATCAAAATCGAGAAAAATGTCATCTTGTTTCAGTGAATCCAGACCAATTACTTCCGGTTCTGTCTTTGGCGCTTTCTCTCCTTTGTAAAACGCCTGATAGTCCATTCCTGTCCATGTGTGATATCTGGACGAGCCGATGATCCTCTTCAGGAAAACCGTATCTTCTTCCGAAGACAGGGCTATTCCGAATTCCCTGGCTACGCGTTGAATGCCCGTAACGTATTTCTCATTTACTACATTTGTAACATCCACAAATAATCTGCTCATGAGTCCTGCTCCTGTTTTCTCTCTTATTTCCGGGAAAGCAAGCGTAAAAGGCGGTTTCCTTCTCTCTCGAACGGATTATTAATCACTCGTAAATGGTACAGTTCCACATTTTTGCATTTTAGGAATGTATCCAGCGCAGATTTTTTAAAATCAGTATCGCTTAAGTGAGCTGCCAGATTGCGCCAATCCTCCTTCCGGTCATTCAGTCTGTACTGAAACAGCCTGTAAAGAGCGTCAACATACTCCATAGGAGGCAGATCAACAACCGTTGAGATATCGATCGTATACGGGTCTTTTACATCCAGCATCCGCTGAAGGTCATTCTCCGAAAAGGGCAAACCTTTCCCTTCCGATTCTTTCGCGTTGTTCGCCTTTGTAATCCGATATATTTCATGACAAATATCCCTAATCATCCACATCTACCCCCGTACATTCCGCCATGCTTTTGACCAAGTCAGCCTGAACCTCCTGAAGTAATCGCGTCTGTTCAGAAATAGCATTCATCATGATTTGGTTTACCTTGGACTGTCGTTCAAAAACCGGTTTCAAATACCAGAAAAGCATCTTTCTGCTTAACCTCTTGAAAATGCATATAAACCTGCCCAAAAAAGGAATTCGCGATTCCGGAAGAACATCTACGGTCAACAGATTCAATTCGCTGTCCGACGCAATCGTTTTCCCTTCAGTCAGCCAGTCCTTCGGGCTTTCCTTTTCTGCCATCCGCTGAAAATCAAACGCCAGCTGAGAATAAAAATAATCCTCCTTCTGTTCGCTGGGAACCTCAAGCATTAAGTAATCCGGATGGAGACGCTGAAGCAACCGCTCTGCTTTCTTGCGATCCGTTTCGGAAAAAGCTGGCGCTCCCTTTTCCGGATCAAATGCGTCTTCCATGATAAAGCCTCCTTGTTTCACTTTTTGCTGAAACTTCCCCGACAGATAATGCAATCCGCGGGACTACACTTTAACATTATGTAAATAAATTGTCAATAATAATTTTAAGTTTTATTAATATTTGCCATAGCTATGGATCATCTTTTTCAAATACAAGCATTATTTTTCCGTTTCCTTCGGTTCTTCTGATTTCATACTCCTGGTATTTCTGTTGATTACACGGCAATACTATTTTCTGCTGTCCTTGATTTCCGGATAACGAAACCCTGATACTGCTCTCCCTGCTGGAAAAAGTCAGTTCGCCATGGCAGCATTCAGGCATATAATGGAACAACGTCCATTGGGGCTGTCCAACATAGATCGTCCCGGTATCCTGCAGCCAGTACCCGGGCAGGCGGAAAGGGCTTGGTTTTTTATGCCTCCAGCCCTTTACAAACAAAATTTCACCATTCCTTTTAAGTGCCTTCAGGATAGCCTCATTCTCCATTTGACTTCCGGAATCAAAATCCAGAGAACCAATCTGCCTGGCGGGTACACCGCCATAAATGCTAAAGGATGGTACTCTTGTTCCGGGGGTTACAACCGCACCTGCAGCAATTACAGCATGATCTCCTATCGTACAGGGTCCCAGGATAGTACAGCCCGATGCCAGCCATACGCCCCGACCAATAAGGATATCGCATCCTTCAGTTATTTCTGCTTCTCTGCGCAGAAAATCTTTCAGATATACATCATGAGATCCCGCCAGAATACTGACACGGGAACCAGCAAAAGTATAATCTCCGATTGTTATCGTGCCGGAATTGGTATTAAACAGGCATGAAGAAACAGCTGCCTCAGGAGAAATACTCAAACGATTCCTGTCACCCCAAACAGTCGGATGTACACTCAACTTTATGTTCAATTTTTCCAGGATTTCCCCGTTTTCACAAACCTGATCCCGCACGCGCTGCAGGAAGCCATGATCAATGTCTTCCAGATGCTGGATGCGAGCGCTTTGTTTATCCAGATCCGTCTTCAGTTCCCGGTTCAGCTTGTACAATATCTCTGTCTGTGACTCAAAATCATTTATTTTCCTATCCTGCCGATCATCCAGGTTCGCCATCCGATTTTCCAGATTGTCCAGATGTTTTGTAACTGCGTCAAATCGTTCAGGTGCATTGATTAACATGCTGATCACCCGAATAATCCGATTGAGAAACGGAATCGCCAACAGTTTATCGCGTATACTCTTCATCTCTTTCTCCGTAAAAAGCCGATGATAACACCAAAAACCATCCTCTGGGGGATGGGTCTTTTCCTGATTAAATGATATAAAACAGCGGATTAATCAGCGTACATGTATTATTTGCTGATTGTTCATGACATTGGGGACGCTCTATTGGAGTTTTTGCATGAGTAAATCTGCGAATTCAGAATTATACCTTCTTCTGATCAATGAATCTCCCATCTGTGAGAGACAGAAATAATCCCTGCAGTCTGAACTTTATCAGCAATGGAAATCCTGCATACTTCCTTCCAGAAGTCGTAATTAAATCCGTCGGGACGATGCAGCGCCAGATCGATTGAATAAACCCCGTTATTCACGGGCAGACTGTCCATTTTCAGGTCAATTTGTCCTTTTTCTTCCAGTGCTACAGGCGCTGATGTATCAATCAGAGTATTCGTACCGTAAATATATGTCTGATCACTCCGATAAACAGCAATACCAACCACTGCGTTGTTAATCTTTTTCTGTGCTGTATAGTCAATATGAATGACAAATGGTTCCATCGGAGAAAAAGAATTTTTTTCTGTTCCGTCCACACCCTGTATGCTGACTTTTTCCACACGGGCTTCTCCGCTTCCCTCCCGTTTCTGTCCTGTCCTTTCTTTGTTGTCCCTCCGCGTTTCATTTTCTGCGGCTTTTCTGCCTTCTTTCCGCCTTTGCTCCCGCTCCGCCCGGGATTGGTTTTTTTCATTCATATAAGCCATATACAGCGGATGTACATTCCTGGGCAGACCGCTTTCCCGAATCACACCTTCTTCAATCCAAATGGTTCGGTCACAAATCTGCTCGATGCGGTCGAGAGCGTGTGATACGATCACAATGGTCGTTCCCTTGGCCTTGATCTCCTGCATTTTGTGAAAACATTTCGCCTGGAAAGATGCATCCCCCACCGCCAGGATCTCATCCACAAGCAGGATATCTGCGTCCACGTTGATCGCAACAGCAAAAGCCAGTCGCGTATACATTCCGGAAGAATAGGTTCTCACCGGATTGTCGATATAATCTTCCAGTTCAGAAAACTCAATGATGTCTTCGAGTCTGCGGTCGATCTCCTGCCGCTTCAGCCCGAATATCGATGCGTTCGTATATATATTCTCCCGCCCGCTCAGATCCGGATGAAAGCCCGCTCCCAGCTCAATCAGGCTTGAAACCCGTCCTTTCATCCGGATCGTTCCCTCGTTCGGATAAAGGATGCGCGTCAGCATTTTCAGGGTTGTGCTTTTTCCACAGCCATTTTCTCCGATCAGCCCGATCGCTTCTCCCTGGCGAACCTGGAAGGAAATCCCCTTCAGCACCCACCGGTCTTCATACCTCCGCCGGTTCCGAAACAGGATCCTTTCCTTCAGGGAGGTGCTTCCGTCTGCGTAAATCCGGAACTTCTTTTTCACATTCTGCACATCGATAACGACGGGCGTTTCTTCCATCAGTTTTCCATCTTTATTGTCTTCCACGGTCACATCACCTCCGAGAAGCGGCGCTTCAGCTTGCCAAAAATCAGGAATCCCGCTGTCAGAAACACAATCCCCATTCCCGCCGCAGCACCCAGCGTTTCCAATTGAGGCTCTCTCCCCCAATACAGGATATCCCTGTAGGCCGTCACAATGCTGGTCATGGGATTCAGTTGAAAAACCGGAAGCAGACGTTTCGGGATCCTGGAAAGATCATACATGATGGGCGTCAGGAACATCCACGCCATAGAAAGAATACCCAGAATATGCTCCATGTCTCTAAAATAGACGTCAATCGCGCTCATGATCATCGTAATGCCCAAAGCAAGCATATACTCCACCGCCATCACTAAAGGCAGCGAAAGCAGACCCGGCAAGCTGAATCGGATTCCGGAGAAAATACACACCGCGATCACGACAATCTCGCAGTAAAGCATGTTCACAAAAGAACTTGTGACAAAAGAAATCGGAATGACCTCTCTCGGGAAATAGATCTTATTAACCAAGGTTTTCTGCTGAAGCAGGCATCCTGAACCAGCGGTCAGACACGATGAGAAGAAATTCCATGGAATCAGCGCCACAAAAAGATACAGGTAAAACTTCTCAATATTGGATTTCATGATCACAGAGAAGACCACCGTATAGACCAGGAGCTGGCACAGAGGAACGATAAAAGTCCATAGGAATCCCAGCACACTGGCCTGATAACGGCCCCGGAGATCCTTATGCACCAACGCGTGGATCATAGTTCTGTAAGCCCAGATTTCCTTAAGTGTATCCATCTCTTTCCCGTCCTCGGTAATCAGATAATGCGTCCTGAAGAAGCTGCTCCAGAGGGATTTCCGGTTCCCATCCCGTATCCCGGGTCAGCTTGGAATGATCACAGCAAATGACCGGCGTGTCACTCGGCCGCATCCGGGTCGGATCCTGGCGCACCGGTATTTCACACTTTGCCATCGCCAGGAGCCGATCCAGGATTTCCTGTCCGCTCCAGGTCCTTCCGGATCCAACATTGTAGATTTCTCCGGACCTCCCTTTCTCCGCGATCAGCCTGTATGCCCGCACCACGTCCCGGACATGGGTATAATCCCTTCTCGATTTCAGGTTGCCAACCAGCAGTTCCCGGGCCTTTCCCCGCTCCACCTGAACAATGCCGCTGGCAAAATCCGGAATGATGTAACCCTTTTTCTGTCCCGCGCCTCCGTGATTAAAGGACCGGGTCATGCAGATATTCATTCCGTAGCTTTTTGCGTAGATACGCGCCATCTCTTCCTGCGCTTTTTTGGAAACCCCGTAAGGTGACCCGGGTCGGGTTTCCATTTCCTCTGTGACCCTGGTTCCCGCGTCGCCCAACGAGCCGTACTGATCAGAAGAACCGGTAAGGATTATTCTCGTATCCTTCAGCCCGCTTTTCCTGACCGCCTCCATCACGTTCACCGCGGCGATAACATTCATTTCCACCGTCAGACGGGGCTTTTTCCAGGACAAGCCCACATCCGCCAGTGCAGCCAGATGGAAAATCACGTCCGGCTTCTGCTCAGAAACAATCTTTTCAATCCGATCTCCGTCCAGAAGATCCGCAACGATTGTCCCCGGCGCCTCCGTCCTGTCGAGGCCGGTCACCCGATATCCAGCGTTCAGAAGCTCCTCCCGAAGGTAACCTCCGACAAATCCGGCGCTTCCCGTTATCAGCGCTTTCATAGAAGCAGCCCTTCCTTTTCCTTCCTCGCCAGCTTAAGATCATACTCGGACATCAGGGCGCACAGCTGTTCCAGACTCGTCTGCCGTGGATTCCATCCCAGTTTGTCCCGCGCCTTCGACGGGTCTCCCAGAAGATTGACTACATCCGTAGGCCTGTACCATCTGGGATTGACACACACCAGCATTTTCCCCGTCTTCCTGTCAAACCCCTTTTCGTCCTGGCCCTGTCCTTTCCACTCCAGTTCAATGCCGACATGCTGAAAAGCAAGCGTTGTGAATTCCCTCACGGTATGCTGCACTCCGGTCGCAATCACATAATCATCCGGCTCATCCTGCTGAAGAATTAACCACATGCATTCGACATAATCCTTTGCGTATCCCCAGTCCCTCAGGCTGTCCAGGTTGCCGAGCTCCAGATGATCCTGAAGCCCGACCGCGATCCTGCCGGCCGCCCGGGTAATCTTCCGGGTCACGAAAGTTTCTCCCCTGCGCTCCGATTCATGGTTAAAAAGAATTCCGTTACAGGCAAACACACCGTATGCTTCCCGATACTGCCGGATCATCCAGTACCCGTACTGCTTGGCCACCGCGTAGGGGCTGTAGGGATGGAATGGAGTTTTCTCGTTCTGCGGGCACTCCTCCACTTTACCGTACAGTTCGCTGGTGGACGCCTGGTAAACCCGGCATGTGTGATCCATACCACCGGTATGAACCGCTTCCAGAATCCGAAGAACGCCCAGCGCGTCCACGTCCCCGGTATACTCCGCCGCCTCAAAGGAAACCTGGACGTGGCTCTGGGCCGCCAGATTATAGATCTCATCCGGCCTGACTTTCAGAATGATCCTGCAGATGCTGCTGGAATCGGACAAATCACCCTCGTGAAGATGGATCCGATCCAGAATATGATCAATTCTTGAAGTGGTCGGGACGGAAGATCTCCGGATCATTCCATGTACTTCGTATCCTTTTTCCAAAAGCAATTCCGCGAGATAGGAACCGTCCTGCCCTGTAATCCCCGTAATCAATGCCTTTTTCACGTCCATACTTCTGTGGTACATCCTTTCTTTTCAGACTTTATAACAGCTCCGTACGATTAACCGCTCTGAGAATCTCCACCACTTTCTTGATATCCCCGGCGCTGTCCTTGGAGCATACCAGTAAAGCATCCTTTGTGTCAACAATAATCAGGTCCTCCAGCCCGACCATGGCTATGATCCGATCCTCCCCCTGAACGATGCAGCGTCTGGAATCCACAGACACCACATCCCCGCGGATGACATTGCCGGCATCGTTTGCCGTATTCATTCTCTCCACAGCCAGCCAGGAACCCACGTCATCCCAGCCGAAAGATGCCGGAAGCACATATACCTCTTCCGCTTTCTCCATGATTCCGTAATCGATGGAAATGGACTTCATCCGGCTGAAGCGGTCCTGGAGAATCTCTTTCTCCCCCGGAGTCCCCATGGAAGCTTCTATTTCCTCCAGCAGCTGATAATTCTCCGGCAGCTTCACTTTCATTTCCCGAAGAATCACGCTCGTTTTCCAGATGAACATCCCGCTGTTCCAGAGGTATTCCCCGCAGGCCAAATACCTTTTCGCGGTTTCCATATCCGGTTTTTCCACAAAGTGTTTCACCCGGAAAGCGCCCCCGGGCGCGTCATGGAATTCCAGATCATACTGGATATATCCGTATCCGGTATCCGGAGCGGAGGGGGATATTCCCAGCGTAACCAAAGCGTCCGTTTCTTCCGCCGTCTGAAGGGCGTTCCTCAGTACCCTCCGGAACAGATGGGGCTGCATGATCTGATGATCCGAGGGAAGCACCAGCATCAGCGCATCCCCGTATTTCCTGCGCATCACCATCGCTCCCCACCCGATGCACGGCGCTGTGTTTCTGGCGATCGGCTCACACAGGATGTTCTCCTCCGGCAAGTCCGGAAGCTGCTCCCGAACCAGGTCCTTATAATCCCTGTTGGTCGCGATAAAGATATCTTCAATCGGAATCAACGGCAGAATTCTCGCGACCGTATTCTGAATCATCGTTCTGTCAGAATCTGTCAGGCACAGGAACTGTTTGGGAATGTCCTTCCTGCTTTTCGGCCAAAATCGCTCCCCGCGTCCCCCTGCCATAATCAGCGCTGCTGTCTTCAAGTTATGCTTTACCTCACTTTTCTTATATTTTCGTCTGCGGGTTATTTCTTTGTTCTTTCCGCGTCCGGCCACAGGCCTTCATTCTGCCAAGTCCAGACGTAGCGTTTCAAATGCCACCCCCAGTACTCTGCTGTCTCCGTTCCCGGGCTTCCTGGCATCCGGGAAGAAGAAACGAAGCACCACTTCCCCGTTTTCGTTATATGCGTCAGCCGGAACCTTCTGAATCAGCTGGCAGCTATCCGGCAGAACGGAGTCATAAATCACCTTGTCACCTGCAAGAAGCCTGCATCTTTGCTCGCCCAAAGTACTGTACCATGTCCACCTCAGAGACATATCCGTCGGCGCGTCAACATCCGGACGCAGCACAATTCTGGTCTCTTCCCCCAGGCTCCAGGTGAATCGCGGCTCCGGATTTGAAAAGCCAGAGAAATTATACTGCAGAAAAGTCGCTTCGTCCTTTTGAAAGCTGATGATTTCACCCGGTAGATAATCATCCTTGTACCGCATGGCAATCACATCAGAGTCTTTTGCGCTGTAAAGATGCGCAAAAGAAACTCCCTCTGGGGTTATGTCCTCATAGTTTTCCGGATCAAGCCTCAATTCTGCGTCGTCGGTCAGGATATATTGAATAGCCGGCAATCCGTCCAGTCCTTCGGCTGCAATATTCAGCTCATCAAGTGAATAGGAAATCTCCGCGGTTTTCTTCCTTCCGGTATCCATGATCTTTCTCAGCTGATTGCTGGTCAGGAAAAAGGCCCCGTAATTCGAATACAGATCCCAGGTTAGCAATTCCGCCGAATTGCGACTCTTAAAAACGGTGAGAATACATGTATTTGTATCCTTTGTTTCTAGTTCGCGGTTGATCCGGGCAATTTCCGTCTGGATATCCGATGTTGGTAATTTTTGTCTCTGTTTCATGTCTTTTGCGAAAAACAAACCATTCACGCAGGCAAGAACAAGCAGTACTGCCACAAACACCCGACACCAGTTCTTTTTCCCGGACAGCAATACCGCGCATGATCCCCCGAGAAGCAAAGCAAACAGATACTTTAAATACGGCCGGACGTTATCCGGTAGATATCTCATGACATACAGGCCCGGATGATCCACTTCACTGCCAATATCAGGAGTTTTGGCAAAGACCAATGTCAGCAAAACACACAGAATATGAACTATCAGAATTTCACGTTTGATTCCCGGATCATCCGGTTTTTCGTGTGCCTTCAGGAAAAACAGAAAAAACAGATAACCCAAGCTGCAAAAATATCGTAAATGGATCCGAAAAACACCGTGTACATCCTTTTCAAACGCGGATACCCCGAAGGCTGTCCCCAGACTGATCCAGAAGGTGCAAAGGATTGTCAGCTGCAAAAGCTGTTGTTCCGGATGGCTGAAGCTTCTGCGCTTGATCGCCGGATAAATCAACGGAATCAACTGCCATGACACGGCAAAGAACATCAGCAGTGTCAAAACGGCACAGCAGAAAAAATAGGCTTTCCCGGGAGACAGCAGATGGTTGACCGAAACCTGTATTTCATACGAATAACCCGCGTTTCTGAAAAAAGCAAGTTTCAGGAGAACAATCGGTATCAGAAAAAAAACCAGATAGGAGAAAAACCGTGTGGCTTCCCTGCGCGGATTTCTCTGTTTTTTTTCCCGGAATACCTGATATATCAGCATGCAAAGCATTCCGCCCGCAAAGCTCATACCAGACTCTTTCGCAATATACAGCGCGGAAGAAAGCAAGCCGCAAACGACTGATCCCCTTACCGACGGTTTGGAAAATTCAAGAAACGCAGCGTAAAATGCCCAGGCTAGCAGAGGGATATATAAGCTCTCTGCCATAAAAGTCATCCCAAAAAGCTGATCCGGCCACAGAGTGATAATGAGCAGAAGGAGAATAATCTGTCGGTTCGATCGGAGTATTCTTTTCGCCATCAGGTAGAATGGAATCATCGTGCTGGAAATAAGGATTCCACTAAAGACTGAGATAACACGCACACGGAGCTCCGCGTTCCGGATACCGTAAAAAGGAGAAAGAATGATCGGGTATAATACCTTCATAAAATTGGTTCTGACATTATACACCTTAAAGGAGCCTTCCGTCCAAAAGCTTCTAGCCATGCTGAGATAATACAGCTCGTCATTATAAATGGAAGCTCTTTTCGGGAAAGCCAGCAGAACGCTTCTCACAATACAGAAAAGCATCAAAGCAAGAAGAACCCATAAAGCAGAATTGGCGACCGCTTTTTTATCGGTTCTCTGATATTTCATCCTTCCTTCCGCCCGTTTCATCCCCGTTTCTCCTGTCTTCTACCGAAAGCTGCGCTATGCCTTTGCTCTGATTCCGGGCACAGATCATTCCCATAAACAGGAACAGCACAGAGCAATTCGGCGCGCTGTATCCATGTACTCTGGCAATACATTCCGCCATCTCGCCGACCCAAAATGAGAAAACAATCATCGGCAGCAGTCTTTCCCACAATGGCCTTTCCCGGGAAGTCAGCGCCTTTACCGCTTTCCGTGCCGCCGCGACAGCCATGCAGATAATAAGCGCCAGTCCAATCATTCCGCTTTCAAGCAGAACCTGCAGCAGGGTATTATGCGCGTGGGCCGCGTGGGCGTTTCCCCCTGCCAGTGCGTTCACGCCGTCCATGGGACGGTAAATCGACGTTCCCGTCAGGATTCTAACCGGATCTGCCCGCAGATACTTCAGAACGTTTTTCCAGATTGTCACCCTGCCGGTCAGGATCTGATCCAGACTGCCCGAGAATCCCCGATTTGCCACTGTCACGGTGGAGGCGGCTCCTTCCGCTGCCGCGGAACGAATACCGGGTACGGCTCCATTCGCGCTCAGATCGGTCACAACAGATCCGGCCCGTCCGATGATGATGACGGCCAGTAAAAAAACCGCCGTCATTCCCGTTAATGAAAGCAAAACGACAACCCATCTTTTCGAAAGCGCTCTCCCCGGTCCCCTTTCCTTTTTCCTTCCTGTTTCCGAAAGCCAGTCATACAGCTTCACAAAAACCGGAACGGCCATTCCGAAGGCGCAGCTGATGTGGGCAGCGCGCGCGTCCGTAAGCCCGACACACAAAAGCAGGGGAACCAGCGCCGCAGTATAAAGGATTTTTCCCGCTGCGTTTTTGCAGACCAGGGCATTGCAGAGCGCGATCACCGCGGAAAAACTGATGATGGCGCCGCTTATCGTGAAATAATATATCACGTACAGGCGCAGGTTTTTCCCGGCCTGTACGGCATTCTGTTCGGCAAATCCGGGTGCTCCTTCCCCCAGGCCTGTGCCCAGGCCCCAGAAAGCTCCGTGGGTCAGATTCCAGACCGACCGTGATGAAAAAACCGCATAAAGCGCAATGCAGCAATGAATCACGATTCCGGCGGTCCATATTCCGGAGAAAACCCTGAGAAGCCTCCGGCTCTGTTCCCTCGTGAAAACCCTTCCGAAAGAGTAACATGCCCCAAAGCACCAGATTGCATGAAGCAGAATACTGCTCACACCGGAATCCCCGGATTTCTCCGGATTTCTGAGAATCACGTGAATCAGCATAAATGCATAATAAAGGGAAAGAAAGATGAAGCCTTTATCCTTCCAGGTTTTTCCGAGATATACCCCATAAAAGGACAGGCCGGCCTGCAGGAACAGCACCCACGCCGGAAACCTGAAGCTGTCACGGTAAACCGCCATGATATAAAGATACCCAATAATCATCAGGAGAACGCCGGCAGCATACACCGCCTTTCCGAGAGCCAGTCGGCTGTCTCTCTCCTTCGGTTCAGTGATCCGTACATTTCTGTTCATTCAACACCGCCTCATCCTCCCGCTCTGATGCTTCCGTAATGCCATCCGGCCGTCATTCTCTTACATGCAATCGGATTCTTTCGCTTCAAAAACCTTCCCTAACGGAATGGGCTGAAGCTCTGCAGATCCCCGGTGTTGCTCTGCGCATTTTGGGTTTCGCCTTCTGTCGCAAGTGATGCGACCATCTCCGCCGTCTGAGTCTTCGCGTAGGTAAAGGCCTCTCCGAAAGTCACCAGTCCGTCCTCATCCGCATCCGCGTATTGGGATAGAGTGCTCTGAACAACGCCGCTCCAGCCGATTCCCCGGCACAGATAATACGTAAAGAACCCCATCCATTTCTTGTCGCCGGCCTCGCTGATCGGGTATTCATAGCTTTCTTCGGTAGCCGCCGACGCGGTCATGATGTAATAGGCGGAATAAGTACCCGAAGACCCCCGGCTTTTGAGCCTGCCCTTCGCGGAAGAGCCGGAGCCAAACGCGCTCAGGAAAGCCGTATTGAAATCTCCGGGATCCTGCTGCTCCTCCGTTCCGGAGGAAACCGCCGCCGTGTGCGCACTGGTCGCATAGTCCTTTTTCAGAACTGCCCTGCCTGTCAGTGCTGCGGTGTTGTCCGTCACCAACGCGCCGCTGAAGCAAGCGTCAATAATGACCACCTTCCGTCCCGGAATCTGATCCAGTGCGTTTCGCAGTTCGACGGGTGAAACAGAAGGACCAATCAGGCCGTTCCAGCAACCTACCAGTGTTCCTCCCGTACCGCCGTGTCCCGAAAAAAAGAAGAGGGAGATATCATATTCTGTTGCCGCTGCGAACGTGGCTGGGATGGCCTCGAGAATCTCGGTCGAAGTCAGATTACTTCTCGTTGTAACCTGGAAATCCAGGCGTTCCAGATGCGCCAGCATCTGCCCCATTGCTGCGGTGTCATTGGCGGGAGCGTAAAGCCTTTTGGTATTTGGATTCTCTTCCTTTAGCGGATATCCCGGATACGTCTGCCCAATCAGCAGCGCTCGGCAGGTCGTACCGGCATCCACGTCCAACCCCTGGTTCAGCAGCCGCAGGGCTGCGTCCCCCGGCGGGCAGTGCACCCAGATGGTCTCATCGCTTCCTGAAAAGGCAGGCCCGGAAATTGTCTCGAGCGTGGTAGGCACCGTAATCTCCCGCAGGGATGGAATACCCGCAAAGGCATCTTCCTCCACCGTCACCAGGCTGGCCGGCAGCGTGAAGCCCTCCGCGAAGGCACAGGAAAACAGGCAGGCGGCCGCAATGCCGCCTGCCAGGGTTTTCCTGATCCGTTTCCAGCTTCTTTCCGCTCTGTTATTCATAACTGCCGTCCTGATTATAGTCCCTTACTTCTGAACCATGTAGGAACATCCCTTGTCCCTGGCCCAGCCTTCCGCGTATTCATTCCGCACGATCAGCATCACCGTGCTTCCCTCAAAGGCGTCGTCCGCGATCCTCGTCACACCAACCGGCAGGATGATGTTGGCCGGTTCCGCCAGCCCTGCGAAGGCTTCGCTTTCGATTTCGGTCAGCCCGTCCGGCAGCGTCAGCGTATTCGCGTAGAGCGGATACGCCTTGTTGCTGAAGGTGGACCATCCGAATCCGTCTGTTGCGCGGTTGGCCACCTGTACGTACTGCGCGTCCGCGGGAAGGGGCACCTTCACCGTCTGCGTTCTTCCGATTCCGGTGATCGCCACATATCCCGCGTCCAGGCCGTTGACCTTCACGGCCAGCCGGTCGCCGGTGATGCCGCTGACCTCCAGCGTCAGCGTTTCGCCCGTCCAGGATTTCGTAACCGCGCCGGGCGCGGTTCCCGGATCCTCCACGGCAAAGATTTTCTCTCTGCTCCAGGATTTGTCCATTCCGGCCGCGCGTGCTTCCACCCAGACCGTCATCCGCCCCGAATCGGTAAGCTTATCAGCGGGAATCTCCAGAGAGGTCTGATTAGCGGGAATCACTCCGCTTGCGTACACGACCTGCGTTTCCGCGTCGTCAATTTCCACGACATAGCTTTCCGCGCCTTCCACGGGGGTCCAGGAAACGCTCATTGCTTCACCCTTAGTGACCCGGTCCGGAGCTGTCAGCTTCGGCGCGGTGAGGCGCCCCTGCGGTCCATCCACGGTAAAGGAGAGCTTTTCGCTTCCCCGGGACAGCACGCCGTTCCTGTAAACCGCGAAGGCCAGCGCGTATTCGCCCGGCTCTTCCGCGAGCCAGCTGTATTCATAGCTCGTCTGGTTTTCTTCCAGCTCGATGATCTCCGTGGTGAAGGACGTGTACTGATTCCCGCCGTATTCATTGAGCAGATAGGCCACCAGCCGCTCCGCGCCGCCGGTCTGAACCTGCGCGGTCACGGTGCTGAAGTACGGATAACTGTCCTTCTCCAGGGTTGCGGTCGGTGCTTCCGGAATATCCGTGTTCTCAGTCACCGTCAGATCCGCGGTTCCGGCGCCCATGTGGGACTGCCATACATCGTCCTGATAGGCATTGACCGTCACCGTGTACTGTCCTACATAGCGGAAGTAATACGCGGGAATGGTAAACGTTCCCCTGTTTCCGTTGAATACCGGGTTCGCAGCCGTCTCATAGACAACGTTCACCGGGATAGGCTCGTCGGGATCCTCGCTCGGGTCCAGATAGCAGACGTTATAGGTATAGAGTCCGGCGCCTGCCACCCTGGTAAAGGTCACCTGTACATCCTGCCCCTGGCTGACCGTCGAAGGGTTAATTGAAACCGGGATATGCACCTCGTCTCCGATGTCCTGTTCGCTCTCGACACGAATTCTGTCCGAGGGCTCGGACCAGCATCCGTCAACCTGCGACCGCAGGTAAATGTCTATACCGGAGTCCTGCACCGTAAAGGGCACCTGGACCTTTCCGTTTTCCGTCAGGTAGAGATCCTCGCCCAGCTGATCCCAGGGCGTGATAAGCGCCACCCGGCTTCCGTTCTCCGCGGTCGCGCTGATCACCAGGCGGTCTCCCGCCTTCACGCCGCTGATTCGCGTCGTGTCCGGCTCGGGCGACGCGGGCCTTTCCCCGGTCACGCTCACCGTATAGAAAGCCGATTCGCTCTCCCTGTAATGCTTCCCAAAAGCCGTTACCCAGACTTCATATTCTCCCGCGTCAAGCCCGAAGCGCTCCGGCACGGTTTCCCCGGCGGAGGAAGCGCTTATCGAATACGGATGGAACGACGTCTTTTCCCTCCAGCTTACGCTGAACCTGTCCGCGTGTTCCACCTCGCCGATCTGAATGGCGAAAGGTTCTCCGGCGCGCAGGGCTTCCGGCACGGTCAGGACCGGAACGCTCAGGTCTCCGGCATAGGACGCCGTAATTGTAATGGGCTCCGTCCATCCGGTCCAGGTATCTCCCTTTCTGAAGGAGAAGCTGTACGTCCGCGGGCCCTCCTGGTTCATGTAGAACCGCCAGATGCTGGTCCCGTTCTTCCGCTGGATTTCCCAGCTGTCGAGCGTCCTGTTGTTTTCGTATGAATCGGCGCCTTCTCCGATTTCGTACGTATATCTGATCTCGTCGATCTCCGGATCCGCCACGCTGAAGCGTACGTAATCATGGACCAGAGGCTCGATGTTATCCACCGTAACCGCCGGTGCGTCCGGGCACAGATCGAACCTCCTGTTCGCGTAGACCGTATCGCTTCCGTATCTCACGGCTTCCGCCGCAACGCGGTACTGCCCGCCCATCTTCAGCGTTCCGGCCGGGATGGTCAGCGCCCCGGGAAGATCGCCCTTCCGGCTGGCCCAGGTGAGAATGGTTTCCCATTCCTCCCGGCCAGCGTTTTTCGTAAATTCCTTTAGATCCACTGCCCACCAGCGATCCGCGTCCGCCAGTCCGTTCACGGTGATCGTATGATCCCGATCGGGGTCCATATCCTGATCGGGGTCCATATCCTGTTCGAGCGAAACCGAAATGGCGTAATCCGGGTACAGCTCGGTTACGGTGAATTCAATATCTTTGCTCACCGCAATCAGCTGATCCACGTCTTCCGTCCACTTCCAGGCCTCCGCCCAGGCTTTTGTTACCCCGGTTTCCAGGGTCAGATCATGCTCAGCCGGTTCATCAGCATTCCAGGCGTATACATCTTCGGAATGAGTTTTCCCGTCCTGCTCCCAGTATATCCTGTAGCGCGTCGCTTCCGGATAGTACATGCTGATCCACGCTTTATCCTGGGATACGCCCGCCTCCTGGCTGGCGTCGAAGAGGAATTCAGCCGTGCCGGTCCCGTCCGTCACCGTAAAGGGCACCCATTCCGACGCCGTGGACTCATAATTCTGTTCGCCCCTGCAGTACACCTCGACGTTATAAGTTCCCGGCTCAAGATCTGTCGTCGCCATATACACCGTGCCGGGCTGCCGCAGTGTCCGGGTGGACATGGCTTCGGAAGCGTTCCCGCCCGAAACCATGAAATTGACATTATAATCGCTGACATGCGTGCCTGCTCCGACCTGAACCTCCAGCGGCACGCCCCTGGCGACCGTGTTCTCTTTCAGCGTAATCGTTCCGGGAATTGCCCTGCCAGCACTGGTCACATGCACCGCAATGGAATTGCTCTCCCCTGCCCAGGTGAAGTTTTCCTGGTCGTCCGGATTCTCCTCGTAGGATACCCAGGCCGTGACCAGATAATCTCCGTTGGAATCAAAGTAGAACTCTCCGGGCCAGGCGGTATATTCCCCTTCGCCGGTCTGCTCGATCTCGTCTTCCGCCATCCAGCGTTCTCCGCTATGGGGAATTTCGACCATGATCCTGGTCGGTTTCCGGTCTCCGGTGACCGTGATCCTGCCGTACATGGTCTCATTGGCCTGCACATTGTATTCCGCGTTTGAACTGAAGGCGGTCTCTCCCGCCTTTTTCACGGACAGGGTCAGGTTTTCATCCCGCTCGCCGAGTACGCGGATTTCAACAGAGGCTTTCGCTGGACCGTAACCGTCTTCTCCCTCAACCCTGCAGGACAGGGTATAGGCTCCGCTCTCCTTTACCCGGCTTCCGGGAACAGTGAACTCAAGGACTCCGTTTTCTTTCTCTGTGACGTTGGAAGGATCGAAGCCGGAATACCACGATACCCTGGGATGGCCATCTCCGTTTTGCGGCCTGATATCAACGTTCCACTGTGCAACTCCCGCCGCCTTCAGGCCTTCTACCGTGAAGACATAATCTTCGCCCGGGGTCGCGGTCAGCGGCGCGTGAATCACCGGAGCGGAAAGGTAACCCTTTGAATAGCTCCCCGTCAGTGTCAGGCTTTCTTCTGTGATTATTGTCCCCTGAGCATCGTACACGGTCACCGTCATCACGTACGTGCCTTCGATCAGATTCCGGTCTCCGTTCAGGAAGCCGTTGCCGTCTTCCGTGAAGGTGCTCTCGGAATACCCGTAGCTGATCTTCATCGAGCCGCCCGGCTGGTAAGCCCGGACAATGAACTCCTCTCCGACATCTCCCGTATATCCGTCTTCCCTGTTAATCCAGATCTTCCCGGTTTCCGGATCCGTGACGGTGATTTCGACAGGCTCTGAATCGCTGCTTTCGGTATATCCGGGTTCTCCCTCCGCGTAAGCCGACACCAGGTATTTCCCCGGCTCAAAATAGATCGTATCGATCTCCATGAAATCCTTGCCCGGATCTGTTTTTTCCGGGCCGAAAACCGAGGAATAATTCTGCCTCACCGAAACGAGCGTTCTTGCGGTGTGTTCCCCGCTGTCCACCTTCACCCGCAGGATCATGCCCTGCGGAATGGTTGTCCCTTCTTCATTCAGAATGGTAAGGGACGGAGCTTCCGCCTGACCGTATTTGGTGACCGTCAGCGTCACGGTGTTGCTGCTCTTTGTCCAGGAAAGGTTCTGCTGCTCCCAATTATATGAGGACCACCCTTCCCTTTCCTCCGCGGTACCGTCCAGCGGATCATAGGTGGCCTGGGCGATGAGGGTATAGGTCCTGCCCTCTCCCCAGCTCTGGCGGAAATGGAAATCTCCCTGGTCATCCTTGCCGTTTTCGTCCGTATAGATCCAGTTCCCGTCGTCCTGCAGGAACCGCACTGCGGTGGCCTGTTCAGCCCGGATCCTCACATCCAGCTCTTCATTGGCCAGCGCTTCCGTTTCCCCGGTCTCTCCGCCGACGGTCAGCTGAACCTGCCCGTCAACGGTTTCCGGATCGATCACGAGGACGTTTCTTGATACATAGGAGCTCTCATATCCCGGAGAACTGGCCTGAACCGATACAGAATAGGTTCCCGGCTCCGTTATTTTTCTGCGGAAGGAAAAACGTTTTTCGCTTCCGGGAACGGCATTCTGGATGACAGAAATGAAGCTCTCCCCGTCATCACCCGTCCGGGATACCTGAACATCATAGGATTCGGCGTTCGGAACCGGATCAAAGGAAACATCCAGTACCTCTCCCACGCTGTACACATCGCGGACTCCGCTCATATCCGGGTCCTCCAGCGCACCGCGCGATGTCACTGTCACGGCCTTTTCATCGACCAGCCAGCTTTCATCGCTGCCGTTCTTCTTGCCCATGAACCGAAGGGTATAGGTTCCCGCAGTCCAGAACTGCCAGTTGTTTTCATACCAGGGGCCGTTCGTGCTGGCCGGTTCCGCTTTTTCAGCACCATCCTGCAGACTGCTGAATACAAAAGTATCCGCGTCCGGGTCATATACAACCACCTCAAGGGCCTCGCCAACGGGGATCTCCTCGGCGGAAACCCACATCCGGCGCGCTTCCGTTCCGCTCTCTTCGGCCGACGTCACGGTAAAGCGCTGCGAAGCGCTCCGGCCTTCCGCATACCCTTCAAGGTTCGCAACGATGCTGATCTCATAATTCCCTGCGCCAAGATAAGGTATCTGCGTGTATTCCACGCTTTCCGGTATCGTCCCTGTCCAGGCATAGAGTTTTTCGGTATTCCTGTCCCAGTTGGACGTTGCCGCCCATTCCATCGTTTCACCGTTCTCTGTTTCGATGATCCGATTAATCTCGGCCCGATAATGCCGGTACCCCGTCCCCTCCGGGATATTGTCAATCGTAATCTCCAGCATCCTGTTCTCAGGGATCGTGCCGTTCACCGTATTCAGGGTGAACTCCGGCTTTTCCGGCTTAACTCCGCGGGTAACCTTCAGCACCGCCGGATCGCTGACCGCGCCCCAGGCAACATTGTTCATCCACCCTTCCTGATCCGGATCAAACTCATCCTTCGTGATCTGGACGTAGCAGGTGTAAACAGCGTCTGGCTCATACTCGTTATAACTGAAGACCGATTCCGACGGATACGCGGAATAATACTCCCAGGTGTTATTCTTCATCATCCGGATGCCCGTCGTGCCTTCCGGAACGCTCGCGCCGTAATGAACCGTGGTGAACGGCGGTACAGTCAGGTCCTCACTCTTTCCGTTCAGCAGCATCCTGGGAAGCTCGTCCGGATCGAAGGTTCCTCTCCGCACGAGGAAGGTACGGCTCACAAGCAGGCGGCTGTGATCAGGAGTACCGTCCGCCATTCTGCCGTATACATCCGTCCGCACGCGGACCAGGTTCCCGCTCCCGGTCGCCTGCGCATAGGAAGCGACCATGTCTGCGGAGAAGGAAACTCCGGTGATCCATTCGCCGGAAGCGGGCTGAGTCTCAAAGCTCTGCTCCGCTATAAAAGTCTCAACCTCCTCAAACTCGCTCAGCTGATCCGGGTACTCCAGCTCAACCAGAATGGAGCCCACGCTTTCCGCGTTGAAAAGCTCAACCGTCAGGCCCTCGTCGAGACCGATGGGATTCACCCGGATATCCGGAATAACCGCTTCCTGGAAGGCTTCCCCGGACAGAGGTGCCCCTTCCGACAGCTGGGGATATCCCGCGCCGTACAGCCCCTGAATCTCCTCATCAAAGGCATAGCCGACGGGTGTATTCATCCCATCATTCACGTAATAATTATACAGCGTCAGAGTCGTTTCGGTCTGCTCGCCGTTACTTCCGGTCTGGGTCAGGGTAGTCGTCCCGATGTTATCATAACCGTCCAGGAACAGCCCGCCGGAAGCGCCGATGCTTCCCGCGTCGCTGTTCGTGACGTCCACCAGGTACCAGCTTCCGCCTTCGTCCATCTGAACCAGGTTCCACATGTGCGCGCCTGCGCCGGTGCCGCCCTCCATCCATCCTGTGGCCAGGATGGAGGTTACGTTCCCCGTGAATTCCGATTCGTCGCACAGATACTGGAAAGCCTTGGAATAGCCTTCGCAGACGACCTTGGTCTTATCATTTCCGTCAAAAACCCAGACCATCTGCCAGGGGTCTCCGTAGGGCGTATTGTTTTCTTTTTTCGCGGCATCGTCGTTATAATCCACATGATTGCAGATCCAATTCTTATAGGCGGTCAGCTTCTCGAAGTCATTCTTCTCGGCATTGTCCGCCACCACTCCCCGCGCGGTCTCCGCAGCTCTGGCCGCAGCCTGGCCGTAGGTTGTCTTGATCTGATATTGCGAGCCTGCCTGGTAGTCCTGCGCGACAACCATGCTGACCATCAGGGATGTCTGGCCGGATGCCTCGTTGTAATCTTTAAACGAAAGGACGGAATCCCCGGTATAAGATCCGTCCTCTTCTGAGGAAATAGTCATTCTGCCATTCTGAGTACCATAACCGTAACCCGCAGTCTTGTCATACCAGTACAGGTCGTATGGGCAGTCCGCAAGCAGCGCGTCCATCACCTGGCGTACGTTCACCTGGTATTTTCCCGTGAACGCTTCCCATACCGCCTCGCTGTTTCCGTCATTATATTCACTGAAGCCCAGCTCCGCCAGGGTATAGGACCCTTTATCCCCGAAAATATCTGAATAGGGTACAAGAAACTCCGTGGAATCAGCGTTCCCCGCGGCGGCCGCTTCGATCTTCTCCTTCAGCTTCTTATACAGCTTCTTTTCCGCTCCGCTTAGCTGATCTCCAGCCAGGGTGCCCCGGCCGACCAGGCCGGAGCTGCCGTTCTTTCCGCCCTTCATCAGCCGGTTAATATATCCCGCCGCGGCCTGATTGTTGCTCAGCCCGCCGGTCTCCCCGGATACCCGGGTGACGGTTTCATCTCCTTCGAAAACAATGGTCCCTTCCGCGAAGGACGCCGCCGCGCACAGCATCAAAAGCATAATGCTCGCTGTAATGCACAGCATCCTGAACCAGGCATAACCGTTTCGCTTTCCGTTCCTCATGTTCTGTCTCCCGTTCCCGAAGTTCCCGTCTTTCATCCGGCTGCCGCGGTTTCCGATTTCCATCCCTTTTCCTCCGATTGAGTCCCGTAACTGGAATGCTCCATTCCTTCCGGCACGGCCGGAATCGAACCGGCCTGTATTCCAAAGTGCCGATAAAGGAGGGGCGTTTCCGCCCCTCCGGTCTGCCGTTGAATCCGCATATCCGCTTCATCTCAGGCACTTCCGAGCTTTCCGTTCAGAAGAATTTTGTCTTTAGTGGGTCTTCATTTCCTTCAGCTTCGTGCAATTCTGGAAGCCCCTGGCCCGAATCACGGTAATCGTGTTCGGCAGGTCGATGCTTACCAGGTTCGCATTGCCCGCGAAGGCATCTGCACCGATTTCGGTGACTGTGAATCCGGTCTCAGGAGTCTGTGGAATGGTCAGGCTGTCTATGCCGGTATAACCTTCCTCATATCCAGCCACGCTGACATTCCAGTTGCCGGTAGAGAGTCCGGTTTCCGTGTTCTCATTGTAGAGAATCGAGTACACCACACGATCCACCACAAAGCTGTCCATCCGAGTCACCCGAACAGGATCTGCAAACGTTCTCTGGTTAGGATACTCCGGTGTACCATCCGTGTTTTCGTCACCGATGATTAGGCAGAAATAACTACCGACTGTTTCATCCGTCATCTTGAAGGAATAACTGGGTTCAGTCGCGCCTTCAATATAGTACTGCGAATCATCCAATGAAATAGTATCATCCTGGCTGAGATCGTTCTCTGTGAAGAAGCCCCACTGATACTCCATTCCGCCGAAAGCTTCCACAGACAGCGTGACAGTACGGCCCAGGACAGCTTCAGTATCCTGCGGTGCGCTGATGATCTTGAGCTTGCGGATCATGCGAACGGGATCGGTTATTTCCTCAACACCGTTAACATTAGCTACCACGCAGCGATATTCATTATTATAACGATTCTCGCTTGCTACAGGTTCCAATGTATTCGTATTGTATCCCACCGTCGCCGAAGAACAATTCCTCCAGCCATTTACTCCATTGTTATACTGCCACAAATAACTTACAGCATTTTCAGCTTCAACCGTAAAAATAGCAGTATCGCCAATGGAAACGATCATGCTCTGTGGCATTTTAGTAATTACCACCGGATCCGG
Source organism: uncultured Clostridia bacterium (assembly GCA_947166705.1). Taxonomy (GTDB): domain Bacteria; phylum Bacillota; class Clostridia; order Christensenellales; family Aristaeellaceae; genus Aristaeella. Next base: position 151,061 of record CAMVFE010000001.1, read on the forward strand.
AACCAGGATCCTTACTGCATCCGTCTCCAACGTAAAGCCATCGTTCCGGGTCAGCACGCAGCGATATTCGTTCCTGTACCGTCCCTCACTTGCTACTGGCTTCAGCGTTTCCGTATTGTATCCTACTGTGGCGGCAGAGCAGTTTCTCCACCCGTCTGTTCCGTTGTTATACTGCCACTGATAACTCGTTACGCCTTCTGCTTCTACTGTGAAAATTGCTGTGACTCCGATCGCCGCCTCATAGTCCTCCGGCTGCGTAATGATTTCCATATGCCTGATCATCATTACAACATCCGTTGTCGCCGTCGTTCCGTCTTTGCCGTTCAGAACGCAACGATACTGGTTATTGTATCTGGCTTCAGTCGCCACAGGCTTCAGTGTTGCTTCGTTGTAACCAACCGTAGCAGCAGAGCAATTTGCCCAGTCTCCGGTGTTTTTAAATTGCCACTGATAACTTGCTACATTCTCCGCTTCCACCGTAAATGCCGCCGATTCTCCCAGTGCAATTTCCGCGCTCTCCGGCTGTACATTGATTACCATGGGGTCCGGAACCAGGATCCTTACCGCATCCGTCTCCAGCGTAAAGCCATCGTTCCGGGTCAGCACGCAGCGATATTCGTTCCTGTACCGTCCCTCACTTGCTACTGGCTTCAGCGTTT
>CAMVFE010000002.1 GCA_947166705.1 uncultured Clostridia bacterium
TGCCGCCATCGGGCGTCTGGCAAAGTTTAACGGCTGCAGCCGGATTGCGAAATAACGTGGGATCCGTGCAAATTCCAGTTTGCCGATGCACCTGTTAGCAAGAAAACTCGGAAAATATATTTTGAGTTTACGAGCTACTGAACAGAAAACGCAGATAATTTGTGGAGGTTTTCATGAAACGAGAATTAGGAATAGCCCGTTGTGGACTGGCGTGCTGCTTGTGCTCTGAGAATGTGACATGTAAAGGATGCAAACGAGATGGCTTCATGGAATTATCCTGGTGCAAAAATTCAGAATGGTGTGAGGTTCGCAGATGTGGGATCGATAAGAATCTGAACGGCTGTTACGAGTGTGAGCCTGCGGAATGTCGAAAGGGACTGTATGCAGAAAAGATCAAAGCACGTGCCTTTGCCGAATTTGCCCGAAGGTACAGTGTTGAAGTACTTTTGGACTGCCTTGAACGAAACGAGCAAGCAGGTATTGTTTATCATCGTGAAGGGATCATGGGAGACTATGATGAATTCGATGATTTAGAGGAACTCGTCACTTTCATTAAGACAGGGAAAAGATAACTTTTGATATTCCTGACTATCAAAACTAACGGAGGACCTTGTTATTATGCGAGTTATGCTGACATCCTGCGGCTTGGAAACAAAGAAGATTGAGGAGGCTTTCCTTGCGTTCCTGGGAAAAGCGCCTGAACAGGCCAATGCGCTTTTTATTCCCACAGCTGCCATTGACGCGGATGCCATTGGAAAGTATATCAGCTGCTGAAAAACAGGGAAATGCCAGGTTCCGCCGTTGTGGAAGCAGCCGGATTAGGCAAATCAAAGGCAGTGACAATTCTGAACAGACTTGTGCAGAATGGGTAAATCACGGTGGTTAGAACCGGGAGAGGGACAAAATACAAAGCCGAGTAACAGGCACCAGAGGTTTTTTACTGCAGCAGCAGGAAAAAGTACTCAGTGAGCGAAATAAACACAGGGAACGCCAGAATTCGACAGCTTTTCCCGGATGGGTACAGGTCATTTTCTCCCGTACCTTTTGTGTTCCTCGCTGCGGCCTGATCCGTTTGCATAAACAAAATCAGAACAGGAGGAGGAAACGCAAGCTTCACTGATTACTGAATGGAGGTAAATAAAATATGCGCAGCCGGAAATATGGGGATGTATACGCGGTTCGGATCGACAGGGGCGAAGAGCTTATGGAGAAGCTGAAGGAACTCTGCGGGGCCGAAAACATCCGTTTTGCCCAGGTCAGTGCGATCGGGGCCTCTGAGCATGCCGTGCTCGGGATTTATGATCTGGCAAAGCAGGAATATGCCAGGGAATCCGTCAGCGGCTTCTGCGAAATCACCAGCCTGGCCGGCAGCATCACAACCGTGAATGAAGCGCCGTACATTCATCTCCATGCCACGCTCGCCGATCAGCAGCATCAGATCCATGGCGGCCATGTGCTGGAGCTGACCGTCGGCGCTACCTGCGAAATGTTCATCCGGGTGATCGATGCCGCGGTCGGCAGGATTCACGATGATCAGCTGGGAATCAACCTGTGGGACATCTGAGCGCGGAGAAACGCATAACGGAGGAACCATGCGGGCGGTTCCGGGCCATTGCATCAGATCTGTGGGATCGAAACCGCCGGCAGTGCTCAGAAAAGGTAAAATGCAATGAAGTATCTGGAAAAGCGTTTTAAGCTCAGGGAAGCGGGAACAAACACCCGTACGGAAATTGTTGCCGGGATGACGACCTTCATGACCATGGCCTATATTCTGGTGATCAATCCCACGATCCTTTCCAGTGCCGGGATGGACTTCACAAAGGTTTTTTCGGCGACCGCCATTGCCTCCGCGCTGGCCACGCTGGTGATGGGATTCCTGGCAAACCTGCCGATTGGGCTTTCCGCGGGGATGGGGCTGAATGCCTTCTTTGCCTATACGGTCTGTATGCGTATGGGCTATTCCTGGCAGTGGGCGATCACCGCGATTTTTATTGAAGGGATCATTTTCCTGCTGCTGACATTTTTCAACGTCCGGGAGGCAATCGTAAACTGTATTCCGGCCACCCTGAAAAAAGCCATCGGCGCGGGCATCGGACTGTATATCGCCTTCATCGGGCTGCAGAACGCGGGAATCGTCACCGGCGGGTCAACGTTGGTGGAGCTGAGCCCGGACTGGTATCAGGGCCCTTCCGGGCTTGCCATGCTCGGACTTCTGATTACAGCCGTTCTGGTTGTCCGGAAAATCCCCGGAGCAATCCTGATCGGGATGATTGTGACAACCCTGATCGGGATTCCCCTCGGCCTGACTTCCTACGCCGGCGGAAGCTTTCTGCCCTCGTCTCCGTATTTCTTTCCCTTCGCGTTTGACGAGATTTTCTCCGGCGGGAAATCCGTCTTTGATTTTGTCATCGTCCTCTTTACATTCCTGTTTGTGGATATGTTTGATACCATCGGCACGCTGATTGCCTGCGCAGGAAAGTCCGGCATCATCCGGCAGGACGGATCGATCCCCAACTGCAAGCAGGCGCTGATGGCGGATGCCATCGGGACAACCGGCGGAGCGATACTGGGCACCTCGACGGTGACCTCGTTTGTGGAGAGCGCGGCAGGGGTGGCTGCCGGAGGAAGGACCGGACTGACGGCGGTTTCGACAGCGGTCATGTTCCTGCTTGCCCTGTTCCTGGGGCCGCTGTTTGCATCGATTCCTGGAGCGGCCACCGCTCCCGCGCTGATTCTCGTCGGCGCGATGATGATCTCACCTGTCAGGGAGATTGATTTCGACGACCTGACGGAAGGCATTCCGGCCTTTTTATGCGTGCTGTTCATGGTCTGTGCCTACAACATTTCAGACGGAATTATGTTCGGTATCCTGTCCTATGTGCTGATCAATGTGTTTGCAGGCAAAAGCCGAAAGTTTACTCCTATGTCCTGGGTGATCTGCGCGATTTTCCTGCTCAGAATTGCGGTGGGAACCTTCATAAAATGAGCATAAGCGGGAGGAACGGCAGTTTTTGTCCGGAAACATGCGCCTGCCGCCTGCGGAACATCCTGTGACAACGGATTCAGGATAAAGGCGGCAAATGATGATCACCAGGGTTGAAATCATTCATTACAGCCTGCGTGTGGATACAGGTTTGAAGATACTTTGCAGAAATAAGGAGGGACACCCCGGATGAAACACAGGGTCTTCGCCATGATGCTCGTATGCTGCCTGATTGCTGCTGTGGTCTGTCCGGTTGCAGCTGAGGAAGAAGCGGCGCCCCAGTCTTTGATTGAGCGGATTGTTGTATCCTACGCCGCTGAGCATACCAGGGATGAGAAGGCATTATCCGTCCTGAACTCCGTTGACCCGTCCCTCGGGAAAAAGTGGACGCGCATCATGGATCTTTGGGAAGCTCCGGTCTCCGTGAATGATTCTCTTCCGGATTCGCTGATGCCGGATGATTCGCTTTGCCTGGTTGCTCTCGGTTTCCAGCTGAACCCGGATGGGACAATGCGGGATGAGCTGATTGAACGGCTGAAAGTGCTGCTCCGGGCATCGGAGCAATACCCAAACGCGATCATCGTCTGCACAGGCGGAGGCACAGCCGCGGACAATCCGTCCGCTACAGAGGCCGTCCGGATGGCGGAATGGCTGACAGCGCAGGGCGTTGATTCCGCACGGGTGATTATCGAGGATCATTCAGTTACAACGGCTCAGAATGCCATCTATACCTACGATATTCTGGAAGAGCGGTATCCGCAGGTTAAGCAAATCGCCATCATCTCCAGCGATTATCATATTGCCACAGGGGTCCTGCTGTTTGGGGCAGAAGCGATTCTGCGGGACAGCGCGGTGGAAGTTGTCAGCAATGCCGCATGGCATGCGCCCGGCGGCACGCTCTCCACCATGTTCCAGGCCGGAGCTCTGATCGAACTGTCCGGGAATGCTGAAACAGCCTTTGAGATCTATTATGAAACCTATGATATTCACGAACTGCCTCCGCTGCACAGAGATTCATGAGAGCAGGATCAAAAAAAAGTTAATCGTACAAACACCCGTCCGCCATTGACAGCCATGCGCAAAGAAATTGCATGGCTTTTTTCAACGCTGCCGCATTGCTGTACACTATTCCGGTCTTAATGCCGCGCCGGTATCAGTTGAAGCCCTGCTTCCCCTTCCCCGTCACAGAACACGCTCAATTGATGGTTTATATTTCCGCGGTTCCTCCGCGGATGATTTGCTTTCCCGGATCGCCGTTTCCGCTGACGGCCTTCAGGAACACGCAGATCAGCAGCACATAGCAGATCGTTTTCGGCAGCATCAGCATGCCGAGCATCGGCACGATACCGGCCGCGACGGCCACCGGGATATAGAACAGGAACGACAGCAGAACAAGCAGCCAGACGCAGCGGAAGATATGCTCCGCCTTTCTGTTCTTCCGGTACAGATATACGGTCACAGCGCCCAGCATCACAAAAGGCACGTTCCGGATGATGCCCCAGGCCGTATCGCTGCTGTTCTCCATCCAGCCGTTCTGCGGAAAGAGGCACAGAATCACCCGGACCAGCGCCAGGCCCAGGACGCAGGCTGTCAGGCCGCGGTTTTCCTTTTCCCGGTAATACCCGAGCCAGACATAATACAGCAGCACATAGAACACGGTCATGGTGATGGACGTGACCAGCTTGCCGATGCCCAGGGCGGCGGTGAAATCCGCCTCCGAAAAATAGTTGAGCACCCGGGGCACCAGATGAAACGCGTCGCCGCAGCCCAGGATCAGTGCGGCCAGGCCCATCAGCTTTTCGGTTCTGTTCCGGGCGCGGCGAAGGATCACGATGCCGCTCCCGATGGCAAAAAGCAGGTAGAGGATATCAAAGGCAGATTCTCCGTACTTCATCGGCAGGCTCCTTTCTTCTTTGCCGCGCCGGGCGGTCACGCAGGGAATGCCTTCGCATTCCGTCAGGTATTCCGGCGCTTTCTCAGCGCTTCCGCCGCGAAGCCGCGCCACCGCCATTATAACCCAAAGGAGGCCGTTATGGTACAGGCAGCTTATCCTCTGCTCTGCCGGCACATCTCTTTTTCTGTTCGGCTGACATATCCGCCAATCCGCTCAGCTGACGGAAGCATAACTGAAGGGGCTGCCTCCCGTGATCGCCCGGATCACATCTGGAGACAGCCCCTGAATCTGCAGCCCGCGAGGCTGATTTCCAGCCTCCTTCTGTCCGCCGCCCTCAGCCGGCGTATTCGTAGCCCGCGCCCTCCACAGCCTTGCGGAGCGCTTCCTCCGGAACATCCTTCGCCAGCTCCAGCACCGCGTTTCCCTGCTCATGGCTGGGGGCCGCGCTGATCACGCCGTCGACCGCCTCCAGCGCCTTCTTCACGCGCGCCTCGCAGTGGGTGCACATCATGCCCTTGATTCCGATGGTCTTTGTCATGGTTTTTTCCTCCTTTTTCCCACACTGGGGATATCCGCTTCCGGCCGCGGGCGTTTCCCGCAGCGCGGGAACGCTTATTCTTCCTTCGCCGCCCGGACGGAGGCGTCGAACAGCTCCTCCACGTCCTTCCCGGGGGCCTTCGTCGCCAGCGAAACCGCGACCGCGGCGATCAGGCCGGCTATGAAGCCCGGCAGCAGCTCGTACAGGCCGGTTCCGGAAAGCCAGGCCAGCCAGGCAATGTCCACCGCCGCGCCGGTCACGATGCCCGCGACGGCTCCGGCGAAGTTAAACCGCTTCCAGAACAGGCTCAGCAGCAGGGCGGGCCCGAAAGCGGCGCCGAAGACGCCCCACGCGTTGGAAACCAGGTTCATGATCGAACCGGCGTTGGGGTTGGACGCGATGACCAGCGCGACCGCCGAGATCGCCAGCACCACCAGCCGCCCGGTCCAGAGCATCTCCCGGTCCGACGCCTTGTTTTTCCGCACCAGCGGTTTGTACACGTCGCTGGAGAAGGCGGAAGCCGCGGAGAGCAGCTGGCTGTCCGCTGTGGACATGGACGCCGCCAGGATCGCGCTGAGCAGAATGCCGGAAATGATTCCGGGGAAAATCCGGCGCACCATGGTGATGAAAACCAGGCTCTCATTGAAGATCGTCTCATCGTAGCCGATCATCATCCGGCCCAGGACGCCGACCAGCGTCGCGAAGGCGAGGATCAGCACGGTCCAGGTGATTCCGATCCGCGCGGATTTTTTCAGATCCTTCTGGCTCTTCACGGACATGAAGCGGATGATGATGTGGGGCATACCGAAATATCCCAGGCCCCACGCCAGGCCGGACAGCACATCCTGCCAGGAGGTGAAGAGGGTGAAATATTTCGGCGTCTCCTCCAGCACCTCGCCGGTCGCCTCCGTCAGGCGGGACGCGGCAAAAATCGGCGCCACCAGCAGCGCGCCCAGCATCAGCATGCCCTGGAAGAAGTCCGTCCAGCTGACCGCCGCGAAGCCGCCCAGGAAGGTGTAGCTGACGATGATCGCCGCCGCGATGTACATGGCGACCGTGGGATCCAGCCCGATCACGGTGCTGAACAGGGTGCCCGCCGCCTTGATGCTGCTGGCCGCGTAGATCGTATACGCGACCAGGAAAATCACGGCGCAGATCACCTGCAGGCTGTAGGACCCGGAGCGGAACCGCTTGGTCAGATACTGGGGAATGGTGATGGCGTCATCGGCCTTGATGGAGAAGGCGCGCAGCCTCGGCGCCTCAAAGATCCAGCTCAGCGCGTAGCCGATGGCCAGGCCGATCGCGATCCACACCTGTCCCAGCCCCAGGGCGTACACGGAGGCGGGTAGCCCCATCAGCACCCAGGCGCTCATGTCGGAGGCCCCGGCGCTCAGCGCGGAAACCCAGGCGCCCATTTTCCGGCCGCCCAGGAAATAATCCTTCTCTCCGCCGTTGCGGGTCTTCAGGAAAAAGTAGACCCCCACGCCGATCATCGCCAGCAGGTAGACGATGAATACAATCAATTCAGAAGTGCTTTTCATCAAAACGCCTCCCTGATTCAGAATACAGCGATTTTATCACATTTTATCCGCCGCGGCGGATTTATACATTTTTTATACAATTTGATAATTATTTCGCCCGGCGCGGAACGGCCGGAATTGCAAAAACCGGCGGGAGCGTCTACAATGGAGGAAGAATAAACCTCGGAACAGGGAGAGAAGCATGAGCGGAAAGACGCGGAACAGCCTGAAGGAATGGAGCCTGGTGACCCTGGGGGTCGTCATCATGACGGTGGGGATTTACTTTTTTAAATTCCCGAACCATTTTTCCACGGGCGGCGTAACGGGCATCTCGATCGTCCTGGGACATTATATTCCCTCGATGACGCCGGCGACCTTCGTCTCCGTGATCAATATCGCGCTCCTGCTGGCCGGCTTTCTGGTGCTCGGGCGCAGCTTCGGCGTGCGCACGGCCTACGCCTCGCTGCTGATGTCCGGGCTTCTGAAGCTGCTGGAAGCGGTTCTCCCGATGGACAAACCCATGACCGGCCAGCCCCTGATGGAGCTCATGTTCGCGGTCGGGCTGCCCGCGGTGGGCTCCGCCCTGCTGTTCAACATGGACGCCTCCAGCGGCGGAACGGATATCGTGGCCATGATCCTGCGTAAATATACCTCCCTGAACATCGGCATCGCGCTCCTGTGCAGCGACACGATCATCACCCTCTCCGCCTGCGCGGCCTTCGGCATGGAGACGGGGCTGTTCTCGCTGCTGGGGCTGATCATCAAGTCCCTGTTTATCGACGTTGTGACGGACAACCTGCGGATCCAGAAATGCTTCCATATTATAACGTCCCATCCTGAGCCCCTGGAGGAATACATCACCGGGGTGCTGCACCGCGGCGCCACGCGCCTGCACGGGGAGGGCGTCTACACCCACGACGGAAAAACCATCCTGCTGACCGCGGTCTCCCGGCATCAGGCGGTGCAGCTGCGGAATTTCATTCATCAGGAGGATCCGGGCGCGTTCCTGATCATCACGACCAGTACGGAAATCATCGGCAAGGGCTTCCGGGGCATGAACTGAGGGTCCCCGGCAGCGCTTCGGGAGGCGCCGGAAAGAACAAAGAAAAAACAGAAGAGGAGTCTTTGGGGATTGCGAAACGGTTCCAAAACCAATATCATAGATTTATAGTACCACTTTATATTCAGATTTTCGGCGTGGTATTTAACAACTTTTTTGGAGAGAACAGATGAACGCCCGCTTTCTTTCGTATCTGGTCAAGCGCCTGCTGATGGCTTTGCTGACGATCTTTCTCGTCATTGCCATCACCTTTTTTGTCATGCACGCGATTCCCGCCTCCCCCTTCTCTTCCGAGAAGGCCAAGAGCGATGCGGTCATCGCCGCGCTGGAGGCGAAATACGGCTTTGACAAGCCGGTGGTCGTACAGTTCTGGAATTATCTGAAGAATATCGCCCACGGGGATTTCGGCCTCTCCACCGGATGGATCGGGAATACCGTCATCGACCTGATTCTCGGCGGATTCTCCTATTCGGCCCGGATCGGCTTTACGGCGGGATTCCTGGCGATTATCTTCGGCGTGGTGCTGGGCTCTGTCGCCGCGCTTCGCCGGGGGAAGTTCCTGGATAAGCTGATTCAGGTGACGACCACGGCGCTGGTTTCGATGCCTTCCTTTGTCATGGCGACTATCCTGCTGCTGGTTTTCGCGCTGCAGCTGAACTGGTTCCCTTCCCTGGGCAACCAGCCGGGAGGCCTCTTCCTGCCGGTCGTATCGCTGATGCTGTATCCCATGGCCTACGTGACCAAGCTGCAGCGGTCCTCCATGCTGGACGTGCTGGGTCAGGATTACATCCGCACGGCCCGCGCCAAGGGCGTCCGGAACAGCCGCGTCATCTTCAAGCACGCGCTGAAAAATACCCTGACGCCGGTAATCACCTACGCCGGGCCTATGATGGCCTACATTCTGACCGGCTCCATGGTGGTGGAGAACATCTTCTCCGTGCCGGGGCTGGGGCGGCTGTTCACCAACAGCATGCTTCGGACGGATTATATGATGATCATGGGCGTAACGATCTTCCTGGCCACCATGATCATCCTGATGAACTTTATCGGGGACATCCTCTACAAGGTCGTGGATCCCCGCATCGACCTGGGCTGATTCATTCTGAAAGAAATGAGTTGTGAAAGATGGCTGACAAGAAATTCAAGAACCCGTTGAGCCTGCAGATCGACCCCGGGCTGTTTGAGAAGGCCACGGATGAGGAAAAGGCGCAGCAGGTGACCATGCGGGAATCCGTTTCCTTCATGCGGGACGCCATGCGCCGCCTGCGGAAGAACCGGATCGCCATGCTCTCCCTGGTGATTATTGTCCTGATCGCCCTGATCGCGTTTATCGTGCCGGAATTCTATCCCTATACCTACACCAAGCAGGATGTAACCGCGCAGAACCTCGCTCCCTTCCGGTATTCCGCGAAGGAGCAGATGAAAATCGACAAGGGGCAGTCCGTTTTCCCGCACATCATGGGCACGGACAACCTGGGCCGGGACTATGCGATCCGCGTAATCTACGGAACCCGGATCTCGCTGCTGGTCGGCATTTTCTCCGCGCTGATCGTGGTGGTCATCGGCATCATCTACGGCTCCATCTCCGGCTATTTCGGCGGGAAGGTGGATATGGTGATGATGCGGATCGTGGATATCATCTATTCCCTGCCGGACGTGCTGATCGTGATCCTGCTCTCCGTGGCCATCAAGGACTGGGTAGCGACCTCGAAGAGCGCGCTGATTGCGCGCCTGGGCGCCGGCATGGTCAGCATCTTCGTCGTGTTCGGCCTGCTGTACTGGGTCAGCATGGCGCGGCAGGTCCGCGGGCAGATCCTGTCCATCAAGGAGCAGGAATACGTTCTGGCCTCCAAGGCCATCGGCGCCGGCCCCGCCCGGATCATCCGCAAGCATATGATTCCCAACTGCGTCTCCGTGATCATCATCATCGCGGCGATGCAAATCCCCAGTGCGATCTTCACCGAGAGCTTCCTGAGCTTCCTGGGGCTGGGCGTTTCGATTCCCATGCCCTCGCTGGGCTCCCTGGCCTCGGACGCGAGGACCGCGCTGCGCAGCTATCCCTACCAGCTGATTTTCCCGGCGCTGGCCATCTTCCTGATCGTGCTGTCCTTCAACCTGCTGGGCAACGGTCTGCGGGACGCCTTCGATCCCAAGCTGCGGAACTGAAAGGAGGAAGAAACAGATGAGTCTGCTTGAAGTCAGGGATCTGCACACTTCCTTCTTTACCCCGGCGGGCGAGGTGAAGGCGGTGAACGGCCTTTCCTTCTCCCTGGAGAAGGGAAAGGTGCTGGGCATCGTGGGCGAAAGCGGATCCGGAAAATCCGTCACGGCCTACTCCATTCTCCAGATTCTCACCCATCCCGGCCGCATCGTATCCGGCTCCATCCGCTTCCACGGGGAGGAGCTGGTCGGCAAAAGCGACGAGGAAATGCGGAAGATCCGCGGAAACAAGATCAGCATCATTTTCCAGGACCCCATGACGTCCCTGAACCCGACCTTTACCATCGGGAACCAGCTCTGCGAAGCGATCGAGATGCATACCGACCGGAACCGTGAACAGTCCAGGGCCCGGGCGGTGGAAATGCTGAAGCTGGTCGGCATCTCCGAGCCGGAGAAGCGCCTGAAGCAGTACGCCTACGAGCTTTCCGGCGGCATGCGCCAGCGGGTGATGATTGCCATGGCGCTGGCCTGCGAGCCGGATATTCTGATCGCGGATGAGCCGACCACCGCGCTGGATGTAACCATCCAGGCCCAGATTCTCGAGCTGATGATGAAGCTGCAGAAGGAGCTGGGAATGGCCATCATGATGATCACCCATGACATGGGCGTGATCGCCTCCGTCTGCGACGAGGTCATTGTCATGTACGCCGGCGGCGTCTGTGAGCGGGGCACGACGGACGCGATTTTCTATAACCCGCGGCACGAGTATACCCGCGGACTGATGCGGTCCATTCCGGATATGAGCGACGATGAGAAAACGCCGCTGATTCCGATTACCGGCACGCCGATCGACCTGCTGCACATGCCGCCGGGATGCCCGTTCGCGCCGCGGTGCGAACAGGCGATGAAGATCTGCCTGCAGGAAAAGCCGAAGGAATACTGGGTCGGGCGGGATCATCTTTCCGCCTGCTGGATGAACGTGAAGGACGGCATCTGCTGTACGGAGCGCCCGGAAGAGGAGGAAAGCTGATGGAACGGAATCAGGCCGGAAAGCCGGCTTCGGAATACCTGGTTCAGGTCAGTCATCTGAAGCAGTATTTTCCTGTTTCCACGGGCTTCCTGAAAACCACGATGCTCAAGGCGGTGGATGACGTCTCCTTCGGGATCCGCAGGGGGGAAACCCTCGGGCTGGTCGGGGAGAGCGGCTGCGGCAAGACCACGGTCGGCCGGACGCTGCTGCACCTGTATACCCCCACGGAGGGTGAAATCTGGTTTGACGGGGAAAAAATCGGCAGCAGGGAATCCCTGAAGAATTTCCGGAAGCGCGCGCAGATGGTGTTCCAGGATCCCTATTCCTCGCTGAACCCCCGGATGACGGTGGCGGATATCGTGGCGGAGCCGATCGATGTCCATAAGCTGTGCGCCGGGCGCGAGGCCCGGGAAGCGCGGATCCGGGAGCTGATGACGCTCGTGGGGCTGAACACGGAGCACGCCACCCGCTACGCCCATGAGTTCTCCGGCGGCCAGAGGCAGCGGATCGGCATCGCCCGGGCGCTGGCCTCCAATCCGGAATTCATTGTCTGCGACGAGCCCGTGTCCGCGCTGGATGTGTCCATTCAGGCCCAGGTGATCAACATGCTGGAAGAGCTGCAGGAGCGGCTGGGCCTGACCTACCTGTTCATTGCCCACGACATCAGCGTCGTGAAGCATATTTCCAACCGGATCGCGGTGATGTACCTGGGGCATATGATGGAGCTGGCCTCCGCCAACGAACTGACGGGACACCCGCTGCATCCCTACACCGTTTCCCTGATGAGCGCCGTTCCGATTCCGGATCCGAAGGAGAGCCGGAAACAGCAGCGCATCGTGCTGGAAGGCGATGTGCCCAGCCCCCTGAAGGTGCCGAGCGGATGTCCCTTCAGGACCCGCTGCAGCCGCGCGACGAAGGAGTGCGCGGAGCGCTGCCCGGAAATGCGGGAGGCGTCTCCGGATCACTTTGTGGCCTGTCACCACCTCTGATTCTTCTGCGTTTGCGCCGAAAGGTGTAAATAAATATTTTTCAAGGAGGAAAACCCATGAAAAAGATCGTTGCTCTCGTGCTGGCCCTGGCGATGACCCTGAGCCTGGTGTCTTTCGCTTCCGCGGAAGGCGGCAAGGTGATCAGCCTGTTCCTGGGCGGCGGCACCCCCCTGTCCATGGATCCCGCGCTGAACAGCGCCTCCGCCGGATCCAACATCATCCGCTCCGCTTTCGCGGGCCTGATGGGCTATCAGCTGAATGATGCCGGCGAGCCCGAGATGAAGCCCGAGCTGGCGGAAACCGTTGAGCTTTCCGAGGACAACCTGACCTACACCTTCACCCTGCGTGAAGGCCTGAAGTGGTCCGACGGCACGGACGCCACCGCTTCCCAGATCAAGGCTTCCTGGGAGCGCGCCGCCTCCGCCGAGCTGGGCGCGGACTACGGCTTCCTGTATGACGTGATCAGCCGGAAGGAAGACGGCACCCTGGATATCGACGTGGACGACGCGGCCCGTACCTTCGTGGTGCATCTGCCCCAGCCCTGCGCCTATTTCCTGGATCTGTGCGCCTTTGTTCCCTTCTACCCGGTGCGGGTGGATCTGGCGGACAACGAGGGCATCTGGGCCACCAAGCCCGAAACCTTCATCGGCCTGGGCGCCTTCACCATGACGGAGTATTCCGTGGATGACAAGATCACCTTCGTGAAGAACCCCTATTACTGGAACGCGGAGAATGTCAAGCTGGACGGCCTGACCTTCTATCTGTCCGAGGACAACACCGCCATCCTGACGGCCTATGAAAACAACACCGTGGACTACATCCAGTCCATCTCCTCCTCCGAGTACGACCGTCTGAACGCGACCTACCCGGGCGAACTGGAGTTCTATCCGACCCAGGGCACCTGGTACATCCTGTTCAACGTCTACAAGGATCTGAGCCCCGCCGCCAAGCAGCTGACCGTGCAGGAGCAGAGCAAGGCCCGCTTCGCGCTGGGACAGCTGGTCAACCGCTATGAAGTGGTGACCTACGTGACCAAGGGCGGCGAGAAGGCCGCGACCGGATTCTATCCGATCGGCCTGGCGGACGGCGCCAATCAGGATGTCCGCAGCGCGGAAGGCTACGGCACCTGGTACACTGGAACCAATGAGCCCTCCGAAGTGAACCCCGACCTGACCGTGGACCAGGTGGAAGCCCTGCAGACCCTGATCGACCTGGGCTATCCCTGCACCGGCTCCATCGAGGGCGGCGACCTGAAGTTCACCGACTTCCCCTCCATCGAGTTCGCCTTCAACAACAGCGGCAACAACGCCGCCATCATCCAGTACGTGCAGGAGACCTGGAACCGGTTCGGCATCACCGGCACCGTCAACCAGGAAGCCTGGGCGACCCTGCAGTCCAAGCTGAAGGCCGGCGACGCGGAAGCCGCCCGTATGGGATGGGTTTCCGACTTCAACGACGTCGTGAACTTCCTGGAGATCTTCATCTCCGCTTCCGGCAACAACTATCCGCGGCTGGGCCGTGACATCGGCGATTACACCCGCAACAGCGAAGTGACCAAGGATGCCGGCGTGGGCGCCTACTGGGGAGAAAACGGCGACCAGACCTGGGCGGAAGCCTATGACGCCGTGGTCGACGCGGTGAAGGCCGCGACCGATCCCATCGAGCGCTCCAAGCTGGCGGCGGATGCCGAGCGCATCCTGATGTCCACCGGCGGCGTGAACCCGATCTACTTCTACACCACGCCCCAGATGAAGAAGCCCAACGTCAAGAACGTGATCCGTCTGGCCGGCGGCGACGTCATCTGGACCTACGCGGACAAGGAATGAGCATCGGTCCGGAACGTGTGACCTGAGTTCCCGCGTACCTTTCCGGCCCTTACGTGATAAGGCCCGGAAGGCACAGGAACAGTTATCCGGGGAGCCTCCTCTGACGGGGAGGCTCCTTTTCTGTTGTCCAAAAATTGTTTTTTTTATGTTTTTTTCAGACGGAAATATGGTTCCCGTGTTCGCGCATGATATAATATGAAAACCCGCCGGGCGGACATCCGCGGATGCCCGCTTTCGCCGGCTGTTCTTTTTGCTTCATTCTGCTTTCCTGCGGGAAAGCAGTGAAGAATATAATAAAATGGAGGGATTCCGTATGAAAAAGTTCCTTGCCTCCGTTTTGGCCCTGGCCCTCGTGCTGAGCTGCATGAGCTTCGCCGTAGCCGAAAACGCGGCACCCGACACCTATTCGATGATCGACACATTCGACATCACCACGCTGGACTATGTTTACAATAACAAGTCCTCCAACGGTGACTATACGTGCAACTTTATCGAAGGCCTGCTGACCCAGGATCCGCACGGCAAGCTCGTCGCCGGCATGGCCAAGGAGTGGAGCCACAATGAAGACGCTTCCGAGTGGACCTTCGTGATCCGTGACGACGCGGTGTGGTCCACCAACGAAGGCGAAGTGTACGACAACGTGAAGGCGGAAGACTTTGTGACCGGCCTGCAGCACGCGGTGGCCACCCAGTCCGAAACCCTGGCCCTGGTCGAGAACCTGATCGTCGGCCTGAAGGAATACATTGAAGGCACCGGCACCTGGGACGACGTCGGCGTCAAGGCTGACGGCAACACCCTGACCTACACCCTGACCCAGGGCTGCGGCTACTTCGACGGCATGACCACCTATTCCATCCTGTACCCGATCAACGCTGAGTTCCTGGAATCCAAGGGCAGCGATTTCGGCGCGGTGGACGCTTCCAGCATCCTGTACAACGGCGCCTACATCCTGAGCTCCCTGGTTTCCGCCCAGGAAGTCCGCTTTGACGCGAACCCCAACTACTATGACAAGGACAATGTGCACGTGCAGCACGTGGTCGTGTCCTACACCGACGCCAGCGATCCCGCCCAGAACTTCAACATGTTCGTGAACGGCGAAGTGACCGCCACCAGAATCAACTCCAGCCTGCCGGACGTGGTCAAGAAGGCGGACGAGCTGTATGCCAACAACCAGTACAAGAACATGACCACCGCGACCTCCTTCTGGGGCGCCTTCAACTTCGACCGTCAGGCCTACGCGCTGTACAACGATCCTTCCGTGGTGACCACCACCAAGGATGACGTGCAGAAGGCTGACACCAAGGCGGCGATCCTGAACAAGTATTTCCGCCTGGCTGTATATGCTGCGTATTCCACCAAGGCGACCCAGGCGATCGTCATGGGCGAGGAGCGCGCTCTGGACGCGGCCCGCAACACCCTGGTTCCCTACACCTTCGCCACCACTTCCGACGGACGGACCTACGGCTCCATCCTGACCAAGTATGTGGAAGAGATGGAACCCGCCTTCGCCGGTATCGACCTGAACGACGGCCAGGATGCCTGGTACAACCCCGAGCGCGCCAAGGCCTTTGCGGAGAAGGCCAAGGAAGAGCTGGGCGACAAGGTCAGCGCCTGGCCTGTCATCCTGGACTACCCGGTGTTCGCCTCCAACGAGAACAACAAGAACACGGCTCTGGCCATGAAGAAGTCCATTGAGGACGCCATCGGCGACTATGTGAGCGTCAACCTGGTGTACCTGGAGGGCAACTCTTCCACCTACTATTCCGCATTCTACAGCATCTCCACCGGTGAGGAGAACTCCATCGACTTCGCCTTCGGCGCCGGCTGGGGCCCCGACTACGGCGATCCGCTGACCTACATCAACTGCTACAACGTCAACAACGGCGACATGCTGAACTACTCCGGCCTGAACCTGGCCAACGAAACCGAGAGCGAATCCGGCAAGGCGGCCAAGGAAGCCATCGGCCTGTATGAGGTTCAGAAGGTCATGGACGAAGCCATCGCGGCGGTGGGCGACGAGCGCATCGAGCTGTTCGCCAAGTGCGAAGCCATGCTGCTGACGGGCGGTATCCTGCGGCCCTATGCCACCAGCGGCGCGGACCTGATGGTCAGCAAGGTGGTTCCCTTCACCGCCGGTTACGGCCTGTACGGCCAGGCTTCCTACAACAGGGTTCCGTACTTCAAGTACATGGAGCTGCAGAACGAGCCTGTGACCACCGAGCAGTACGAAGCGGCCAAGGAAGCCTGGCTGGCGGGCGAATAATGCTCCCGCTGCCGGCATGAACCGGTAAACTCTGTCAAATTAAGGCGGAAGCCGGATGAGCAATCACCCGGCTTCCGCTGTACTCATGAGGAAGGTTTTCACACATGAAAAAGGGGTACATCCTGAAGCGCCTCCTCCGGTCCGTGATCTCCGTGCTGGTCATCATGCTCATCGTGTTTGTCCTGGTTTATACGATGGTCCCGCGCGACAATATCTTCTTTGAGGACGCCACGTACCGGAAGCTGGGAGGAAAGCCCGACGACAAGGCGGACTATGTCTACACCACCTGGGAAAAGCTGGGATACCTTGACTATGTCAAGATCAACGATTACTGCCTGACCCTTTACGAGGCCGGGAGCGATGAGATGAAGGGCGCGCTGGATCCCGCCTCGAAGGAAACGGCGGATTTTATCGCGCTCTATGAATCCCGCGGCTATTCCATCGGCACCTATCCTGTCAGCGGGCGCGCCTACGCCTACAAGGATACCCCCATTCTCCAGCGGCTGGCCAAATGGTTCGGCGGGCTGGTGAGGATCGACACCATCTACAGCGTGCAGGATCCGGACAATCCGGATCTGGAAAGGTACGTGCGCTTCGGCCGGACGCCCACCGGCGGCCTGGCCCTGATCGGCAGCGGAACCCTGCACAAGTATCTTCTCTACACCGATTCCCATTTCCCCTTTATCCACCAGAACTTCATCACCCTCAACATGGGCGAATCCTACCCCACCTATCAGGGGCTTGAGGCGCTGAGCGTCATGTTCTCCTCCCAGGGGACAGAGGTCAAGCGCGAGGTTGCCTTTGAAACCGGCGAGACCAGCCAGTCCGCGATCGACTTCGGCTCCCTGACCTACAAGGCGAAGCTGGACCGCATGGACACCAAGAAGTTCACGGATCATTACGCGAACTACACCACCTTCAAGGATCAGACCTCCATGGTCGGAACCTCCTTTATCATGGGCATTTTCGCTCTGATCCTGTCCTACGGCATCGGCCTGCCCATCGGCGTGGCCATGGCGCGGAACAAGGACGGAGTTGTCGATAAACTGGGCATGCTGTTCATCATCTTCATCACCTCGGTACCCTCCCTGGCGTATATCTACATCTTCCGCTATGTGGGCACCACCGTGTTCGGCCTGCCCTCCGTATTCACCACCTTCGGACCCTCGGATATTCGAAGCTGGATCCTGCCGATCATCTCCCTGGCGCTGCCGTCCATCTCCTCCCTGATGATGTGGATCCGGCGCTATGTGGTGGACCAGATGAATTCGGACTATGTGAAGTTTGCCAAGGCCAAGGGCCTGAACCGGAAAGAGATCTTCCGCAGGCACATCTTCAAGAACGCGAGCATCCCCATCGCGCACGGCATCCCCAGCTCCCTGGCGGCCTGCATCACCGGCGCGATTATCACGGAGGCCATCTACTCGGTGGGCGGCATGGGCAAGATGCTGCCCAACGCGATCAATCAGTACAACAATGTCATGATTATCGCGCTGACCTTCCTCTTCTCCTCGATCTCCGTGTTGTCCGTACTCCTGGGGGATATTATCCTGACCAAGGTGGATCCCCGTATTTCACTGACAGATAAGGCGGGTAGATCATAATGGCAAGAGAAGAAGACAATCTGTTTGAATTTGCGGACTTCGACGAGAAGGAATCGGAGCACATCGCGGCGCCGAGGTATTCCTACTGGAAATCCGTCTGGCACACCTTTTTCCACAGCAAGGTGACCATCTTCCTGTCTGTGTTCGTCATCGCGCTGGTGGTCTTCGCGCTGATCCAGCCCCTCACCTCCGGCTATTCGCCCACGGACGCGCCAAACATCAACAACGCGGAGATGAAGTACCTGCCGCCGAGCGCGGAGCACATCTTCGGCACGGACAATATCGGCAACGAGGTCTGGAACGTGGTCTGGGCCGGGGCGAGGAACTCCATCATCGTCAGCTTTGTCAGCACGGCCATCATCATGACCATCGGCATCCTGGTCGGCGCCCTCTGGGGCTTCAGTAAGAAGATGGACCGCTGGATGATCGAGGTGTACAACGTCGTCTCCAACGTGCCCTACCTGCTGCTGGCTATGATCCTGTCCTACGTGCTGGGAGCAGGCCTCGGATCCCTGATCTTCGTCATGTGCTGCATCGACTGGATCTACGTGGCCTATTTCATCCGCACCCAGGTCATGATCATCCGGGACCGGGAGTACAACCTGGCCAGCAAATGCCTGGGCACGAAGACCTTCACGATGATCATGAAGAACATCCTGCCCTATCTGGTTTCGGTCATCGTGACCTATATTGCCCGGGAAATTCCCGCCCTGATCTCCTATGAGGTCTTCCTGTCCTACATGGGCCTCGGCCTGGGCACGAACTATGCCTCCCTGGGCCGGACGATTTCCCAGTACAGGTCCTACATGACCGGATATCCCCATCTGTTCTGGATCCCCGTCCTGGTGCTGGCCGCGATCGCCATCTCCCTGTACGTGGTAGGGCAGAAGCTGGCTGACGCTACGGATCCGCGGACGCATCGGTGAGGAGGAAGAGATGAGCGAGATTATTATTTCCGCAAAGGATATTGAAGTCCAGTTCCGGGTCCGGGAGAAGTACCTGACGGCCATCCGGAATGTTTCCCTGGAGCTGTACAACGGGGAGACCTTTGCCATCGTCGGGGAATCCGGCAGCGGAAAGTCCGTGTTCACCAAGACCTTCACGGGCATGCTGGAATCCAACGGCGCGATCACAAACGGCTCCATCATGTATCACGGGCAGGACCTGACGAAGCTGAAGACGGAAAAGGAATGGGCGGGCATCCGCGGCGTGAAGATCGCGACGGTGTTCCAGGATCCCATGACGTCCCTGAACCCGATCCGGACCATCGGCTCCCAGATCACGGAGGTCATCGAGAAGCACCAGAAGCTCTCCAAGTCGGAAGCGAAGGCGCAGGCCATCAGCATCATGGGCCGGGTCGGAATCCCGAATCCGGAGGAGCGGTTTGACAACTATCCTTTCCAGTATTCCGGCGGCATGCGTCAGCGCATCGTCATCGCCATCGCCCTGAGCTGCCATCCCGAAATTCTGATCTGCGACGAGCCCACGACCGCGCTGGACGTGACCATCCAGGCCCAGATCATCAAGCTGATCAAGGACCTGCAGAAGGAGCTGGGCTTCACCACCATCTACATCACCCACGACCTGGGCGTCGTGGCGAACGTGGCGGACCGGGTCGGCGTCATGTACGGCGGTCAGATCATCGAGTACGGCACGGTCAACGAGATCTTCTACGATCCGCAGCATCCC
Source organism: uncultured Clostridia bacterium (assembly GCA_947166705.1). Classification (GTDB taxonomy): domain Bacteria; phylum Bacillota; class Clostridia; order Christensenellales; family Aristaeellaceae; genus Aristaeella. Next base: position 19,557 of record CAMVFE010000002.1, read on the forward strand.
TACACCTGGGCGCTGCTGTCCGCCCTGCCCCAACTGGGCGTCAAGGGCCAGGATCTCTATTACATCACGGGCACGCCGCCCTCCCTGTACAACAGGATCGAGGGGGACGCCTTCGCTCCCCGCAATCCGCAGGCCCTGAAGATCGACTTCGCCAAGGAGCCGCCCTTCTTCCAGGTCAGCGAGACCCATTTTGCCAAGACCTGGCTCCTGGATCCCCGGGCGCCGAAGGTGGAAAAGCCAGCCGCGATCCGGAATCTGCATGAGAAGATCGCCAGCATGACAGCAAAAGGAGGCGCTTTCCATGTCAGAAACGACTAACCGGGAGGTTCTGCTCTCCCTGCGGAACGTGGAGATTTCCTTTGACAACGGGGGAAAGCATAAGTTCAAGGCGGTGCAGGACGCCAACTTTGATATCTACCGGGGCGAGACCTTCGCCCTGGTGGGCGAGTCCGGCAGCGGCAAGACGACCATCGGCCGGGCCATCATGCGCATCAACGAGCTGAGCGCCGGGGAGATTACCTTCGAGGGAAAGCGTATCTCCGGAAAGCTGAGCAAGCAGGAAGATATCGACGTGATCCGGAATATCCAGATGATCTTCCAGGATCCGGCGGCCTCCCTGAACGAGCGGGCGACCATCGAGTACATCATCTCCGAGGGCCTGTACAATTTCCATCTGTACAAGAACGAGGAGGACCGGATCGCGAAGGTGGACCGGGCGTTGGAGGAGGTCGGCCTCCTGCCGGAGCACAAGTCCCGGTATCCCCATGAATTCTCCGGCGGCCAGCGGCAGCGCGTCGGCATCGCCCGGGCCCTGATCATGGAGCCGAAGCTGGTGGTGGCGGACGAGCCCATTTCCGCGCTGGACGTCTCCATCCGGGCCCAGGTGCTGAACCTGATGAACAAGCTGAAGAACGAGAAGGCCCTCACCTACCTGTTCATCGCCCATGACCTCTCCGTCGTCCGGTTCATCGCGGACCGGATCGCGGTCATCCATCTGGGGAGGATCGTGGAAATCGCGGAGACGGAGGAGCTTTTCGCCTACCCGATCCATCCGTACACCGTGTCCCTGCTCAGCGCCGTGCCCATGCCGGATCCCATTATCGAGAAGCAGCGGGAGCCCATCGTGTACGCGGACGCGCTGGAAGAAAAAACCGGCCCGGATTACGCGATGCGGGAAATCCGGCCGGAGCACTATGTCTACTGTACGCCTGAGCAGGCGGAGAAATACCGGAAAAACCTGGACTGACGCGCGGGAATCAGTAAGCGAGAAGATTCAGCAGCGCGGAAGCAGCCAGCAGAAGAAGGCCCGTAAAGAAAGGATAGTTGATTCGATCCTTTCTTTCTTCTTTTTTATCGGCCCTAAAAGCTTCAAACGGCTTGATGTCCCCCTTCCGGAGGCTGCGCTTCGCGACGTACTCCGTGATGTCAAAATCCCCGTGCTTCACCAGCGAGAAAACGATGCCGGCCACCAGGAACAGGAGCCCCGTGACGGTCATTGCGTCCATCAGCTTCAGCAGGCTCCTGTCCGAGGATACATAGGCGTAAACCGGATAAAGCAGCGCCAGGATCAGGCACAGCAGCGCGCTGCGCGCATTCATGCGAAAACGGTTTCCGGACATGGCGCGGAACCCTCCCCTCTCAGATCACGATGTCCCCGGGCCGGTATCCCTCCGGAAGCTCCTCCTCCTCCGTGAAGGTGAAGTCCGGATCCTCCAGTGCCGGCAGGAAAGCCTCGTAGGGAATCTCCGCCAGCTCGCGGCCGTAGCTGGTCTGCCCGAACCATCCGCCTTCCTTCGCCTTCTGGTTCAGGTCCCGGGCAAACTTGGTCCGGTTGGAGCAGTCATGCACCACGATGGGCCACTCCTCCTCCGCCGCCTCCCGCATCAGGCGCAGCGTGATCTCCCGGCTGAACACCGGGCTCAGGTATCCCATCCGGTAAAAGTACAGGTTCTCCCCCAGGTAATTGGGCAGGTTGTTTTCGTTCAGGTGAAGCTCCGCGCAGTTCATGAAGTCGATGCCCGTTTCCAGGATCATCTCCTTCTTCCGGTGAAACTCCCGCTCGAATTCCCGCGTCATGGGTGTTTCGATTCCGGCCTGGGGAATATACTTCTTCGCGGTTTTCATGGCCCGGATCACCCGGTCGGAGGTTCCGGAGGCCCCCAGGTTGAAGCGGATCTCGTCCAGCCCGGCCTCCCCCAGCGCCCGCAGGTTTTCCTCCGTCGCGTTCAGCCCGTTGGTATACAGGTGCTGGTGCACCCCCGCCGCGTGGAAGCGCCGGATAATCCCGTAGTATTTTTCGATCTCCATGAAGGGCTCGAGATAGACGTAGGCGATGCCGGTGGGTTTCCCCTGCAGGGCGAAGAGCAGCTCCAGATCCTCCTCCCGGTACCGGCCGCCTCCGATTTCCCACAGCCCCTCCCCGATGGGCGGGATCGCGTCCAGAACGCCGTAATCGTAGCAGAAGGGGCAGCGCGCGCCGCATTTGTTCGTTTTGCGCACGGCGGAAAGCCCGGTTCCCATCAGGCAGGACCGGCATCCGCCCGGAAAGCGCTCGTCCGGCCCCACGTAAAACGTGCTGGGGCCCTCCCCCAGCCCCTTCAGGCCGGGAATCTCCCGCTGCAGGCGCCGGAAGCGCTCCTCCGCCGCCAGCTCAAGCTGGCTGAACACCGCCAGGGCAATCTCCTGCTGCCTGCAGCCCAGGGGCTGGTCCTCCGGCAGCGCCGCAAAAAAACCGAACCACGCCAGCGCGTCCCGCTTTGAGATCTTCATGCTGTCCCTCTTTCCGCTTCTCCCGCACGCGGAGCCTGCTTTCGTCCTTCCGCTCCGTCCCCTGCATCATACCATAAATCCCGCCGCTTGCCCATGCCTTCCCCGCTTTTGCGGGCGGGGATCGTCCCGCGGAGCGCCTTTTCAATCCCTGTGAATGCCTTCCCCGCCTGCGCGGGCGGGGAACTCTGCTGGAAATATTACAGTTTTATTGCACTTTTATTGACTTTTTTGTCTGTTTTTGCTATCCTTGAGGGGACCGGATTTCCTTCCGGAAACGAATCACGGGGTGAAGCATGAAACGACTTTTGTTTGCGGCCTTCGCGCTGCTGCTGATCTGGGGGTGCGCCTGCGCTTCCGGCGTGGACGTGGACGAGGAGGGCGGCGTCTGGGATTACAACACCGGAATATACACCGCGCCGGACGGAACCCAGCATTCGATTGAGAATTCGGATTCCAGTCCCACCTCCTCCTATGAGGTCCCGGTGAATCCGGACGGCGGCATGACCGTGGAATCCGGCCAGTTTCAGATGGATGAGGCATCCTCGGGGGAGGGCGCCCATCTGACGGAAGAGGAATACGCCGCCCGCCGGGCGAAGTATACCGCCCGGAACGGCACCACCACCGGCACCGTCTACGTGAATGAGGCGGGGGACGTCTTCACGGCGGAGATCCTGTCCCTGGGCCTGGGGCGCAGCACGATCCGCGTGGAGGGGGAGGATTTTCTCGTGCCCACCTCCTCCCTGAGCTGGGACACGGACGCGCCGGAGGATAAGCTGCTGGCCGTCGTGACCCTTCACAACAACCCCAAGCTGACCTATCTGACCCTGCGGGCCAAAAAGAAGCAGGGCTCCTTCGTTCTGGGCAACTGCACCAAGCGCCGGGTGCTCCGGGTCATCAGCACGGGCAAGACCTGGACCATGGTGGACGACGACGGAATCCGGGGCTATGTGCTGACCTCCGGGCTCACCTTCTATGACAACAAGCCCAGGCAGTACGCGGCGGGCATCCTGACCGTCAAGGGCAAGCTGGTCAAGGGCAACACGATCCACGCCCGCACCTCCACCGCCAACGATCCGGGCTACGTGCGCTACGGCGACGGCCGGGAGATGGCCGAGTTTCCCGTCGGCACGCCGGTGACCGTTTTCGCCCAGGATGAGAAATGGTCCGAGCTGGATGTGGGGGGCTGGCACTGCTTTATTCTGAACGAATTCGTGACGCTGCAGGAGCCCCTTCCGGCTCCGGCGCCGGAAGCCGGCGAAGCGGGCGCCTCCGCGGATGAGCCCGGCGGGCCGGACGAGGATTCCGAGCTGAGCCCCGAGCCGCCTCAGGAGGATTCCGGCGAAAAGCCGGAACCGAAGCCCTCGGCCCCGGAAGCCCCCGCCCTGCAGGCGGAGCCCGCGCCGCAGGATCCGGTCGAAATGTCCGACCGGCCGAACCCCCCGGTCTGAGCCCATTCGCGGCGTCCGGGAAGGCGGAAGCATCCTCCGGGTAAAACAGCATGCAAAAAAGGTCCGGAACACCGCGGCCAGCGGTTTTCCGGACCTTTTTCTTTCTGAAGGGAAGCGCCGTCCGCCTTTCCTTTTCCGGTTTATTCCCCGTCCTCAACCACCAGGGAGAGGTTTTCAAACAGATCGTCGTGGTTCTCGTCCGGTCCGACCAGGCTCCGGTACAGCCCGAAGACGCGGCAGTCGCCGGGGCCGAAATCCTCGACCCTGTATTCCGTATGCGCCTGGGACACGTGGCAGGCGAAGGCCTCCTGCGCCACCTCCAGGGCGGTCCTTCCGCCGAAGGCCTCCAGCGGGACCCGCCAGTCGAACTCGATCCGGTTCTCCGGATACAGATGGATGTAGGTTTTCGGCACGTTCCACACGCCGTACTCCGCGGCGGAATCCTTGAATTTCTTCCGGTCGTTCGCGAAATCCAGCGCCTTGATCACCGCGTCGGCGCAGGCCCGGTGCGCGCCGTGGCCGTACTCTCCCTCCACGTCATGGGTGATCACCACCTCCGGCCGGAATCGGCGGATCCAGCCGGTCACCAGCTTGTAGACCGCGTCCCTGCTCCACTTTTCGTACTGGTCGCTCAGGGATTCGCTGTACTGGTCGCGGAAATACCCGAACACCGGATAGTTCCGCACGCCGCAGGTCCAGAGCCCGTCCAGCTCCTCCAGCCGCCTCCGGGGCAGCGTCGGCACCAGGATGCAGACCTGCACCTTTTTCCCCTGCACGCCGGCATAAACCGGCAGCACGCCGCCGAACCAGAGCAGCTCGTCGTCGGGATGCCCCGCCAGCAGCATCAGGTCCGCCCTGGCGACGGGCGGCTCCCACCGCTGCACCCGGGCCGGGATCTCCCCGCGGCCGTACACATGCAGCTCCGCCAGCGGAATCGGGGTGGATTTCCGGGCCTTCTTCGGATTCGTAATCCGGAATTCCTTCGTTCCCTCCGGAAGCTGCAGGAATTCGGAAAGGAAGGCGCCTTCCGTGCAGGCGTATTCCTCCCATTCCCCCGCCGCGTTCCGGATCTGCACGGCGGCGGCATGCTCGTGCTCATACCACTGGAACCAGACGCCGCCCGCCTCCTCGCCCGCGGGAACCTGGACAATCACCTCGGCGCCCTTTCCCGCCGCGGAGTTCCAGAAGGTCCTGTAGTCCCCGTCCAGCGCTTTTTTGAAGTCCTTCTTTTTGGATCCCGGGCTCATCCTGCATTCCCGGGTGATCTCCCGGGCTTCCTCCGCCCGCGCCGGAGCCGCCGCCGGGACCGCCGCCAGTGCCGCCAGAAGCAGGGCGGCCAGCATTCGCTTTTTCAATGTTCTTACCCTCCTGAAGAAAGCGCCGCGTTCAGGCGGCGCTTTTCCGTATTTCTCAGCCGTGGCCCGCTCAGCTTTCCGCGCTCTGGGCCTCGATGGCATCCTTCCCCCGGATCATGATGACCAGCCCGATCAGGAAAAGGACGATCAGGGCCAGCACGCCGTAGCTGCTGCGCCCCGTCCAGCCGCCGATCACCGAATACAGGAAGGGCCCGAGCACGGAGGCGAATTTACCGAAGATATCAAAGAATCCGAAGAATTCGTTGCTTCTCGCCTTGGGAATCAGCTTGCCGAAATAGCTCCGGCTCACCGCCTGGATGCCGCCCTGGACCGTGCCCACGAGAACGGCCATCGCCCAGAACAGGATCGTGGAGAGGGAGACGGCCTTCCGGAATCTTCCCGCGGCGCCCGTTTCCTGCCCCGCCTCTCCGTTCAGGAAGGCGTTCGCCGCCTGGAACACGCGCAGGATCTCCTGATCGCCCTGCTGCTCCGCCGTCAGCGCGTCCTGCTTTTCATTCAGCTGCTTCGCGGCATCCTTCGCGGAAAGGATCTTCCGCACATCCTCCCGCAGGGCGGATGCCTCCTCGCCCTTCAGATCCGCGAGGGGCTCCGCGTATTCCGTCCGGACCGCCTCCTCATAGGCCGCCTGATGCGGCTCCAGGGAGAAGCCCATATAGAAGCCCACGATGCAGATCAGGGTATAGATCAGGATGGCTCCGATCAGCGCCTTCCGCGCCGTCACCTTCTCCGCGATATTCGCGAACAGGATGGAGCAGGGCATGGCGACGATCTGGGTCACCAGCAGCGCGAGGATCATGCCCACGGTTCCAAGCCCCAGCACCGTGCCGTAGGCGGTGGAAATGCTGATAATCGTTCCGACGCCGTCGATGTAGAAGAAGTAGGCCACCATGAACAGCAGCAGGCCCCTGCGCGCGCTGATCTCCCGGGCCGTTTTCAGCACATTGCGGAAAATCTTTCCGAGGGAATCCCCTTCCGTCTTTTCCACGCAGTGCACCTGCTCCACATTCCGCAGGAAGGGAATGGAGAAGACAAGCCACCATACGCTCGTGATGATGATGGAGAACTTCTGGGCGATGGGATTTCCGTATCCCAGGGCCAGCAGCACGGCGATGCTGATCAGGAAGGGGATGGTGCTTCCCCCGATGTAGCCCATGGCGTATCCCCAGGAGGAAACCTTGTCCATCCGGTCGTCCGTGGTCACATCCGTCAGGAAGCTGTCATAGAACAGGCAACTTCCCGAAAAGCCGATCCTGCTCAGGATGTAGCCGGCCAGCATCAGCTTCCAGTTGTTCATGACCAGCGCGATCAGGAACGTGAAGACCACGCCGATCAGCATAAAGACGGTAAACAGCTTCTTCTTCATGCCCCTGCGGTCCGCCAGCGCGCCGAGCACCGGCGCCAGCAGCGCCACCGCGAAGGTCGCGATGGAGGTGCCGTACCCCCACCAGATATCCCCGGCGTCCCCGGCGATGGAAACAAAGATGGTCGGGAAAATCGCGGCCATGATATTGGTTGCGTAAATGGAGTTGGCCCAGTCGTACATGATCCAGCTCCATTCCGTCCGGTTAAACCGCTTTCCCTTTCCTGCCGCCTTTGCCTGCATGAAAAAGCCACCTCCCCTATTTTTTCAGGTTTCTGATCAGCTTCTGCATTTTTCCGGCCAGCGTCTTTGCCTTTTTTTCAGCCACCGCGGCGTCCAGCGCGCCGCTGCGGTAGGTATTGTTCTCCGGATCCCTGCGCACCGCCTCCCGGAAGGACTGATGCGCGGAATGATACTGCTCCATCCGCATCAGGATTTTCCCCTGGGTATAGTACCAGACCGCGTCCCGCGTCTCCGCTCGGAGCAGCTGGCGAAGCGCGTTTTCCGGCCGGTCCTTCAGCAGCATGCGCTCCGCCAGCAGGACCGCGTCCTCCCGGGGAATCTCCTGCGTGTAGGCCGCCCGCTGCCGCGGCGCGGCCAGGCGGAGCGCCTCTTCATAGGCCAGGTTCAGGCGGATCATCCGCTCCTGCGCCTCCTGCTTTTTGGCGGGATCCCGCACCATGTCGGGATGGCACTGCTTCACCAGGCTGCGGTAGGCGCTGCGGATTTCATCCGGATCCGCCCAGGCGCGAAGACCCAGCTCCTCAAAGGGGGTACCCATCTTCCGCCTCTCCTCTTACAGCCCGGTCTCCCGGCTGATCTCCGCCCCCAGGGAGCGGAGTTTGTCCTCAATATGCTCATAGCCCCGGTCGATATATCCGGGCTCATAGATTTCCGTAACGCCCCGGGCCATCAGCCCGGCGATGATCAGCGCCGCGCCCGCGCGCAGGTCGGTAGCCGTCAGCGGCGCGCCGTAAAGCTCCGGCACGCCTTCAATGATCGCCGTCCTGTCCATGACCCGGACCTGCGCGCCCATGCGGCGCATCTCGTCCAGGTGCCGGAAGCGCTGCTCAAAAATGGTCTCCTCCACGTAGCTGGTCCCCTTCACCCGGGTCAGCAGCGCGCTCATCGGCTGCTGCAGATCCGTCGGGAAGCCGGGATAGACCTGGGTTTTGATATTGATCGCCCGCTTCGGCCCCGCCGAGCGGACACGGATCGCGTCGTCATAGTCGTTGACCCGCACGCCCATCTCCAGCAGCTTGGCGCTCAGGGCGTCCATATGCGTCGGAATGCAGCCCTTGACCGTCACGTCCCCGCTGGTGGCGGCGGCGGCGATCATCAGCGTCCCGGTCTCGATCTGGTCCGGAATCACCGCGTAGGTCGTACTGTGAAGGTACTGAACCCCGCGGATCCGGATGATATCCGTGCCGGCGCCCTTGATCCGGGCGCCCATGCTGTTCAGGAAGTTGGCCAGGTCCACGATGTGGGGTTCCTTGGCGGCGTTGTAGATCGTCGTCTTCCCCCGGGCCTTGGCGGCGGCCAGCATCACGTTCACCGTGGCGCCCACCGTCACCATGTCGAAAAAGACATCCCCGCCCGTCAGGTCCTCGCTGTACGCCCGCAGGATTCCCCGGCGTTCCTCCGCCTCCGCGCCGATGGCCTGCATCCCCTTGAGATGCTGGTCCACCGGCCGGCTGCCGATGTCGCAGCCGCCGGGCGTGGGCACGTTGGCGCGCCCGCAGCGGCCCAGCAGGGCGCCCAGCAGGTAGTAGCTCGCCCGCAGGCGCTGGGCGTTGCGGTAGGAAACCGTATCCCCCTCCGCGGTGCGGGGATCCACCCGCATCACGCCGCCGGGCTCGTAGTCCACCTTCGCCCCCAGCTCCCGCAGGATATCGGCCAGGGCGTGCACGTCCTCGATGTCAGGAAGGTTCTCAATGGTGCAGGGTTCGTCGCACAGCAGCGAAGCCGGAATCAGGGCCACGGCGGTATTCTTCCCCCCGCTGACCTGAACCACGCCTTCCAGGGGATTCCCCCCCGTAATCAGCATCCGTTCCTTCCCGGGCATCCTCGCACCTCCCTGTTTTCCGCTGCTTTGGAAATATTATACACGTTTCCCCCTTTCCTGACAAGCTTTCACGCCTCCGGCACCCTGGGGCCCGCCGGCGTTGAAAGTTCCCCGCCTTTCTGCTATATTGGAAAAAACGAAACGGCCGCGGGCCGTTTTACCCTCAGCAGGGAAGGAGGCGGGCGCCGTGGCGGCGGAAAAGCATCTGATTCTCGGCCTGCTGGCCCACGTGGACGCCGGAAAGACCACCCTGTCCGAAGCCATGCTCTATACCGCCGGCCAGCTGCGAAAGCTCGGCCGGGTGGACCACGGGGATTCCTTTCTGGACACGGACGCCCAGGAGCGGGAGCGGGGCATCACAATCTTCTCCAAGCAGGCGGAGTTCACCTGGAAGGATCTGCGCCTCACGCTGATGGATACCCCCGGGCACGTGGATTTTTCCAGCGAAATGGAACGGACCCTCAGCGTGCTGGACGCGGCGGTGCTGGTCATCAGCGGCGCCGACGGCGTTCAGGGGCATACGGAGACCCTCTGGCGCCTGCTGAAGTCCTACCGCGTTCCGACGCTGCTCTTCGTCAATAAGATGGATCAGCCCGGCACGGACCGGGCCGCCCTGATGCGTTCGCTGAAGGCCCGGCTGGGGGACGGCTGCGTCGATCTGAGCGCGCCGGGCGCCCTGGAGGAAGCCTCCCTGGCCTCCGAGGAGGCGATGGAAACCTACCTGCGGGAGGGAAGCCTGCCCCCCGGCATGCTCGCGGAGCTGACGGCCCGGCGGGCGCTCTTCCCCTGCTTTTTCGGAAGCGCCCTGAAGCTGAAGGGCATCGGGGCGCTGCTGGACGGCATCCGGGAGCTGGTTCCGGCCCCGGCCTTTTCCGGGGATTTCGGCGCCCGGATCTATAAGATCAGCCACGACCCGCAGGGCGCGCGGCTGACGTGGATGAAAATCACGGGAGGCGTTCTGAAGGTCAGGACCGCCCTCCCCTCCGGCGATACTTCCGAAAAGATCAACCAGATCCGCCTCTACAGCGGGGCCAGGTACCGCCTGGCGGACGAGGCGGCCGCGGGCGAGGTCTGCGCGGTCACGGGTCTCACCGCCGCCCGGGCGGGAGAAGGGCTCGGCCGGGAGCCGCACTCCCCGGAGCCGCTGCTCTCGCCGGTCTTCACCTATCAGGTGCTGCTCCCCGCCGGGTCGGATCCCGCGTCCGCGCTGCAGCAGCTCCGCGTGCTGGAGGAGGAGGATCCCCAGCTGCACGTGGTCTGGAACGCCGAGAAACGCGAGATCCATGTCCAGCTCATGGGCGAGGTGCAGCTGGAGATTCTCCGCCGCCTGCTGCGCGACCGTTTCCGCCTCGAGGCCGCCTTCAGCGAGGGCAGCATCCTCTACCGGGAAACCATCGCCGCGCCGGCGGAGGGCGTCGGCCATTACGAGCCTCTGCGGCATTACGCCGAGGTTCACCTGCTGCTGGAGCCCGGCGCGCGCGGGAGCGGCCTGCGTTTTGCCTCCGCCGTCAGCACGGACGACCTGGCGCTGAACTGGCAGCGCCTGATTCTGACGCACCTGATGGAAAAAACACACCTGGGCGTCCTCACCGGCTCGCCCGTCACGGACCTGAAGATCACCCTCACCGCCGGACGGGCGCACCTGAAGCATACGGAGGGCGGCGATTTCCGCCAGGCCACCTGGCGGGCGGTCCGTCAGGGCCTGATGCAGGCGGAAAGCGTGCTGCTCGAGCCCTGGTACGATCTCCGGCTGGAGGTGCCCGCGGACTGCGTCGGCCGCGCCATGACCGACATCAGCCAGATGGGCGGAACGCTGGAAGGGCCGGAATCCCTGGGGGAAAACGCCCTCCTGACGGGCAGCGCGCCGGTGGCCGCGCTGCGGGGCTATGCCCGGGAGGTCATGAACTATACCCGCGGCCAGGGCCGCCTGACCTGCACTCTGCGGGGCTACGCGCCCTGCCGGAACCCGGAGGAGGTCATCGCCGCCCGCGGCTATGATCCGGAACGGGATACCGCCAACCCGGCGGATTCCGTCTTCTGCTCCCACGGCGCCGGTTTCGTGGTTCCCTGGCGGGAGGTTTCCCGCTTCATGCACCTGCATCCCTCCTCCCCGGGCGGAGCCTCCGGAGCTTCCGCCCCCTCCCCCGCCCCGGCCGCGCCCGCCGCGGGCTCCGCCGCCGCTTACCGGGGGATGGTTCAGCAGGAAAAGGAGCTGCAGGCCATCTTTGAACGGACCTACGGAAAGCCGAAGCCCCGGGCCGCGGAGGCGCAGGGCCGGCAGCCCACCGTGAACGGCCGGCCGGTCCCGGCGGTGAGGACCGCCCCGGCCGCGCCCGCCGAGCCCAGGACGGAATACCTGCTGGTGGACGGCTACAACATCATTTTCGCCTGGCCGGACCTGCAGGAGCTTGCCCGCCACAGCCTGGAGGACGCCCGAAAGAGCCTGATCGATATCCTCTGCAACTTCCACGGCGTCCACCCGGGCGAGCTGATTCTGGTCTTTGACGCCTACCGCGTCCAGGGCAGCCACGGCGCCCGGGAGGAAATCGGCGGCATCCACGTGGTCTACACCCGGGAAGCGGAAACCGCCGACAACTATATTGAGCGGACCATCCGTTCCATCGCCCGGAAGAAGGACAGCGAGGTCCGCGTCGCGACATCCGACGGGCTGGAGCAGGTCATCATCCTCGGCGGCGGCGCCGCCCGGGTCTCCGCCCGGGAATTTCGCCGCGAGGTGGAGCAGACCCGGGTGGAAATCGCTTCCATCCTGGAGCGGAACAACCTCCATCCCCGGGAAACCTCCGCCGTCGCCCTGGCGCTCCAGGCCGCCCTGCGCAGGGCGGCTCCCCCGGAGGAGGCCGGGGAGGCCTGACGCCGCGGGCCGCCCGGAAAGCTTTCCGGCTTTTTTCTCAGACGAAAACGCCCTGCCGTCAGGCAGGGCGTCGTCCATGGGTTCTTATCCGTTTCTGCGTTTCAGGATTTCTCCGTATACAAATCCCTTCACAACCTCGTTTCCCGTCCAGCCCAGGTCCAGGCCTCCGGAGGCTTCCTTTCTTTCCTCCTCCCGGAACCTGACATGCGGCGCGGCGGGCTTCATGTCGTCATGGCAGGGATCGTCGCCTTCCCCGGTGTCCGCGGAGAGGCTGCCGACGGGCATCGCCCGGTAGTCGTCATGGCAGGGATCGGTTCCCTCCTCCGGCGATACCGGCAGGCTTCCCGTCAGGCTGCCCCGGTCCGGCTCAGGACGGGGCGGCGTCACGCCGCCTCGGGCCTCGGGAGCCTTCCCGGCCGTCTGCGCGGCGCCGCCCGCGCCCACCTGCCGGGGCGGGGTCGGGCGGGCGCCCTTGGTGTTCTTTCCGCCCTTTTTGCCCCTGCTCAGGCCGGTAAAGGCCCAGACCAGCAGCACAATCAGCAGCGGAACCAGTCTTTCGTTCATGGGGCTTTCACCTCCCGGGGCTTACTTCTTCGCCTGTTCGCCGGGGGCCGCCTGAGGCGCGCTCGCCTTGGCGATGGACTCCCTCATCTCCGTGTCCGCGATGGTGTTCTTCATGTTGTAATAATCCAGTACGCCCATCTTGCCTTCACGCAGCGCGGTCGCCATGGCCTTCGGCACCTCCGCCTCCGCCTCGACCACCTTCGCGCGCATCTCCTGGACGGATGCCTTCATTTCCTGCTCGCGGGCCACAGCCATGGCGCGCCGCTCCTCCGCCTTCGCCTGCGCGATGCGGCGGTCCGCCTCGGCCTGGTCCATCTGCAGCTGGGCGCCGACGTTCCGGCCGACGTCCACGTCCGCGATATCGATGGACAGAATCTCATACGCCGTTCCGGCGTCCAGGCCCTTGCTCAGCACCGTGCGGCTGATCAGGTCCGGGTTTTCCAGCACTTCCTTGTGGGTTTCGGAGGAACCGACCGTGGTAACGATGCCTTCGCCGACACGGGCGATGACCGTTTCCTCGCCGGCGCCGCCGACCAGCCGCTCAATGTTGGTCCGCACGGTCACCCGCGCCTTGGCCCGCAGCTCGATGCCGTCCTTCGCGATGGCGGCGACCACCGGGGTCTCGATGACCTTCGGGGTAACGCTCATCTGCACCGCCTGGAAAACGTCGCGTCCGGCCAGGTCGATGGCGCAGGCCTTTTCAAAGGCCATCTCGATATTGGCGCGCTGGGCGGCGATCAGGGCGTTGATCACGCGGTCCACATTGCCGCCGGCCAGGTAGTGGGTTTCCAGCTGGCTGATGTTCAGATCCAGGCCGGCCTTCCGCGCCTTGATCAGCGGGTACACCAGGCGCTGGGGCTGAATCCGGCGGATCCGCATGCCCACCAGCGTGCCGATGGAGATGTGCACGCCGCTGGCCAGGGAAGAAATCCACAGGCCCATGGGCACGAAGTGCAGGAAGATCGCCAGCACCACGATCGCCACGACCACAATCAGGGGAATCAGTACCATATCCATGTTCATGCCTCCCGTTCAGTCTTATTTTTCTCCGGCTCCGCTGCGCGGAGCCGTTTTTCTCTTTCCTTCCGTCTCAGGCTTTCCGGACGACCACGTGGTCCCCCTCCGTGCCCAGGACGAGTACCCGCGCGCCCTTCTCAATCAGGTCCCCGGCGCTGGCGGCGTTGACCTTCTTCCCGTCAATTTCCACCGTGCCGCCCGGCCGAAGGGCGGAAACCGCGGTTCCCTCCCGGTTCAGATAAACGGCCAGCGCGTCGGCGGCCTTCTCCGGCACGGGAATTTCCGCGTCCCTGAGCACCAGGTCGCTCCGGCTGAGCCTTCCCCGCATGATGCTCCGGTAGGACAGCCAGACCGCAAGCCCGATCACCAGCAGGATCGCCGCCGTCAGGATCAGGGCGAAGGTGGTTCCGTGATACGCCCAGGCGATAAAAATCGTGATGATTTCCAGGAAGATTCCCGTGATGCCGGCCACACCGAACCCGGGCATGAAGGCCTCCGCCATCAGCAGGCCGAAGCCCACCAGCCCGCACAGAATCAGCGGCAGATTACCCGATAAAAACTCCACAAGCCTTCCCTCCTTTCCGGGAGGCTTTCCGCCCCCCTTGCTTTCGTACAATCCAATTATAGCCCATTCCTGCCAGAATTATAGCAAAGAATCCGCAAATTAACCATCCCTATTTTTCGCCCTGAAATCAACATATTTTTTCTATTCCCGTCCGCGCATCCGCGCCCGGTCCCTGATTCTGTTCCGGAGTGCTTCATCTCCCCCGGGATTTCTGGTATAATCCCTGACAGGCAGGCGGCGCGCCGCATTCCGCGCAGGCTTCCCCGGCCTGGCGGAAGCGCCTGCGGGAATCTTCGCCGCCGCGCGTCCACCGCACATTTATTCTGACTGAAGGAGCCTTCCCGAAGCCCATGAAAATGATCTGGAAATACGTCAGCCCCTACCGGTGGTTCATTCTGGCCGTCATGCTGATCAAGCTGGCGGGCACGGGGACGGAGCTGCTGATTCCCTACGTGCTGGAGCATCTGCTGGATCATGTGGTCCCCTCCTCGCCGGACGGCTGGACCGTGGCGGCCTGGGGCGGCGCCATGCTGCTGCTGACCGTGGTGACGCGGCTTCTGAACGGCACAGCGAACCGCATGAGCGTCCGCGTCGCCCGGAACAGCACCTTCGCGATCCGGCGGGATCTTTTTCACACGGCCCTGAACCTCTCCGGCCGCCAGATGGATCAGGTAGGCCTTCCTTCCCTGATCTCCCGGATGACGAGCGATACATACAATGTCCAGAATTTCGTCCGCATGATCCAGACCATGGGGATCCGCGCCCCCATCATGCTGCTGGGCGGCATTGCCATCACCCTGGCCATGGACAGCGGCCTGGCCCTGATCCTCTGCGTCATGGCGCCGGTCATGATCGTCCTGGTGTCCTTCGTCTCCTGGAAGGGCATTCCCCTCTACGATGAGGTACAGCGGCGGATGGATACCCTGGTCCGCATCATGCGGGAAAACATCACCGGCATCCGCGTCGTCAAGGCCCTGAGCAAGGAAGCCCGGGAGCGGCGCCGCTACGCGGACGCCAACGCCGCCATGGCGCGCCAGGAGGTCAGGGCCAGCGTAATCATGAGCCTGCCGGGACCGATCGTGACCCTTTTCCTGAATGTCGGGCTGACGCTGGTCGTGATCGTCGGCGCGCGCCGGGTCAACGACGGCCAGACCGCACCGGGCGTCATCCTGGCCTTTCTGACCTATTTCAACATGATTCTCATGGGCGTCATGGGGCTGAACCGCATCTTCATGATGATGTCCAAGGCCAACGCCTCCGCCGGCCGGATTCATGAGGTGATCCTCCTGCCGGAGGACCTGGTGCCGGTTCCGGAGCATCTGGCCGCCCCCGCGCCGGAGGAGGGCGAGCTGATCTTTGACCGCGTCACCTTCAGCTATGACGCGGACGCCGCCGGAGAATCCCGCGGACAGTTCCTGGGCGAGGAGCGGCAGCAGTGCCTGAAGGAGATCTCCTTCCGGGTCCGGAAGGGCGGAAGCCTGGGCATCATCGGCGCGACCGGCAGCGGAAAAACCAGCATCGTCAACCTGATGATGCGCTTTTATGACCCACAGGAGGGGCATATCTTCGTTTCCGGGAAGGATGTCCGGACCTATGACCGGGATACCCTGCACCGGAAATTCGGCGTCGTGTTCCAGAACGACGCGATCTTCGCCGATACCATCCGGGAGAACGTGGTCTTCGGCCGGGAGGTCAGCGACGGCATGCTCCGCCGGGCTGCCCGGGATGCCATGGCGCTGGACTTTATCGAAGCCTATGAGGATGATTACGACCACGCGGCCGCCATCCACGGCGCCAATTTCTCCGGAGGGCAGAAGCAGCGCCTGCTGATCGCCCGGGCCCTGGCCGCCGATCCCGAAATCCTGATTCTGGACGACGCCTCCTCCGCCCTGGATTACCGGACGGACGCCGAGCTGCGCCGGGCCATCCGGGAGCATCACGGAAACGCCACCACCGTCGTCATCGCCCAGCGCGTGTCCTCCATCCTGGCCCTGGACGAGATCATCGTCCTGCACGAAGGCCGAATGATCGGCCGGGGAACCCACGAGGAGCTGCTGGCCTCCTGCCCCGTCTATCAGGACATCTACCGGACTCAGATGAGCGAGGAGGTGGCGTAGGATGGCGCGGAGAGACACCGTCATGAAAAAGCCGAAGGACACCCGGAGCGCGGTGCGCCGCCTGCTGCGCTACCTGGGACCCTGGAAATATGTCATCGCCGGCGTCGCCGCGCTGAGCCTTATCAGCAACCTGCTGAACCTTTGGGGGCCCAGCCTGGCGGGCTCCGCCATCCGGGAGGCCGCGGCCGGCGCCGGAAAGGTGAACTTTGAGGCCGTGGGGCATTACGCGGGGCTCATGCTGCTGTGCTATCTCGGTTCGGCGCTGCTGGGCTTCGGCATCAGCGCGGCCATGACCGTCATCAGCCGGCGCACGTCCCGCCAGATGCGCCAGGATGTCTTTGACAAGCTGATGCGCCTGCCCGTGGGCTATTTCGACCGGCATCAGGCCGGGGACATCATCAGCCGCGTCAGCTACGACATCGACGTGATTTCCACCTGCATGTCCACGGACATCGTCCAGATTCTTTCCAGCACGGTCACGGTGGTCGGTTCCCTGATCATGATGGTCAGTATTTCCCTGCCCCTTTCGCTGCTGACGCTGGTCACCGTGCCGGTGGCCGTCTCCTATACCGTCCACATGCGGAAAAAGACCCAGCCCCGGTATGCCAGGCGGTCCAAAAGCTACGGCGTGATGAACGGTTTTGTGGAAGAGATGCTTTCAGGCCAGAAAACCATCCTGGCCTATGCGTATGAAAACCGGGTGGACGAGCGCTTCGGGGACATCAACCGGGACGCGGCGGATGCCTTTTCCGACGCGGAGCATTACGGCGTCGTCATCGGGCCGACCATGGGCGCCATCAACAACCTGGGCCTCAGTCTCATCGGCCTGCTGGGCGGGCTTCTGTATCTGAACGGGCGGATCGACCTGGGGCGGATTTCCTCCTTCGTGCTTTACAGCCGGAAATTCGCCGGGCCTATCAACGCCATCGCGGAAATCTTCAACGAGCTCTTCTCCGCCCTGGCCGCGGCGGAGCGGGTTTTCACCCTGCTGGACGAGGAGGAGGAGCCCGCCGACGTGCCGGAGGCGCGGCTGCTGGAAAACGTGCGGGGCGACGTTTCCCTGGAGCATGTGGCCTTCGGGTACGACCCCGGCCGGACCATCCTGCACGATCTGTCCCTGGAGGCGCCCGCCGGCCGGCTGATCGCCATCGTCGGGCCCACCGGCGCCGGAAAAACCACGATCATCAACCTGCTGATGCGCTTCTACGATCCGGATTCCGGATCCATCCGCATCGACGGGCAGGATATCCGTTCCGCCGTCCGCCGCAGCGTCCGCGGCGCCTATGCCATGGTGCTGCAGGATACCTGGGTTTTTCAGGGAACGATCTTTGAAAACATCGCCTACGGAAAGGAAAACGCGACCATGGACGAGGTGGTGGCCGCGGCGAAGGCCGCCCGGATCCACCCCTTCATCATGCGGCTGCCCCAGGGCTACGACACCGTGATCACCGAGGACGGCGGCAATATCTCCAAGGGCCAGAAGCAGCTGCTGACCATCGCCCGGGCGATGCTCTACAACGCGCCGATGCTGATCCTCGACGAGGCCACCTCCAACGTGGACACCGCCACGGAGCGGGAGATCCAGAAGGCGATGCGGGAGCTGATGAAGGACCGGACCTGCTTTGTCATCGCCCACCGCCTGTCCACCATCGAGCACGCGGACCGGATCCTCGTCCTGCGGGACGGGGATGTGGTGGAGCAGGGAACCCACCGGGAGCTGATGGACCGGAAGGGGTTCTATCACCGGCTCTACGCCGCGCAGTTTGAATAGCTTCCCTTCCCTGTCCGGCGGCGCCGCGGCCGCGGCCGGCCGGCTTATCTCCCGCAGAGATCCCGGACAACTTCCCCGGCCAGGATCAGCCCGGCCGCGGCGGGAACGAAGGCCGTGGAGCCGGGAATATCCCGTCGCACGGTACACTTCCGGGTACCGGGCGGGCAGACGCAGTGGGACCGGCAGCTGATGGACGGATCCTCCGGCGGCCGGATCGGCTGTTCCGTGGAATACACGACCTTCAGGCGCCGGATCCCTCTTTTCCGGCATTCGCTTCGCATCACCCGCGCCAGCGGGCAGACGGACGTGCTGTAAATATCCGCCACCCGGAAGGCGGACGGATCCAGCTTGTTTCCCGCGCCCATGGCGCAGATGATCGGCGTATGGGCGGCCTGCGCCTGTTCAACCAGCGCCAGCTTTCCCTTCACCGTATCGATGGCGTCCACCACATAGTCATACTGTGAAAAATCGAACTCCGCCTGCGTTTCGGGCAGAAAAAAGGTTTTGTGGGTGACGACCCGGCAGTCCGGGTTGATCTCGTGAACCCGCTCCTCCGCCACGTCCACCTTGTATTTTCCGATCGTTTTCCGCGTGGCGTGCAGCTGCCTGTTCAGGTTGGTCAGGCAGACCCGGTCGTCGTCGATCAGGTCCAGCGCGCCGATGCCGGAACGGGCGAGGGCTTCCACCACATATCCGCCCACGCCGCCGATCCCGAAAACGGCCACCCGGCATGCTGCCAGGCGTTCCATAGCCTCAGCGCCCAGCAGAAGCTGCGTTCTGGAAAACTGGTTCAGCATCTTTCGTTCTCCGTTCCGTTCAGAAATCCCCGGGGAAATACCGCCCGTCCGGGCTCATTCCTCCGCCGGAAGCTCGATGAACGCCATGATGTCAGCGTCCTTGGCGCCTCCGCCCATGATCCTGCGCATTTTTTTCGCGCCCTTCTTCCGGGCCAGCAGCGCCGAGGACGGGCCGCCGTCCAGATTGTACAGCCATTCCAGCTCAAAATACTGGCTGAAGAAGTCGTTCACCTCGTGGAGGGTCAGGCCGTTTCCGCCTTCATTGCTGACGGAAAGCAGCAGGTAGTTGTTGCGGTCGACCCGTCCGATGACCGTCCGCCTCGCCTTTTTCCCGGCAAACGCCCAGTCCTCCGGCGTCAGGATTTCCCCGCCGCGCTGCATGGGGCACTGGATGTAGAAGCTCCAGGTCTGGATCGGGCTTCGGGCCAGCACGGCTTCATTGTCCTCCGCCACGTACATCTGAAGGCCGTCCTCCTCCAGCGTCAGCCCGTAATAGGGAACGCCCTCCAGATTGCGGAACACCTCCCCGTCCGTCACGGTCAGGGAGCCGAGCGGGGTGAAGTAATAATCGGCGTTCTTCCCCGGATAATCCTCCGGAATCCAGGGATAAAGCGGGCTGACGTATCCGCTTCCGTTGATCACCAGCGCCGCGTCCGGGATCTTTTGCGCCATGTGCGCGGGCAGCATGATGTTCTTCTTCCACGACGCGGTCGCCTTCCGGATCTGTTTCGCGGGGTCCCGCATCCAGATTTTGGTCAGGTAGCACCTGATGCCGTGCACCTTGAAGGTTTCCATCTGGTACTTCAGGGTCTCCGAATCGTAGGAACGGTAGGCCTTGTGGGTAAACTCATATTCGCGGGGCGGATAAACCTCCTCCGCGCCCGCGGCCGCGGCGGCGAACGCCAGGCAGGCCAGCAGGCAGATCATCCGTTTCAGGGCTCTCCTCATCCTATGCTTCCCTCCCGGCTTTTTTCTCATCGCTCTCCGGCGCCGCGCCGCCGGCCTTCCCCCGCGCGTCCAGGCCGCGGACCGCTTCCGCCCAGATGGCGCATTCCATCCGCTTCCGGAACAGCTCGCAGCCGGTCCCGTACACGCCGCGGACGGAGCCCGTCGCGTGATACGCGTTGGCCGCGCATCCGCCGGAGCAGTACAGCCTGGCCCAGCAGGTCCTGCATTCCTCCCGCGCGTAGACGTTGCAGGCGGCAAATTCATCCTGCACGGCGGTGTTGACGACCCCCTGCCAGATGTCCCCCAGGCGGAACCGCTCCTCCCCCACGAACTGATGGCAGGGATACAGATCCCCCCAGGGCGTCACGGCCATGTACTCGGTTCCCGATCCGCAGCCGGAGATCCGCTTGTAAACGCACGGACCGCCGGTGAGGTCGATCATATAATGGTAAAAGGTGAAGGGCCTGCCCTCGCGCCGGCGCTGCACCAGCAGCCTCGCGAGATCCTCGTACTGTTTCATGACGACGGGCAGGTCCTCCTTCGTCAGCGCCGACGGATCCCCCTCCGCGCAGACCACCGGCTCCATGCTCAGCTCCGTGAAGCCCAGGTCCAGCATGACCTGAATATCCTTCAGGAAATCCGGATTCGCGTGGGTAAAGGTTCCCCGCATATAGTAGTTCTTCCCGCCCCGGGCCTCCACGAGCTTCCGGAACTTCGGCACAATCCGCTCCCAGGAGCCGTTCCCGGCGTAGTCCACCCGGAACCGGTCGTGGATCTCCTTCCGACCGTCCAGGCTCAGCACCACGTTGGCGCACTCCCGGTTGGCGAAGTCGATCACGTCGTCGTCGATCAGCATGCCGTTGGTCGTCAGCGTGAAGCGGAAGTTCTTGCCGTGCTCCTTCTCCACAGAGCGGGCGTAGGCCACCAGCCTTTTGACCACGTCAAAGTTCATCAGCGGCTCCCCGCCGAAGAAATCCACCTCCAGGTTCCTGCGGCTTCCGGAATGGGCGATCAGGAAATCCAGCGCCTGTTTTCCGACCTCGTAGGACATGACCGCCCGGTCCCCGTGGTACTTCCCCTGGCTGGCGAAGCAGTAGGAGCAGTTCAGGTTGCAGGTATGTGCCACGTGAAGGCACAGCGCCTTCACCACGCCGGCGGTTTTCTGCTTCAGCTCCCCGGCCATCGGCTCGAAGGTGTCCCCGGAGAAAAGCCTTCCGGCTTCCTTCAGCGCCGTGATTTCGTCGTAGCACTGCGCCAGCTCCTCCGGCGTGACATCCTCCCTGTGCCCGTATTTTTCCGTCATCGCGGAAAGAATGCGGTCACGGCTCTCAGCCTCGTAACGGCCGATCATGTCGTAGGCGATCTCATCCACCAGGTGCACGCTGCCGGAGCAAACGTCCAGCACGATGTTCAGCCCGTCCATTTGATACTGATGAATCATACTCTCTCTCTCTCCCTGTTTCCCGGAGCCGGCGGCTTTCCCGGGCGGAAAGCCCCGCCCGGTCCGCCGTCTTCTTCCGCTTACGGAAAAATGCCGCCCCGCAGGCGGCATTTTTCTCAGAAGCCCGATTACTTCCGCTCGGCCTTGTTCTCGCACTGCTGGTTCGCAATGCCGCAGCTGGTCTTGCAGGCGGACTGGCAGGACGTCTGGCATTCGCCGCATCCGCCGTTCTTCGCGCTCTCGCAGAGATTCCGGGTGTTCAGCGTCTGAATGTGCTCCATGGGAAAACCCTCCCTTGATCTTCAAATTCGCGGTTATTGTACCACAGCGCTCCGCGTAAGTCAAACGGCACGCCGCCTGTAACGGTATTTGCCTCTGCGGACGCCCTCGCTTCCGTTCACAGGCACGGCTGCCGCCTCCGTTGCTTGACAGGCCGGCATCCGGCGGGGATAATAGCGTTATCCGTATCGACATCGGCGCGGCGCGCCCTTTTTCAGGAGGAAGGAACATGCTTCATCCCTCTGACGCCCCCACCACCTTTTCGTCCCTTTCCCAGGGCAGGATTCTGGGATATGAGGCGCATTATGAATTCAGCGAGCGCCTGGACTCCCCGCAGTATCACTGCCACGATTACTACGAGTTTTATCTGCATCTTCGCGGCGGGCAGTATATGGGGGTGGACGACCGGCTCTTTCAGCTCAAGCCCAACCAGGTCTTTATCTTTCCGCCCTTCTACATGCACGGCCTCAGCAGCGCCTGGGAGCTTCACGACTATGAACGGGCCTATATCTGCCTCTCCGGGGAGGTGCTCTCCGTCCTCGGCTGCGGCCAGCTGGACCTGGACCGCTTCTTCCGTTCCCACGCCGCCGAAGGCCGCTACACCTTTCAGCTCAGCGCTTCGCAGGCCGCGGACTTCGTCCGGATCACGCGGCAGCTCCAGGAGCAGGCCGGCGAAGCCGCCGACGCGCCTGCCCGCTTCCAGAATTACAGCCTGCTGATCGGGATCCTCAGCATCCTGTGCCGGACCGTTTCCGCGTCAGATCCGGAAAGGAGCGGCGATGCCGCAAATTCCTTTATCCGGAAGGTTCTGGCCTATATCAATGTCCATTATACCGAGGAGCTCAGCGTCCCGGCCCTGGCCCGGCATTTCAACGTAAGCCCCTCCTATCTCTCCCATGAGTTTTCCCGCTTCACCAACCGCAGCCCCTATGACTACATCCTGTACAGGCGGATCATGCTGTCCCGCCAGCTGATGACGGAAAACGAGACGCTCAGCGCCATTGCCTTCCGGTGCGGCTTCAACGATTACTCCAACTTTCTCCGGTCCTTCATGAAAATCGTGGGCGTTTCCCCCAGCCGGTACCGGAAGGAGCAGTTCCGCCCCCGGGCTTCGGGGCCTGAAAAAAGCGGTTCCGCGCCCGCGAAACGAATAAACGGTAAGGAGTCCTGACCATGGCACGCACCAAAGACATGACGGCGGGAAATCCCGTCAGGCTGATCCTGGTTTTCGCGCTTCCGGTCCTGGCCGGGAACATGCTGCAGCAGCTGTACAGCCTGGTGGATTCCCTGATTATCGGCCAGCTGCTCGGCGTCACGGCGCTGACGGCCGTCTCGGCATCGGGATGGCTGGACTGGGCAGTGCTTTCCGTTCCCATGGGCCTGGCCCAGGGCTTTTCCATCCGCGCCGCCCAATGCTACGGCGGGAAACGCTTTGACGCGCTGAAAAAAACCGTCGCGCAGAGCTACCTGATCTCCGCGGCGGTCACGGCGGTCCTGGAGCTTCTGAGCCAGCTGCTGCTGCACCCGGTGCTGGTTCTGATGAATTCGCCCGGGGAAACGATCCGCCTGACGGAAAACTACCTGCGCATCATCTACGCGGGCCTTCCGGTCGTCATGTGCCTGAACGTCTTCAGCGGTTTCCTGCACGCCCTGGGAAACAGCAGGACTCCGCTGGCGGCGCTGGCCTGCTCCACGGCGGTCAACATCGTCCTGGACTGGTGGTTTGTCGGATCGCTTGGCCTGGGCACAAACGGCGGAGCCTATGCCACCGTGATCGCGCAGGCGGTATCCGCCGCGGTCTGCCTGGCCGCGGTGCTCCGGACACCGGAGCTCGGGCCCCGGCGCGCCGATTTCCGCCCGGACCGGCGTGTGATCGGGAAGCTGGTCCGGCTTGGTTTCCCCGTCGCCTTCCAGAACCTGATCATTTCCGTCGGCGGCCTCGTGCTGCAGGGCGTGGTGAACGCCTTCGGCTTTGTTTTCATGGCGGGCTACAACGCCGCCGCCCGGCTGCAGGGCCTGGTGGAAATCGCCGGCACCTCCCTCGGCAGCGCCGCCGGAACCTTCACCGGCCAGAACATCGGCGCCGGCAGGAAGGACCGGGTCCGGCTCGGCCTTCGCCGCTCCGCGCAGATGGGCTTTGCTCTGGCGGCTGCCGTGGGGCTGATCATCGTGATTCTCGGGCGCCCGATCCTGTCCCTGTTCATCCGGGACGAGGCAGAGCTCGCCGCGCAGGTGACGGCCATCGGATATGATTTCCTGCGGGTGATGGCCGCGGGCCTTCCGATGCTGTACCTGCTGTTTGTGTACCGCTCCACCCTCCAGGGGCTCGGAGACACGGTGGTCCCAATGGTCTCCGGCTTTGTCGAGCTGGCGATGCGGGTCGGAACCGTCCTGCTGCTCCCCCGGCTGATCGGGTACTGGGGCGTATATATCGCGGAGATCGCCGCCTGGGTTTTCGCCGGAGTCTTCCTGATCGTCGGCTGCTACCGCAGGCTGCGGATGATCCCCGCGGATACCTGACGGGACCGGAAGGCCGCCCGGGAACGGGCGGTGCGGGCGCCGGGCGGATGCCCGGCCTGCCGTCGGAAATCCATCGGCCGGATATGGAACGCGGGCGCCGGAGAAACTCCGGCGCCCGCACCGTTTTATCGGGTCAGATTATTTTTCGAAGGTGATACCGTAGACTTCCTGCAGCTTCTCAATGCGCTCGTTGATGATATCCTCACCGCCGATGCTCATGTAGTCGGCCATGTACTGATCGTACACCTTGTCGAAGTCTTCCACGGAGGCGGTCACGGCCTTGGTCAGCAGCTCGTCGCGCTTGGAGGTCAGGGATCCGCCGACCTCGGTCTCGGACTCGATGACGCCCACGTTGAAGTGCTTCGCGATCCTGTAGTTGCTGTAGCCGTATTCATGGGCCAGCGTGATCATCTCAGGCTCGATGCCCGGATAGGCCAGGGCGAGGGTGGCGTCGGTGGCGTCGCCCAGGTGATAGCCGTTCAGCGTCATGGTGTAGTCGATGTTCATGCCGGAGTTCATGATCCACTCGCCGGTGGCGCCCAGGTTCTTGTAAGCGCCTTCGGGGGTCAGCTCGTAGTTGACGCCCTCCTTGCCGGTCTGCAGGAAGGTGATCACATCCTGGGAAGAGATGAAGTTGATGTACAGCAGGGAAGCCAGCACTTCCTTGTTGGTGGAGGGCAGGAAAATCTTGCGGTCGCTGCCCACGGGGCTGCCCACGTACTTGCGGGTGATGCCGGCGTCGTTCTTGAAGCAGTCGATCGGGATATATTCGGCATTCTCGCCCACATTGCGCTTCAGGTTGTTGGCGATGCTGTCCTCACCGTTGCGGTAGGGGTAATCCCAGTTATGCATGAACGCGCCGACGTAGCCGGCCTTCATCAGGTTGTCCTCATCCGTGGAATCGGTGTGCTCGCCGAAATCCTTCCAGACCAGGCCTTCGTTGTACCACTTGTTCAGCACGCGGATGCCTTCCTTGTATCCGGGATAGAGCAGGTGGCGGTCATCGTAGCCGTAGACGAACAGGGCTTCGTCGGAGATGTCCTCCGCAACCTTGCTGATGCTCAGCAGGTCGTTCCGCCAGCCGATATCGGTGGAGGTGGAATACGGAATCATCTTGGAAGCGTCCGCGCCCAGCAGCTTCTCGGCATTGTCGCGGAACGCGACCAGGCAGTTGTAGAATTCCTCTTCCGTGGTGGGGACGGCCAGCCCCAGGGCATCCAGCCAGTCCTTGCGGATGAAGGCGGTGATCCTGGACAGGTCGGGCTTGATGGCCTCGAGCATATAGGTGGCGCCGGTCACGGGATCCTGGTCATAGTACAGGTTCTCCTCGCTGCCCAGCAGGGTGATCAGGTCACCCAGCTGATCCTTGTACTGTTCAAGGTAGGGGGTCAGGTCGATGATGCCGGGGTTGCCGTTGGCGTCGATCATGGAGGCGTAGGAAACCACGGCGCCGGAGTTGTAGGTGTAGCTGACGTCGGCAGCCTTTCCGTCGGCCAGCAGGTTGGGGATATCGTTCGCCTCATCCCAGCGGCCTTCGGGCTTGAATTCGACTTCAACGTTGTACCTTTCCAGCATGCCTTCCTTGATGTAGGTCGCGAAGGGGTTGCTGGTCACATCGCTGTTGCCGTCGTTGGGACGCTCGAAAATCTCAACAGTAATCTTGTGGGGGGTCGTAAACTTGCCGTCTACGAAGTCGTCTTCCGCGAACGCGGAAGTGATTCCGAGCGTCGCGATCATCGCCAGCGCCAGAACCAGAGCCAGGATCTTCTTCATGGGTTTTTCCTCCTTTTTATTTCTTTCAAGGGCTTCTGCCCTCAAAAAACGGGTTCCTTATCCCTTGACCGCGCCGATGGTCACGCCGGTCACGAAGTACCGCTGCAGCCAGGGATAAACCAGCAGGATCGGGACGGTGGCGAACATGACGGTCGCCATCTGGATGGTCTTGGACACGCCGGCGTCGAAGAAGCCTTCCTGCGTCGCCTGTTCGCTGGTCTGGGTCGCCGCGCGGATGATGTTGTACAGCAGCAGCTGAATCGGCCAGTACACCCGGGATTCCGAGGATTTCAGATACATCAGGGCGTCGGAGAAGCCGTTCCACCGGCCCACCGCGTAGAACAGGCTCAGCGTCGCGATGACCGGCAGGCTCAGCGGCAGGTAAACCCGGATCAGCACCCGGATGGGCCCCGCGCCGTCGATTTCCGCCGCTTCCTTCAGGCTGTCCGGCACGCTGTAGAAGAAGCTCCGCATGATGATGACGTTAAACACGCTGATACAGTTCGGAATGATCAGCGCGTAGGGCGTATCCAGCATCCGCAGCTTGCTGAGCAGCAGGTAGCTCGGAATGGTACCCGCGCTGAAGTACATGGTGAAGATGATGATGAAGTTGATCAGCTTTCCGCCCCGGAGGTTGGAGTAGGTCAGCGGATACGCGCAGCAGATTGTCAGGGTGATGGACAGCAGGGTGCAGATCACGGTCAGGATCACGGTCCAGCCCAGGGAGGTCACATACTTTTCCGTGGTCAGCACGGTCCGGTACGCCTCAAGGTTCCATCCCTTCGGCCACAGGAAGACCTCGTTCTTGATCAGGGAATCCGCACTGGAAAGGCTGGCCGCCAGCACATGAACCATGGGCAGGAGGCAGACCAGCATCAGGATGAAGCAGACGGCCGCGATGACCAGATCCCCCACCCGGGTCTTTGTGGATTTGATCATGCCGTCATGCATCCGTTTCGAGGCGTGATGGACTGAATGGACTGTACTCATTTCGCTCGCCTCCTTACCAGATTCCCCGCTCGCCGAATTTCTTCGCAAGCGCGTTGGAGATCAGCAGGAAGATGACGCAGACAACGCTCTGGAACAGACCCACGGCCGTGCTCAGCGCGTATTGCTGGCCCATGATGCCCCGCTCGTACACAAAGATGGATATCGTCTTGCTCGCGCCCTCGACCAGCTTGTTGCTGAGGGTGAAGGGGCGGTCAAATTCCGAGCCGAGAATATGGCCCAGGTTCATGATCAAAAGCACGACGATCGTGGAGCGGATGCCCGGCAGCGTGATATGCCAGATTTTGCGCCACCTGCTGGCGCCGTCCACCTCGGCGGCCTCGTACAGCTCCGGGCTGATGCCTGTCAGGGCCGCGAGATAGATGATGGTGTTCCACCCGCATTCCTTCCAGATTCCCAGGAAGATGTAGGTGGCCCGCCAGTTGTTCTCGCTGCTGACGAAGGGGATTTCCGTTCCCAGCAGCTTGTTGATGATCCCGTCGTGGGTTCCGAAAAGCCGCAGGGTGATTCCGGAAATGATGACCCAGCTCAGGAAGTGGGGCAGGTAAAGAACCGTCTGGGTGACCCGCTTGTATTTCGGGAAGGCCAGCTCGTTGAGCAGCAGCGCCATCATGATCGGCATCGGCATGCCGACGATCAGGTCCAGCAGGTTCAGGAAAATCGTATTGTACAGGGCCGTCTGGAAGCTGCGGTCCTTAAAGGCCTTGATGAACCAGTCGAAGCCGTTGTTCTTCACCCAGGGAACCTGCCACGGCGGCACCAGGATGTTGTTCTTCTTGAAGGCCAGCAGAATATAGGACATCGGGGTGTACCGGAAAAGCAGGAAAAATGCAATGGGCACAATCAGCAGCAGGTACAGGGTTCCGTACCTGCGCATATACAGCTTCCAGGGCATTCTTCTCGGCGCGATATTCCGCGGAAGCGCGGTTTGCTTAACCTGACTCAAGCAGCATCTTCCTTTCCGTACATCATGGATAAAGAGGAGGCACTATGTTCCTTTTCTTTTCTTTACCATATTCTGCAAACCTTCGGAGGATTCCTGTCTGTCATGATTATTTTATGTGCAAAATCGGAAAAAGACTATGCGATTTTTGCAGAATAGTATGCAATTTCTGCTCAGTACAGCGTAAATACACAGGGCTCCGCCCGGAGGATGATCCGGATCCGCCGTGGTCCCGGCCAGGCCGGCCGCGCGGTCAGGACCGCCCCGCGCGGGGCGTCTCCCGCACGCAGGCGACCTCCCGGATCCCGTAATACCGGAAGCACCGGAGCGCTTCCTCCGTGATCCGCTCTCCGCTGATCAGCACCGGCACCGCCGGCGGGCAGCTGACGCAGGGATCCGCCAGGATCCGGCCCAGGCTCCGCTCCGCGGGAACCGTTTCCGCGGGCGCCAGCATGGCCGCGCGCACGGGCATCGCCCGCTCCGCCCGGGGCGGCGCGGGCGGCCGCTCCGGAATTCCCTCCCGGCGCGGAATGCCGGCCAGCGCCCTTTCCAGCCGCGCCAGCCCCTCCTCCCCGGTGGCCGGGGCGGGCATCATGACCAGGAAGTCCGGATCCGCAAACTCGCATTCGATCCGCTCCGCGCGGAGCATTTCCTGCATCCGGACGCCCGTATAGCCGTATGGCTTTGTTTCCAGGCTGATCTTCATCGGTTCCGTTCCGGCCAGGACCATCCCCCGGGCGCGGAGCCTTTCCTTCGTCTGCTCCGTCCTCCGGACAAAGGCCCGCAGCTCCTCCGGCCACCCGCCGCGCAGCAGCGCGTTGCAGCGGTCGAGGCTCTCCAGGATCAGCCAGGAGGGGCTGGTGGAAGCGAACAGCGCCATAGCCCGGTCCGCCTGGGCGGCAAACAGGGGATCCGCGTCCCGGTGAATATGCAGGTAAGCGCCGCCCGTCAGCACGGGCAGCGTCTTGTGGGCCGAATCGCAGACCAGGTCGGCGCCCAGGGACAGGGGATGCGCGTCCTCCTCCAGGAATCGGAGGTAAGCCCCGTGGGCGTTGTCCGCAAGCAGCGGGATCTCCCGCTCCCGGCACACGCGCGCCAGGGAACGGATGTCAGCCCGGCTGCCCAGATAGTCCGGGCTGGTCACATAGACCGCGGCCGGAGGCTCCGCCATCCGGTCCAGCGCGTCCTCCAGCTCCTCCGCGGCGGGTGTGCAGGTCAGCAGGCTTTCCCCGCGCAGGCACGCGGTTTCCAGCCCGAGCAGCGCCGCGCCGGACAGAAAGGTCCGGTGCGCGTTTCTTCCCGCCAGGATCAGCGGACGGATGCCCCGCTCCTCCGCGCGCAGCCTCGCCAGGAACAGCATGGCCCGGATGCACAGGGAGGAGCCCTCCGCGGAATAGGCCGTCCGCCCGGCTCCGAAGAGCTCCGCGGCGTTTTCCTCGCTCTCCCGCAGGATGCCCCCGCCGGAATACAGCGGCTCCGCGCCGCCGATCTCCGTGATATCCCCGGCTTCCGCCGGGCCGAGCCCCTTATGTCCGGGCATGTGCAGGCGCAGGAAGTTCCGCTCCCGGTACTCCCGGATAAAATCCGCCACCGGCGTCCCGCTCTTCATACCCGTTCCCCTCTTACAGGCCCAGCGCCTTCGCGGCGGGATCCGCGTCCAGCGTGGCAAAATAGTCCCGCGCGGTTTCGGCCCGCCGGATCATGCGGTCCTTCCCGTCCGCCGCGTGCAGGATTTCCGCGCTCCGAAGGCGTCCGTTGTAGTTGTATCCCATGGCATGGCCGTGGGCGCCCGTGTCGTGGATCACCAGCAGATCGCCGACGGCGATCTCCGGCATCGGCCGCTCAATGGCAAACTTATCGTTATTCTCGCACAGGCACCCCGTGATATCGTAGACGCGGTCCGCCGGCGCCTCCCGCTTTCCGCAGACCGTGATGTGGTGGTACGCGCCGTACATCGCCGGGCGCATCAGGTCCGCCGCGCAGGCGTCGACCCCGATATAGTCCCGATGGGTCTTCTTTTCGTGAACCGCCCGGGTCACCAGCCATCCGAAGGGCGCCGTCATCCACCGGCCCAGCTCGCTCTTGACGGCCACGCCGCCCTCCGGGCAGATCTCCCCGTAGACCTTCCGGACAGCCTCGCCCACGGCCGCAATATCGACCTCGGGCTCCTCCGGCCTGTAGGGGACGCCGATCCCGCCGGACAGGTTGATGAAGGCGAAGCGCACCCCCGTCTCCCGCTCCATGGCCTTCCCGAGCCGCAGCAGGATTCCCGCCAGCTCCGGATAATAGGAGGCGGCCATCGTGTTGGAGGACAGGAAGGCATGCAGCCCGAACCGCGCCGCGCCCTTCTCCTTCAGCCGCGCCAGGGTGTCCCGGATCTGCGCCTCCGGCATGCCGTACTTCGCCTCGCCGGGGTTTCCCATGATCGTGTTGCCGATGGAGAAATCCCCGCCGGGATTGTAGCGGAGGCATACGCATTCCGGAACGCCCCCGTGCGCCTCCAGGGTCGCCAGGTCGCTGGCGTCATCCAGGTTGATGATCGCCCCCAGCGCCCGGGCCTGGTCGTATTCCTCCGGCGGCATGGCGTTGGCGGAAAACATGATCTGCTCATCGCGGAACCCGCAGGCCTCCGCCAGCTTCAGCTCCGTGGCCGAGGAACAGTCCAGCCCGCAGCCCTCCTCCTTCATGATCCGGAGGATCGCGGGATTCGGAAGGGCCTTGACCGCGAAGTACTCCCGGAAATCCGGGCACCAGGCAAACGCGCGGTTCAGCCGCCTCGCCCTTTCCCGGATGCCCTTCTCGTCGTAGAGGTGGAAGGGGGTGGGGAACTCCGCGGCCGCCTGTTCAAACACGCTGTCCGGCAGGGTAAAATTCGGCATGGGATTGCGCCTCCTGTCCTGATTGATTCCGCGGCGGAAAGCCGCCGCGCGCTCTGCCTTCCGTCCCCCGGCGCCCCGCCCGGGGCGGTCCGGAAGCCGGGCCGGCCTTTTATTCCTGATAGTCCTGCAGGGAGACGGAAACCATCCTGCTGACGCCCTGCTCCTCCATGGCCACGCCGTACAGGCTGTCCGCGCGCTCCATGGTGCCCTTCCGGTGCGTCACGACGACGAACTGCGTCTCCTTCGAGTATTCCTGCAGATAGTCCGCGAAGTACCCGATGTTCGCGTCGTCCAGCGCCGCCTCAATCTCATCCAGAATGCAGAAGGGCGTGGGCTTCAGCTTCAGCGTCGCGAAAAGGATGGCGATGGCCGTCAGCGCCTTTTCCCCGCCGGAGAGCAGCGTCAGCAGCTGCAGCTTCTTTCCCGGGGGCTGGGCGTTGATCTCGATGGCGCAGTTCAGCGGGTCGGAGGGATCCGTCAGGATCAGCTCCGCGTGCCCGCCGCCGAAGAGCCGCCGGAAGGTCTCGGAAAAATACCCCTGCAGCAGGGTGAAATTCTCCGTGAACGTCGTTTTCATCTGCTCCAGCAGCCGGGCGATCAGGTCCCGCAGATCCTTTTCCGCCTTCTCCAGGTCCTCCCGCTGGGACGTCATTTCGTCCACGCGGGCCTTTGTCTCCGCGTACTCCTCCACCGCCTTCACGTTCACCGTGCCCAGCATGCGGATCTCCGTGGAGATCTGTGCCGCCCGGCGGTCCGCCTCCGTCGCGTTGAAGCCCTTCGTCTGCCGGAATTCCTCCGCCATGGCGTAGGTCATCTCGTACGTGTTCCAGATGCGGTCCCGGAGCGCCTTCAGATCCCCCTCGGTCCGGGTCCGGTTCAGCTCCAGCCGGTGCATCCGGTCCGTGTCGCGCCCGCGGGTCTCATGCAGCCCTTCGATTTCGGAAAGCGCCTCCCGCAGGGCGTTCTGCCGCCCGCTCCGGCTTTCCTCCAGCGCCCGGATCACCTTTTCCCGGCCTTCCTGCGCCTCCCGGGCCGCCTGCTCCGCCTTTTCCAGCTCCCGGGCTTCCCCGGCGTCCGCGGCTTCCTCCGCCTCCATCCGGGCCAGCTCCTGCGTCCGGCGGTCCTGCTCCCGGAGCATCCGCTCCCGCTCCTGGCGGAAGCGTTCCCGGTCCCGGCTCAGGCTTTCCGCCTCATGCCGCAGGTCGTTGACCTCCAGGGCGAGGGCCACGGCGCCGGCCGCCGCTTCCTCGGCGGCCTTCCGCGCTTCCGCAAGCAGCCCCTGCAGCCGGGCGGTTTCCTGCTCCATCTCCTCGCGGGACTGCTGCTCCCGGCTCGTGTCCCCGGCCGCCAGGGACAGCTGCTCCTCAATCTGGTTCATCGATTCCATCAGCTGTTCCCGGGCGGCCTCGGTCTCGGAAAGCCGCAGGGCGTGCATATCCCGGTCCGCCTCCGCGTTCTGGACATGCTCCGTTTCCCGGGCGACGGCGATCTCCTGCTGGTGCAGCGTCTCCAGCGCCTCCGCGCTTTCCTTTTTCAGCGCGTCCTTCAGCTCCTGCCCGTCGCGCATGTCCTTCAGCAGCCCTTCCAGCTCCGTCTGGCCCGCGCCGAGCTTCTCCGTCAGCTCCTTCAGCTCCCGCTCCCGGGAAAAGAAGTTGACGTTCCGGGAGGAGACCGATCCGCCGGTCATGGATCCGCCGGAATGCATGACGTCCCCCTGCAGCGTCACCAGCCGGAAGGCGTGCCCGCCCCGGCGCATGATGGCGATTCCGCTGTCCAGGTCCTCCGCGACCACCGTCCGCCCGAGCAGGTTTTCCACCACGCCCCGGAACCGCGGCTCGCAGCTGACCAGCTCCGAAGCCGTTCCCAGGCATCCGGGCATGCTCAGCACTTCGCGCTCCCGTCCCTCCAGGGTGCGGGATCTGACGCTCGTCATGGGCAGGAAGGTCGCCCGGCCCAGATGGTTCTTCCTCAGGAACTCAATCAGCTGCTTGGCGGTTTCCTCGTCCTCCGTGACGATGTTCTGCTGCGCGCTGCCCAGCACCATATCCATCGCCGTCTCAAATCGCTGCGGCACCTGGATCAGCCGTCCGAGCACGCCGTGAACCCCGGCCATGCCGCGGCTCTGCGCTTCCTTCACCGCCGCGCGGACCGCGTGGGCGTAGCCCTCCATCTCCCGGCTCATCTCGGCGAGCAGCTTCTGCCTGGATTCCATGTCCCGCATCTCCGCCAGCTTCCGGTCGTAGCGCTGCCGGGCGCGGATCACATCCCCGTCCGCCTGGTTCAGGCGGTTCACCGTATCCTGCCAGGCGTCGGCGCAGGCCTGCCGGCGCTCTTCCTCCTCCCGGAGAAGGCGCCGCGCTTCCTGCACCGCGTTTTCCTTCTCCGCGGACTCGCGCTTCATCTCCCCGCAGGAATCCGTGATCTCCTTCAGGCGGCTTTCCATGGTGGAAAGCATGGTCTTCAGCCGGGTCTGGTCGTTCATCGCCGCGGCGTGGCGGTTCATCGCCTCCATGACGGCGTTCTGCTGGCTCTCCAGCGCTTCCTCCCGGGCCGCTTCCTCCGCCCGGGCCTTTTCCTCCGCCTCCTGTGCGGAGGCAAGGGCCTCCTCCTTCTCCGCCATCAGGCGGCCCCGGGCCTCGCCGGTGCTCCCGCTTTCCTCCGCCAGCCTTTCAAGCTCCGCCATCCGCTGCGCGGCGGCCTCCGACTCCTTTTCAGTCCTTTCCCGGTCCTCCTGCCGCCGGGCCCTGCGCTCCGCCATCCTGCGGACCGCGTCCTGCGTCCGGTGCAGCTCCTCCATCCCGTCCATGACGGTCTGATGCGCCAGGGAAATCTTCTCGTCCAGCCCGGCGATCTCCGCCTGCAGGCTGTCCCGGCGCTCCGCCTTCTCCTGCAGGGCCGCCTCCGTCTGTTCCAGCACGGAGCGCATTCCCTGCAGCTCGCTGTCCAGGTCCCGCATCCGCGCTTCCATGCGGTCGCTCCGGACCAGGAAAAGGTTCAGGTCCAGCGTCTTCAGCTCGGCGCTCAGGTCCAGATAGATCCGGGCGTTCCTGGCCTGCTCCTCCAGGGGCTCCAGGCGGCGCTTCAGCTCCTCCAGAATGTCGTCCACCCGGCTCATGTTGTCCATGGTATGCGCCAGCTTCCGGTCCGCTTCCTCCTTGCGGGCCCGGAATTTGACGATCCCCGCCGCCTCCTCGAACACCTGGCGGCGGTCCTCCCCCTTCCGGGACAGGATCTCATCGATCCGGCCCTGGCCGATGATGGAGTAGCCCTCCTTGCCGATGCCCGTATCCCGGAAAAGGTCCACCACGTCCTTCAGCCTGCAGGCGGACCGGTTCAGGAAGTATTCGCTCTCCCCGCTCCTGTACACCCGCCGGGTCACCATGACCTCGGCGTAATCCAGCGGAAGCGCCCGGTCCTCATTGTCGAAGACCAGCGAGACCTCGCAGTAGCTCAGCGGCTTGCGCTTCTGCGTGCCGTTGAAGATCACGTCCTGCATGCTCGATCCCCGCAGCAGGCGGGCGCTCTGCTCGCCCAGCACCCACCGGACCGCGTCGCCGATATTGCTCTTTCCGGATCCATTCGGCCCGACAATTGCGGTGATGCCCTCGTTCAGCACGATCTCCGTCCGCTGGGCGAAGGATTTGAACCCGTACAGTTCCAGTTTCTTCAGTCGCATTTCCCACGTATTCCTGATTCTTTTTCCTTGATCCGTCTCCGTCCCGCCCTGTTCGGGAAGACGTCCCATGATACCATAATTCCCCCGGAAAGGAAACCGCAGGCCGCGAAAAAAACAAAGCTTTCCGGCGCGCGGAAAAGCGCCGCCTCCCTCCCGGGGAAGCGGCGCCTCCGAATCCTTCCGTCAATCCCACAGCAGGCTCTTTTCCGTCTTCGGATCGAAGATCTGCGTCACCTTGCTGGAGAACGTGAAGCGGATATGCGCGCCGGACACGAGCCTGTCCCGCTTTTCCGGGCTCAGGTCGATGGTGGGCACCCGCAGGATGACATTTTTGCTTTCCCCGCTGCGGACGTGCAGGTGCAGCTCGCTGCCCATCATCTCGTTGACCAGGATCTCGCCGTCCAGGCTGTCCTCCCCGTCGTCGCAGAGGGTCAGATGCTCCGGCCGCACGCCGAGGATCACCTCCGCGGAGCCGGCGCCGTGCTTCCGCAGCAGGGCGGCCCGCTCCTCCTCCAGCTCCACCGTATGCCCGTTCACTTCAACGGTATACCGGTCGCCGGCCCGGTTCAGGCGGGCCGGGAAGAAGTTCATCTGCGGGGATCCGATAAAGCCCGCCACAAAGAGGTTCCGGGGCCTGTCGAACACCTCGCCGGGCGTGCCGACCTGCTCGATGTAGCCGTTCTGCATGATCACGATCCGGTCGCCCAGGGTCATGGCCTCGGTCTGGTCATGGGTCACGTAGACGAAGGTGGTGTTCATCTTCTGCCGCAGCAGGATGATCTCCGCGCGCATCTGGTTGCGCAGCTTCGCGTCCAGGTTGCTCAGCGGCTCGTCCATCAGGAACACCTTCGGATCCCGCACGATGGCGCGGCCGATGGCGACGCGCTGCCGCTGGCCGCCGGACAGGGCCCGGGGCTTCCGCATCAGGTACTCGGTGATGCCCAGAATCTCCGCCGCCCGGGTCACCCGCTCGTAGACCTCGTCCTCCGGGGTCTTCTTCAGCCGCAGCGAGAAGGCGATGTTGTCAAACACCGTCATATGCGGATACAGCGCGTAGTTCTGGAAGACCATGGCGATGTCCCGGTCCTTGGGCTGCAGGTCGTTCACCACCTCGCCGTCGATCTCCAGGGTGCCCTCGCTGATATCCTCCAGCCCGGCGATCATCCGCAGGGTGGTGGATTTTCCGCAGCCGGAGGGCCCGACAAAAACCACGAATTCCTTATCGTGAATGGTCAGGTTGAAGTCATGCACGGCCACCACGTTGTGGTCGTAGATCTTTTTGATATTGGTCAGCTTCACTTCTGCCATGATTGATCAGTCCTTTCTTTTCTGTTGCCTGGCTGCCCGGCCTTCCGGCCGGCCGCCGGAGGACGCGGATGCTCAGCCCTTGACGGCCCCGCCGGTAACGCCTTCGACATAGTACTTCTGCAGGAACAGGAACAGCAGGGTGACCGGGAGGGCCACCAGCACGCCGCCCGCGCAGAACAGCGTGTAGCTCTTGTTGATCTGATCCTTGCTCAGCCAGTCATACAGTCCGACCGCCACGTTCTTTCCGGCGGAAGCACCGAAGGAGATATACCGGGCAAACACGAAGTCCCCCCAGGGGCCCATGAACGCGGTCAGAATCGTGTAGATGACGATGGGCTTGGCCAGCGGCAGAATGATCTTGTACAGCACCTGGGAGCGGGTCGCCCCGTCCACCCGGGCCGCCTCGTCCAGCGACATGGGGATCGTATCAAAGAACCCCTTGGAAACATAGTACCCCATGCCGGAGGAAGCCACGTAAACCAGGATCAGTCCCGGCACCGCGTTCGCCTGGGTCAGCCCGAGGTCCTTCAGCACCCGGTACAGGATAATCATGGACAGCATGCCGGGGAACATCCCCAGGATCAGCATGAACCGCATCAGCGGCTGGCGCATTTTGAAGCGGAAGCGGCTCAGCGTATAGCTCATGCACAGGACGATCACCGTCTGCAGCACCGCGGTCACCAGGGCGGTGATGAGCGTGTTCATGTACCATCTGGGAAAGTCCGTGTTCCAGAGGTTGACGTAATTGTCAAATCCCCATTTCTGCGGAATCACGTACCCCACCTGCCAGGTGCTTTCCACCCGGAAGGACTGCAGCAGAATACAGACGAAGGGGATCAGCCAGACCACGCTCATGACGACGAGCAGGACGTGGATCAGCGTGTTGGACAGCGCGCGGGAGGCCCGCAGCCCCATGTGGCGCTTTGCGGTATTCTCACTCATCAGCGGAAATCCTCCTCGTTCTTAATACTCGGCAGCAGGTTGTACACGACCAGCGAGATCAGCGCCACGACGACGAACACCAGGATGCCGACCACGGAGGCCAGGTAATACTGGGATTCGGCGCCGGTGGTAATCTTGAACAGCCACGTGATCAGCAGATCGGTATAGCCCACGGAGCCGGCGGCCGAGGAGGCCGCGGGGTTGGTGGGCGCTCCGCCTGTCAGCAGGTAGATGACGTTGAAGTTGTTCATGTTGGAGGTGAAGCTGGTCAGCAGGTACGGCCCGGTCACGAAAAGCATGTAGGGCAGGGTGATCTTCGTATACTGCTGCCAGGCGTTCGCCCCGTCGATCCGGGAGGATTCGTACAGGTCCGCCGGGATGTTCATCAGGATGCCGGTGGTAATCAGCATCAGATAGGGAATGCCGATCCAGATGTTGATCACGATCACCGTGATCCGCGCCCAGGTGGGATCCTCCCAGAAGGGCAGCGCCTGCTGGATCCACCCCATGCTGAGCAGGAAGCCGTTCAGGATGCCGTCCTTGGCGAACATCTTGGATACATACAGCAGGGAAATGAACTGGGGAATGGCGATGGTCAGCACCAGCACGGTCCGCCAGAGCTTCTTCAGCCGGATGCCCTTCTTGTTGATCGCCATGGCGACGAACATGCCCAGGAAGTAGTTGGTGAAGGTGGCGAAGAAGGCCCAGATCAGCGTCCAGGTCAGGATCTCGCCGAAGGTGGCCGCGTAGCTCTGCGATCCGCCGCCCGAAGACCAGGACAGCATGGTGTTGAAGTTCTTCAGCCCCACCCATGTGAACAGGTTGTTCGCGTAGCCGTCGTGCGCCCCGTCGTAGTTGGTGAAGGCGACCAGCACCATGAAGACGATCGGAAGCACGGTGAAGATCAGGATGCCGGTCAGCGGAAGCGCCAGCAGCGTCTTGTGGAACTGATCGTCCACCACGGACCGCAGGTCCTCCTTCCCGCTCTTCAGCTTCTTGCCGGAGGCGAGGATCCGCTCCGCGATCCGGTTCTGCTTCACGTTCTGCCGCCAGGTATAGATGAACGCGATGATGAAGAAGATGGTCAGCACCCCGTAAAGCAGGATCTTGAAGGAATTGTCATGATAAGCGGTGGTGTAGGTGTCAAGGATTTCGTTGTACGTCTCGCTGGGGCCCTCCAGGCCCAGGGAGGGAAGCATGCTCAGCCAGTACCCCCCGGTCAGCGCCATGTATCCGATAAAGACGATTTCAAACAGCAGGAACAGCAGTCCCCGCAGGATCTGCCCCCGGGCCAGGTTGCCGAAGCCCATCACCAGGAAGGAGGTCCTGGTCTTCCAGTCCCCGTGGGCGAAGGTGCCGGCGATGTCCTTGATCTCCCGGCCCAGCGCCTTCGCGCCGGCGATGATTCCCTGCCAGATCTTCGCGAAAAAGCGCCCGATCCCGACCGGAATCGCGATCAGGAAGCGAAGAAGCCTGTACAGAAATTTCTGTCCCCTGCTCAGCCGCAGGAATTCCAGGTCGCTGTACTGTTTCATATCCGCGGTTCACCCCTTTTTGAAAGCAGCCGGAACCGGGAATCCGGTTCCGGCTGCTGTATCTTCGCAAATCAGCCTGAGAGAGGAGATCAGTTCCTGACGATGGTAATCGCGGTGCCGTCCCAGGTCAGGGTATAGTTGCCCGCTTCCGCGAAGACGATGTTGTTGTCGGGGTTCTCCGCGCCCAGATCCTTGATCAGCTCGGCGCCGGTGGTAACCTGCGCAAAGCCCTTGTCCGTGTCCCAGCTGCCGGGGGCCACGATGCGGCCGCCCATGTAGTCGCTTTCCGGCACATCCAGGGTCAGCGCGCCGTCCTTCAGGTAGTAGGTGTCGGCGGTATCCGCGTTGTTCCAGCCGTTCCACGCGCCGACGAACAGCAGCGCGGAAGTGTCCAGCGTGAACAGGGCGGCGATGTCGTCCTCGTACTTCTGCAGCACGGCCTTCAGGTCGTCCTCCGTCGCGGCCGCCTTCACGCCGTCGCCGATGACCTTGGCGGTATCCCACCAGGAGCCGTGGATGGCGTCCTGCACAACGCCGTAGTTCTTCTGCTCATACACAGCCTTCAGGATCGGGTCGTTCGCAACGCTCTCGTCCGCCTTGGCCGCCAGGTCCGCGGGACCCCAGCCGCGCTCGGCATGGCGCTCCAGGGAGCACTGGGTGCCGGTCAGGTACTGGGCCAGCCGATGCAGCGCGGCCGCCTTGACGGGATCCGACTGCGGCTTCACGCCCATGAGCTTGAATCCGAAGAAGCTGCCCAGGTGATATTCCTGGCCGTCCACTTCGAAGGAGGGCAGGTCAGCCACGCCCAGGTTGTCGCCCAGCATGTTCTTCGCATCGGCGGAAGCCCAGGTTCCGGAAACGACCACGGCCGCGTTGTTGGCGAAGCCGGCGATCTCGGAGCTGGAAACATGGACCGGGGAATCCAGCAGCTTCTTCATGCCCTTCACGGCAATCAGGCCCTTGTCGCTGTTGAAGGTATCGGTGACGGAGGTGAACTTGCCCGCCTCGTCGGTCTTCCAGACGGAAACGCATCCGGTGCCGAAGAAGAAGGAAGCCAGGTACCACGCGGAAGTCTGCATCTCAAAGTTGATGTTCTTTCCGGCGGCTTCGCAGTCCGCGATGATCTTCTCCAGGGAGTCGATATCCTCCTCGGGGATGACGGTCTTGTCATAATACATGAAGTAGCCGTTGTCCGCCGTCAGGGGATACGCCCACATGGTGCCGTCGCTGGTGGTCACAGCCTTCACGGCGTCGGCGTCGCAGCCTTCCTGCACGGTCTTGGCAGCGCCCTGGCCCAGCTTGGCCAGCGCGCCGGCCTGAATCAGGCGGGCAAACTGGTCCTGGGCGAAGCAGTAGATGTCGCCGCCGGCATCCACGTCCGTCACCATGGCGGTGGCGGCGTCGCCCTCACCCTGGGCTTCGATGGTCGCGTTGAACACGATGCCCAGGTCGTTGGTCGCGTTGAAGTTCTCGATCTGCTTCTTTGTCAGATCCACGATTTCGTTGGCCACCCAGACCTTGATGTCATAGGTGCCGGCCAGGGAATCCGCGCTGGCAAAGCTGCACATGGACAGCACCATCGCCAGGCTCAGAAGCAAGGATACGATTTTTTTCATGAATAAAACCCTCCCTTTCCTTTTCTATGCGTCGTACGCATGTAGTATTTGTTTCACCTTGCGGTATTTTATCACATCCGCTCGGGGTTGTCCATGGAAAAAAGAAGATTTCACCCTACAAAAATAGAAGATTTCACCCTAATGCCGGGTATCCATAAAACAGTATTAGCCAGAAACTCAGAAAAGGCATCTGCGTGCCGGATTGAATGTTCTCTTTCCACTTTTCTCTGCTTTTCGTAAGTGCTCCAAGCTCTTTATATAGCTCTGCTTCGGTCATTTTAATGGCCTCTCAAACTGGAATATATGGTCATGCTGGGAATCTCCCAGCGTGGTTGTTTTCTTTTTTGCCCAGTACACACAAAAAGGTCACATCGCTGGATTGCTCCATTGATGAGGCACAGAGAATGGTGCTTTCTTACCAATTTTCGCAACTTAAATCGTCATCTCAATTTTGTTATTCTCAATACCTATGATACAGCTTTCGTAATAGCCATCGCCTGTTGTTCGTGGCCCACTGACTATTTCATATCCATCCGTTTTCAGCTGTTCCGTCAGGGCATCCACCTTCTCTTTGCTGCCCAGGGAAAAGGCAATATGAGCATACCCCATTTGTTCATCGAAAGAAGCCCTTGCAAATATGCCGGGCTTATTCATGATCTCCAGACGTGCTCCATCTTCAAAACGCAGGAAGAAGGATCGAAAACCTGTTTTGGCGTTGTAGTAACCGTCATTGGAGATAGCGCCAAGGTATCTGATGAAGAAATCGCGTGCATTTTCCAAATCATTCACATAGAGGGCGATATGTTCGATTTTCATTTTGATTTTCCCTCTCGCTGGCGTTCCAGCAGCAGTTGTCGTCCGATTTTGCCTGTCATATGGTCAATCGTGATTTCCTCGCAACAAAGCCTGCCTTCGCGAATCGTATCTTCCGTTTCCTGCATATACAGGTCCTCAAATCCTTTGGAATACTTTGCGCCGATCGCATTGGCTGCGCGGCGCATTTCTTCTTCTCCCTCCAGAATTCGGGCGTGTCCGAAAACAATCACGCTGCAAAACTTGGTGGTGCGTTCCCTGGGCATGACCTCGTCCCGGTCAATGACGGTAAAGGAAACCTTGTTATCTCTGCGGATCGCGTCGATCTTATGCCCGGTTTTCGCGCAGTGGAAGCCGATGATGCCGAACCCGGTGCCGCCTTCCTGCCAGACAAAGCTGACAGGCACGGTATAGGGATATCCATCATCCCCGTGCAAGCCCAACACACCAGAGGTGGCGCGCTGCAGGATTTCTACGCACTCCTCCCGGGAAATCTGCTGCCTGATTCTGCGCATCTCTCTGAACACTTCTGCTTTCTCCTTCCTTATTGTGGAAGATAGCTACACTAAATCCCTGTAGAAATAGATGTTTGCTTTTCCTTCCTGGCTGGTGCCGTCATAGCATCGGTTATCAAATCCGCCGATCACAAATCCCTGCTTGAGATAAGTCTGCTCGGTCCATGAAATTCAGCTTTTGCAGGATGTTCCGGCACTTCTTCTGTTCCTCGAATACTGCATCATCGGAGATATACAGGATCTGCTGATCCCTCCGTTCCAGGTTGTTCATGCGAGCTTCTCCTTTTATCTTTGTTCGTCAAACCGACGGTTTTTCCAATAGTATTCCTTGTCGTGTTCATCGATCTTTCGGATGGGCTTGCAGGGATTGCCTGCCGCAACGGTATAATCCGGTACATCCTTGGTCACCACGCTGCCCGCGCCGATGACAGCATACTTCCCGATGGTGATGCCGGGCAGAATGATGGCCCCGGCCCCGATCCAGGCTCCGTCCCCGATGGTGATAGGGAAAGAGTACATGCCACCCTTCGCCCGTTCTTCCGGGTCAATGGGGTGGCCGGTGGTGCAGAGCGTCACGCCCGTGCCAAACAAACAGCCTTTCCCGATGGTTACCTTATAGTCATCAATCAGGATCAGGCCCGAATTAATGTAGGTGCCTTCTCCGATCGTCACGGTAGAGCCTACCGCCAGTGTCAGCGGCTGATTGATCCATACATTGTCACCCACAGAGCCAAACATCTGCCGCATCAGTTCACTGCGCTTATCCACCTCACTGGGCTTGGATGTGTTGAATTCGTACATCAGATCCTTGACCTTGGCCTGATGTGCCAGGTATTCGTCCGTATCCTCCCATAGATACCCGTTGGAAATGCGTTCCTGCCGTTCCTGTTCTGTCATGCTGATGACCTCCCATAATCAATTTGGGACATTTGTCCGGATGCAAGAATAACGCCTGTTCTCTTCCTGTGATACAGCTTTCCGACAGGAATCTATAACAATCGTATTATTCCTGAGCAGTCTGATGATGGAAGTTCCTTTGGTACTCCCTTGGCGTGATATGCCAGGTTCTTTTGAACACTTCGGCAAAATAGCTGGAACCGTGAAAACCGCAGGACAGCGCCGCTTCTGTCACGTTCGTCCCTTCCCGCAGCAGGGAGCAGGCCTTATCCAGCCGGTAGCGGGTTACGTATTCCATGGGGGTCGTTCCCAGGTTCTCCCGGAACAAAGCGCAGCAGCGGCTGCGGCAGACAGCCCCGGCTGCGGCGATCTCAGCAAGCGTGATGGATTCATCGTAATGGCCCTGGATGTATCCGGTCATCCGGCGCAGCAACAGCCAATCAGCGCTGCTTTCGCCCAATGTCTGATCGATTTTTATTTCACGCAGCGTATTCAGCAGGCCGGCGCTTAGAGACAGCACCTGCAAGGCATCGCCCGCTTCCGCTGCCGCATACAGGGAATGAAAGACCAGCATCCCCTCACTGGTTGCATCCAGATGCCAATAATCCGGCTGATCGTCCCGGGTAAATTGGGAAATTGCTTCCTGAACTGGGGCAGAGCCTCCCAGCAAGTCAGGATGGAACACCACAAAACGATACAGGCAATCCTGCTTTTTCTCCGAATATCCGTAATGCAGGCGACGGGCGTTGACAAAAATGCCGTCGCCTTTTTTCAGATGAACCCGTTTGCTGTTCACAAAATAGTCCATCTCACCGTCCAGCGTCGCCAGGAGTTCAAAATCATCATGCCAGTGGCAGGCGGCGGCATAATCCTGGAAGATTCGCAGCCTGTCGGTGCTGATGCGCACCGGTAAGCCTTTCATGGTGTATTCCAGCCGTTCGCTTCCATCCGGGTTCACTTGCAGTTGGTGCATGGAAACGCCTCCATAAATACGATTGTTATTGAAATTCTATCATATTCCGATAGATTTCTCAACTTGTTTGAACGAAAATTGTATCAGGAGGTGTTCCTGATGGAGAAGAAGTTTGATCGTTCTTCTTTTATGAAAGTTCTCTGGAAGCTGATGCTGCCAATTGTTTTACAAAATTTGCTCAGCGCTGTGGTCAGCACAGCGGATGTGCTGATGCTGACGCATGTCAGTCAAACTGCGCTGTCCGCATCCTCCCTGGCCGGGCAGGTGACCTTCGTCCTGACGCTGTTCTACTTTGGCCTCTCTACCGGTGCGTCTGTGTTAGCGGCACAATATTGGGGAAAAGGCGATGCAGAAACCATCAGCAGGGTGCAAGGATTAGCCCTGCGATACGCCTGCGTGATTTCCTTTCTGTTCTTCCTGGCTGCGCTGCTGATGCCGGATCGCCTTATGCGTATCTTTACCCAGGATGATCCGTTGATCGCTTATGGCGAGGGGTATCTTCGTTTTGTCAGTGTCAGCTACCTGATGATGGGCGTTTCCCAAATGCTGCTGGCTGTGATGAAAAGCATGGAGCAAACCAAAATCAGCGCTCAGATCAGTGCTGCATGTCTGCTCAGCAACATTGTCCTAAACGCTGTATCCATTTATGCGTTGTTTCCTAATGAC
This sequence comes from uncultured Clostridia bacterium, assembly GCA_947166705.1. Lineage (GTDB taxonomy): Bacteria > Bacillota > Clostridia > Christensenellales > Aristaeellaceae > Aristaeella. The sequence continues at coordinate 63,010 of CAMVFE010000002.1, forward strand.
CCCTATGAAGCCCTGTGCGGCGTCGCACTGTCAACAAGCCTGGCCCGCATCATGGAAGTGACGCTGTGCCGTATTGCTTTGAAAAAAGGAAAAGGAAGCAAAACGGCATTCCGGGATGTGCTGCATGCAGATGCCCGGCTCCGGCGGGATTTTGTGAAGTGCACGCTGCCTGTCCAGGGCAATTACCTGATCTGGGGCTGTGCCACCGCTGCGATCGCCGCCATCCTGGGGCATATCTCCACGGAAGTGGTGGCAGCCAATTCCTTAGCGAGCACACTGCGGAATCTGGTGATCGTGGGGTGCGGCGGATTTGGTACTGCTGGCAGCATTCTGATCGGCAAGCTTTTGGGGCAAAGCGATTATGACAATGCCAGATGGGCAGGCAAGCGGGTTTTTGCAGGCTCCCTTCTGTCAGGCGCTGCCAGCGGCTTGATCCTGCTTCTGCTGTACTTCCCGTGCCGCATGCTCGTTCCGTTGGAAGAAAGCGCCTTGGCGCTGTTTCAAGGAATGCTGGTGATCAACGCTGTTTATTGCATCGGAAAATCCTTTAACTCCAGCCTGGTGGGCGGCGTATTCTGCGCGGGCGGAGACACGCGTTTCGGTCTGATCTGCGACGCTGTTTCCATGTGGTTTGTGATCCTGCCCGTGGGGTATCTCTCAGCCTTCGTCAGGCACTGGCCGCCCATAGCTGTTTATGCTGTGCTGTGTATGGATGAGTTTGTCAAGCTGCCCTTTGTTGCGTTGAGGTTCCGGCAGTACAAGTGGCTCAAAAATCTGACAGGTAATTCTGAAGGAGGAGAATCCAATGCTGAAAATCTTTGAAAGCATCTCCACCCGGGAAACGCTGAAAGAAAGATCTCAGGAAGAGACCCGGCGCATGCAAGCAAAAAAGGAAAAGAAACTGCGTCGGCGGCAGGAAGAGGAACGCTTCATTTTGCAGCGGCAAGCAGTGAATGATGCAGTTTTTCAAAGAAAAGACCAGTGACTACAAACCCATATTTTGGATGCTGACGGCAGTATTCGCTTCGCCTTCCGTAACGGCATCGAAATCTGATGTCCTGATCATACACCTTTGCTCCTGCCGTATTGACAGGAGTTTTTCCATTTGTGGCAAAAAAATCCAGTGTGGGCATGAGGGTACAATTTGAAGCGCCAATATGAATGGAGAATCAGAATGGAAAAGCAGGATTCTGGAAACAGTTTTTCTTTGACAGATGCAGAATACATCCGGATGCTGTGGTTAACGCGAATGAACGGTGTGGGAAACCTGATATGGTTTTCCATGCCGTTTTGCGTTATCCATCAGTCAGAAACCTGATATTGGATCGTAATATTCCGGTCTGTAACCTGTCCGTAGCTTTTCTGTGGGCAGGTTGGTCCCGTTCCCGGTCACGGAAGGGCCGTCAGCCGCCGGGCGGTCTCCTCCGCCGCGCCGCCGCGATCCCCCGCGTGCGGGCTCTGCCTGCCGAAGTACAGGTACCAGCGTTCCCCCGGCCGCTCCCCGTAGTTCAGGAAGCTTTCGGCGCAGCCCTCCCCCGTCTGCGGGTCGTACAGCAGGATGCCCCGCGGCGGGTCCTCCCGCTCCTCCTCTCCGGGCGGAGGACCTATCCATTCCCGGCGCTCCGCCGCCTGCGCTTCCGTCATCACGTACAGATCCGCCCGGGTCAGCGGCCCGCTGTCCATCAGCGCGTGGGCAAAAGGCCGCACCTGGATGAACCGGATTCCCTCCGGCGCGTCCTCCTCCAGGGCGATGGCCAGCTCCGTCCAGCGGAACGCCCGCATGTCGGCATACAGCGTGATTTTGTTCTCCGGCGGCGCGTCCGTCACGAAGGTAAAGATCCAGCTCCACAGAAGCGCGCTGGCCGCCAGGCAGGCCGCCCCGTAACGGATCAGCCGGAAGATCATCCGTTTATTCATCCGCCGCCTCCCACGCCGTAATGTATCCCCGCCGGACCTCCGCGCGGATCCGCCTTCCCGCCTCCGGGAAGTCCCGGGCCGCCCGGTCGTTCAGCTTCAGGGAGACTTCCTCCCCGCCCTCCCGGAGCGCCACCGTCCGGAAGGCGATGCTCTTCGGGATCGCGACCGGCTCCCCCACCCGCAGGATTTCCCCCGCGCGCGTTTCCGCCGTTTCCTTCAGGACCCCCTCCTCGTGCGCCGCCTCCCGCAGCGCCGGGGTCCGGATCCCCGCCCAAAGGCATACCGCACCCCAGCTGCCGGCGGTGGAAAGGGCGATCGCCAGCGTCTGCCGGGCCGCCGCGTTGCGCGTCCGGACGCCGAAGCAGAGCGCCGCGCAGCCCGCCAGGCAGGCCGCCGCCAGGATCACGGCGCCCCTCCGGGCTTTTTCCGCCCGGGCCCGCAGCCGCAGAACCCCCTCCGGGGTATACAGCGTCTTCATTTTCCGTTCCATGCCTCCCCGCTTTCCCTCGTTGAAAAATAATCCCCTTTGTGTTACGCTTTCCCCGTCGAATCAATAATGTTCAAAGGAGGCGTTCCTCCCGATGAAAAACCGGCTGCTCGCCCTGTTTCTGCTGCTCCCCCTGGCGCTGCACGCTTCCGCGGCTCCGGCCGCGGCGCCCGACACCCGGAACCTGGTCTTCTACGAAATCTTCACCGGGTCCTTCTCCGACAGCAACGGGGACGGCGCCGGCGACCTGCCCGGCATTCTGAACCGCCTGGATTACCTGAACGACGGGGATCCGGAGACGGAATCGGACCTGGGGATCGAGGGGATCTGGCTGACGCCGGTCTTTGCCTCCCCGTCCTATCACCGGTATGACGTGGAGGATTATTATACCGTCGATCCGGAGCTCGGCACCCTGGAGGACCTGAAGCGGCTGATTGACGGCTGCCACGCCCGGGGCATCCGCCTGATCCTGGATCTCCCCCTGAACCATACCGGCATCGCCCATCCCTGGTTCCGGCGCTTCCGGAACGCCCGGGTCCTGCACAACGAAGGCAGCGAATACTATGATTTCTATCTCTGCCATCCCGCCTCGGACCTCCCGGCCGGGCATGCCTGCTATCCCATTCCCGGCACGGATTTCTGCTATGAGGGCAATTTTTCCCGGGAGATGCCGGAGCTGAATTACGGCTGCGAGGCGGTCCGCCGCGCGGCGCTGGACATCGCCCGGTTCTATCTGGGCCTGGGGGTGGACGGCTTCCGCTTCGACGCGGCGAAATATATCTATTTCGGGGACAACGCCCGCTCCGCCGAATTCTGGCGGTGGTACGCCGGCGAGCTCCGCGCAATTTCCCCGGATGTCTGGCTGGTCGCCGAGGTGTGGGACAGCGACGCCGTCACGGCGCAGTACTTCCCCGCCGTGGACTGCTTCGATTTTACCCTTTCCCAGGCCGGCGGCCTCATCGCCGAAACCGCTGCCGGCGGGGACGTCAGCCGCTATACCGCCTATGTGGAAAAGTATCTTTCCGGCATTCGGGCCCTCCGCGAGGACGCGGTCTTCGTCCCCTTCATCTCCAACCATGACATGGACCGGGCCGCGGGGTATCTGCCGGACTCCAACGGCCGCATTCGGATGGCCGCCAACCTGTATATCCTCGGTCCAGGCGCGCCCTTTCTCTATTACGGGGAGGAGATCGGCCTCCGGGGCTCCCGGGGCGGCGCCGCCACCGACGCCAACCGCCGCCTGGCCATGCGCTGGGGGGACGGCGATCCGGTGGCCGATCCGCCCGGTGCGGACTATGCCAAACAGACGGAAGCCACCGTCGCCTCCATGCGGGCGCAACGCGGAAGCCTCCTGAGCTATTACAGCCGGCTCATCGCCCTGCGGAAGGCGCATCCGGAAATCGCCCGGGGAACCTACCGCGCCCTGAAGCTTGAAAAAACGGACCTGGGCGGCTTCGTCTCCACCTGGGAGGACAGCGCCGTCCTCGTCCTCCACAATCCCACCCAGAAGGCCCTGACCCTGAGCCTTCCGGAGGCAGGGCTGGCGGATTTCACCGTCCTCAGCGGCTTCATCGGCGCCGGTTCGGCCGCCCTGGAAAGCGGCACGCTCACCCTGGAGGAGCAGACCTCCGCCCTCCTGCGCCGCGCTCCGGCCCCGGAGCGGTAACCTGAATATAAGCCCGGCGCCTCCCGAAGGCGGCCGGGATCTGTTCCGTGCAATCCGGATCCTATTCTATCATGGGCGCCGGCCGCTGTCCATCCTCCGGAGGGGCCGGCCCGGAAAAGGGGAAAAGAAAATGAGAAGACGGGTCTGCCTGCTGCTGGCGCTGGCGCTGCTGTTTCCGGGTCTCGCCGCGCCCCCGGCGGAATCGGAAGATCCCTCCGGGACGGGCCTGGCCGTCCGGAAGGTGGAAAACCTGCCGGAGGATTTCATCCTCGGCATGGACGTGTCCAGCGTCCTCTCCCTGGAGGCCGGCGGAACCGTGTTCCGGGATGCCGGCGGCCGGGAGGCAGACCTCTTCGATCTGCTGCATGAGGCCGGGATCGGCTGGATCCGCGTCCGGATCTGGAATCATCCCTTCTCCTCAGACGGCCATGGCTTCGGCGGCGGGAACTGCGACCTGTCCCACGCCGTGGAGATCGGCCGCCGGGCTGCGGAGCGCGGCATGCGGCTGATGGTGGATTTCCATTATTCCGATTTCTGGGCGGATCCCGGCAAGCAGGCGGCGCCCCGCGCCTGGCAGGGCCTGACGCCGGACGAAAAGGCGGACGCGCTGTATGCCTTCACGCTCGAAAGCCTGAACGCCCTGCGGGCGGGCGGCGCCGACGTGGGCATGGTGCAGATCGGCAACGAAACCAGCGGCTCCTTCTGCGGGGAGGCGGACTGGCAGACGGCCGTCCGCGTCCTGATGGCCGCGGGCTGCCGCGCCGTCCGGGATTTTGACCCGTCGGTCCGGACGGCGGTTCACTTCACGAACCCGGAGAAGGCCGGGGCCCTGCTGGACCGGGTCGCCTCCCTGGCGGATGCCGGCCTGGATTACGATGTTCTCGCTGTCTCCTGGTATCCGTACTGGCACGGCACGCTGGAAAATCTGTCCGCCGTCCTCTCCGCCGTCCGCGAAACCTGGAAAAAGGATGTGCTGGTGGCGGAAACCAGCTACGCCTGGACCCTGGCGGATTCGGATTTTTACGGCAACACCGTCGGCGAAGGCACCTCCCTCCCCCTTCCCTGGCCCGTCTCGCCCCAGGGCCAGGCGGACGCGGTGCGGGATCTGGCCGCCGCGGTCTGCGAAGCCGGAGGCCTGGGCCTGTTCTACTGGGAGGGCGCCTGGATTTCCGCGGGCGGATCCTCCTGGGCGGAAAACCGCGCGAAATGGGAAAAGTACGGCAGCGGCTGGGCGTCCAGCTATGCCGCGGAATATGATCCGGCCGACGCCGGAAAGTATTACGGAGGATGCGCCGTGGACAATCAGGCCTTCTTCGCCCCGGACGGCACGGCGCTGCCAAGCCTGCAGGTCTTCCGCCTGCTGCGGCCTTCCTTCTGAAGCATCCTGCCGGACGGAAAACCGCCGGCTTCAGGACCATACAATCGCGAAAGAAAGCGCCCGCGGCCGGACCACTCCGCCGCGGGCGCCTCTGCATGTGCCAATGATTCTTTTCGGGTTATTCCGCCGCGCGCTGCAGAAGCGTCAGCAGGTAGACAAACTCTTCCTTATACGCATCGCCGGTCACGCTCCCGCAGCCCCTGGCCAGCGCCAGCGCGCTGTCCCAGGACGCGCTGCCCCGGTATTCGCTGTCCCGCAGGATCATGGCGCATTCCGCCACGGCGGCCGCCCACTTCATGTTGTCGTTCAGCTCCTCCGCGGGCGCTTCCCGGAAGGGATATTCCTCCAGCGTGCTGGTCTCCTCCCCGGGCGCCTTGAAGCGGATGGCCAGGGTCAGCCAGTCCGTCCCGTCCGGATCCGCGGCGGCCTCCTGCACGGCAGCATAGCGGCTTTCCGGAATGCCGGCGTCAAATCCGCTGCCGACGGGAACGATCTCGTACAGCGCCGTGACCCGGTGGCCGGATCCGATTTCGCCGCCGTCCTTCGTGTCGTCCGCGAAGTCCTGCGCATCCATCACCCGGTCCTCGTAGCCGATCAGGCGCCAGGCGGAGACCTTCGCCGGGTTGAAGTCCAGCTGCAGCTTGACGTCCCGGGCGACCTCCACCAGGGTGCCTCCCGCCTCGCTGACCAGCGCCCGGCGGGCCTCAAAGACCGAATCCAGATAGTAGTAATTCCCGTCGCCGTAGTCCGCCAGGGCTTCCAGCTTGTTGTCCTTGTAGTTGCCGTAGCCCACGCCCAGCATGGTCAGCCGGACGCCGGCCTTTTTCTTTTCCATGACCAGCCTCGCCAGATCGCCTTCGCTGGTCATGCCGACGTTGAAATCGCCGTCCGTCGCCATCAGGATGCGGTTGGAGCTCCCCTCCGCCGCGTATTTCTCCGCCAGCTGGTAGGCCGTCCGGATTCCCGCCGAGCTGTTGGTGGAGCCGCCGGCCTCCAGCGCGGAAATCGCTTCCATGATCCGGGTCCGGTCCGCCGCCGGGACGCCCTCCAGCACGACCTCGTCCCGGGAGGCATAGGTCACCAGGGACACGGTATCCGTGGGCTGAAGCTCCTCCAGCAGCTGCAGGAACGCGCGCTTGACCAGGTCCAGCCGGTCCTCCCCGAACATGGAGCCCGAAACATCGATCAGGAACACCAGGTTCTGCGCGGACCGGTTCTCCGCGGTAACGGCCTTCGCCTGCAGGCCGACCTGCAGAAGCAGCGTCTCCGCGTTCCAGGGGCAGGGCGCCATCGCCATCGTCACGCCGAAGGGATGATTCCCTTCCGGCCGGGCGTAATCGTAGCGGAAGTAGTTGAGCATCTCCTCCACGCGCACCGCGTCGGCCGGCACCTTCTCCCCCGCGAGGATCATCCGCCTGAGCTGGGCGTAGGAGGCCGTGTCCACATCCGCGGCAAAGGTGGAGAAGGGATTGCTGCCCGCGGCCTGGAACCCGTTCTCCCCGAAGAGGGTGTACTCGTTCGTGTTCCAGCCCCAGTCCTCCTCCGATTCAAAGGCGTACCCCTTCGCGCTGAGCGCCGGCATGGACGTAGCGGCCGCCGGGGCGAACGCGTCCCAGACGCTCTCCGACTCCGTGCCCCCCATCCCGCCGTTTTCCCAGCGGACGAAGGGGGCCGCGGAATCGCTGAAGAGCATCTTCAGCGTCCTTCCGTCCGCCATGCCCGTCTCCAGCAGCCCGTTCCACTCCTGGAAGAGCATCAGGGCCCTTTCCGTCTCCTCGTCAAACACCCCGTCGGGCTCCCTGTCCAGGTAGCCGAGCTCCTTCAGCCTGGCCTGGATTTCCGAAACCTGCTCTCCGCGGTCTCCGGCCTGCCAGATATGCTCCTCCTCCGCCAGCGCCGCAATGCACGCGCCCAGCGCCAGCACCAGGGCCAGCGCCCCCGCGATCCAGCGATTCATCTTCATCGTCCTCGTCTCCTTCCCCGGGATACTGCGCATCCCGCTTTCATTCTCTCAGACGAAGGAGTCCGGGGTCCGGTTCCGTGAAAAGCAAATTTTTTTTTCTTTTTTCAGTAGCCCTTCCGGGGATCCACCCGCCGCAGGAGCGGACGCCCGGCGCAGTAGTTGTCCAGATCCTCCAGGAACAGCGCCACGATCCGGTCCAGCGTATAGGGCAGGGTCATGTTGCCGGCCGTGTGGGGAGTGATCAGCAGGTTCGGGCAGGTCCAGATCCCGTCCTCCGGCGGCACGGGCTCCTGCTCGAAGACGTCCAGCGCCGCGTGCAGCCGTCCCGCCCTCAGCTCCTTTTCCAGCACGTCCTGCGCGATCGCGCTGCCCCGGCCCACGTTGACCAGGATCGCCCCGTCCGGCAGCAGCGCCAGGCGCCGCGCGTCCATCATTTGCCGGGTCTCCCCGGTGTCCGGCAGGGACAGGACCAGCAGCTCCGTTTCCGGAAGGATGCCGTCCAGCTCCTCCGCGGTGATCACGCGGTCAAACAGCCCGTCCGGATTCCTGCCCGACCGGTTCATGCCCGTCAGAGAAGCCGGGCTGAAGGCCCGGAGCCTTTTCGCCGTCTCCTGCCCGATATCCCCGGTGCCCATCAGCAGGATCCGGCAGTTCCGGATGGAGCGGACCGCGAGGCCGCGCTCCCACCCCCGGGCCTCCACGACGCGGGTATATTCCTGCTGGCGGCGCATGATCTCCAGCGTCACCATGACGACGTGCTCCGAGATGGTCACGCCGTAGGCGCCGGAGGAATTGGTCAGCACCGTGTCCGGATTGGGAAAGACGTTCTCCTTCCGCAGGTGGTCCACCCCCGCGGAAGGCGTGCACTGCCATCTGAGCCCCGGCGCGTGCCGCGCCAGGCGGTCGGACTGGCTGAAGAGGATCTCCGTCCCGGCCAGCGCGCTCAGGGCGTCCTCCTCCCTCTCGAAAAAGAGCGCCTCCAGGCCGCGGGCCTCCGCCGCCGCGCGGATCTCCTCCCTGTGGCGCGCCGTCAGCTGGGGTATGGTCACCGTCAGAATTCTGTTCACGGGATCCGCCTCCTCTGTTTTTTCTCTGACAGGAATATTCAGCGTGAAACCGGCTACTCCTGCGCGATGCCGTCAAAGCCGTCCCCGATGGCTTCGGTCGCGTCCACGACGATGACGAAGGCCTGCTCATCCTCCTCCCGGATGATGCGCTTGACCGCGGTCACCTCCATCCGGTTCACCACGCACAGCAGGGTCGGCCTCCTCTCCCCGGTATAGCCGCCCCGGGCCTCCAGCTCGGTGACGCCCCGGTCCATCTCCGTCATGATCCGCTCCCGGATTCTCTCCCAGGCCGGAGAGATCACGAGGCAGGCCTTGCTGCCGGAAAATCCGGCCATGACCACGTCGATCATCTTCGCGGACAGGAAGATATTGATCAGCGCATAGAGCGCCTCGGAGGTACCGATCAGCAGCCCCGCCGTCGCCACGACCGCGAAATCGAAGGCAAAAAGAAAAGCGCCCACGGTGATCACGGGGATGCGGCGGTGGATCATCCGGGCCATCATATCCGTTCCGCCCGTGGTCGCGCCGCCCCGCAGGATCAGCCCCAGCCCGGCGCCCAGCATGATCCCGCCGTAAAGCGTCGCCAGCAGCGGATCCATCGTCATGGGCTGCAGGGGCAGCAGGTCGATCAGCGCGGAAAAAAGCACCGTCGCGATCAGGCTCCTGAAGGCAAACACCCTGCCCATGGTCCGCCAGCCGATCAGGAACAGCGGAAAGTTCAGCGCCAGGGACACCGTGCCCACGGGAAGCGAAAACAGGTGGTTCAGAATCATCGCGGCGCCCGTCAGCCCGCCCGGGGCAATCCGGTTCGGCGTCATGAACAGCGGATACGCCGCCGCGCCGATCAGCGAGCCCAGCGCGATCTGAAAATACGAAAAAGCGCGCTCCCGGCCCTTCGTCCACTCCGATCTTCTGAAAGCGCGCTGAAGCGAAGCCATGTGCAGTCCTCCTCCGACTCTAATCCTTTTCCCTGTTTTCCTCCGGCCGCCAGCCGTCCGTCCCGCCCAGCACCAGCGCCGGCGTGATCCTTTCGGCCTCCGCGTCCGTCAGCAGGTTTTCCCGGGGATTCCGGCGGCTCAGGTCCGCCCGCGCCCCCCGGGTGCGCCATTCTCCGAGGCGCCGGGTGATCACCCGCTCCTCGTCCCAGTCCGCAAAGCCCTCCGGGGCGACCGCCTCATCCATCCCGCAGGCCAGGAAAACCGTCGCCGCCCCGGCCCGCCACGGGCGGCCCAGATACCCGGCGCCCGCGGCGCACGCGCCGGTCAGGCGGCAGTCGTGAAAGACGAAGCCCCAGTCCTGCTCCGGATGGGTGTTCGCCGCGGTGTACCAGCCGCCCCGCTCGTTCATGAACAGGGTGCAGTTTTCAAACCAGCAGCGGTAGGAACCGAAGATGAAGTCCACGTCCCCCTGAATCAGGCAGTCCCGAAAGTACTGCCGGCTCCGGGAAGGATGGCCGTCCTGCACCCGGGGCGCCTTCTCCGCGCAGCCCTGCCGTTTCCCCAGGTCCGCCTCCACGTCCGGGATCCGGACGGGCCCGCAGTACAGGGTATCCTGGTGCGCAATCATCCGGCACCCGCGCCAGACGCCCCGGTCGCCCGCCGCGTAGACCGCCACGGCCTGGCCGACCTTCCTGCCGTCCCCCGCGTCGTTTGTGATCGTCAGATTCTCCACCGTCACGTCGTCGGCGTTCACCATCAGCGTCCAGGAGCGGAAGGTGGTCCGCTCCGTTCCGTCCGGATGCGTTTCCTTCGCACAGGAGGACCAGGCCAACACCGTCCCTTCGGCGTCCTCCCCGACGAGGCGCAGCCGGCTGCGGTTCACGATCACCCGCTCCCTGTACACGCCCCGGCGGATCAGAATCGTCCGGTCTTCGTCCCCCGCTTCCGCCGGAACGGCGTCCACCGCCGCCTGGATCCCCGTATAGTCCCCGCTTCCGTCCGCCGCGACAATCAGCATGCCTGCGTCCTCCGCCCTTCAGTCTCCGCCGGAAACCATCCCGGCGCTCATCCCCGCGCCTTCAGCACGATCGGCTCCCCGTATCCGGGAATCAGGCACGGAACGGCGTCCCCGTATTTCGCGTCCAGGTAATCCGCGAACTTCCGGGGATCCTCGCTGTTGAAAGCGAACATGTCCCAGTGGCCCGGAATCACCAGCCGGGGCTTCACCTCGCCCGCCGCGTCCGCCGCCTCCTGGAAGGTCATATTGCCGATGCAGTTGGCGCGGTACCGGGTTCCGTCCCGCCCGTTGATGGGCAGCAGTGCGGCGTCGATCGGCCCGAATTCCCGCAGCCGGGGCACCATGCCCTCATAGCGCACGGTGTCCCCCGCGTGCCAGATGCGCAGACCGCTGCCCTCAATCACGTACTGCAGGAAGGGATAAAGCCCGGATTCCGCCTCCCGGTCCAGAAACTCGTGCGCCGCCGGAATCGCCCGGATCGTGATGTCCCCGACGCGGCAGCTCTCCCCGTCGTTCAGGCCCAGGCATCTTTCCGGTTCGATTCCGTCCGCCTCCACGGCCTTCCGGTGGATCGCAGGAAACACGAACCGGGCTTCCGGGCAGGTCCGGGCCCAGACGCGCCAGGCTTCGTGGTCGATGTGGTCCAGGTGGTCATGGGTGCCGAGGAAGGCCCGGATCCCCTCCGTTTCCTCCGCGGGAACCGGCGGGGCCACCCGGCGGTCCTCCGTCTTCGTCGCGAAATAGTCGACGCAGATCACCGTGTCCTTCATCTTCACCATCAGGCCCATCTGTCCGAGCCACCACAGTACCGCCGTGCCCTCCGGCGCCGGCGTGTCCGCTACAGTGCGCAGAAGTCCGTTCATCCTTTTTCCTTTCCGGCCGCCCGCGCCTGCGCGGGCCCGCCCGTCCCTTTTTCCTGCCTGGATTGTAGCATATTTTCCCCCTTTCCCGCAATGCACGCCGGGGGCCGCGGTTCCCGGCGGCCGCCGCGCGGTGCCTGCAGGATGCAAAAAAAACGGGGCGCTCTCCATCAGAAAGCGCCCCGCAGGTCCGTTCCTTATGCTTCAGGCTTCTCCGCTTCGCAGACAAAGGCTCCGTTTTCGTCCAGATCCACCTTCAGCACGGAGCCGGGCTCCACGTCCCCGGCGATAATCCGCCGGGCGATCAGGGTTTCCACCCTGCTCTGCAGATACCGCTTCAGCGGCCGCGCGCCGTACACCGGGTCGAAGCCCCGGTCGATGACGGCTTCCATGGCCCGGTCCGTCAGCTCCACATGCAGCTGCTTTTCCTCCATGCGGGCGTTCAGGCCCTTCACCATCAGGCCCACAATGGACGCGATTTCATCCCGGGTCAGCGGCTTGTAGTACACGATCTCGTCAATCCGGTTCAGGAACTCCGGCCGGAAATGGGTCTTCAGCATCCGGTCCACCTGGCCGCGGGCCTCCGCGGATATTTCGCCGTCGTGGATGCCGTCCAGGATGAACTCGCTGCCGAGGTTGCTGGTCATGATCAGGATGGTGTTCTTGAAGTCCACCGTCCGCCCCTGGCTGTCGGTGATCCGGCCGTCGTCCAGCACCTGCAGCAGCACGTTGAACACGTCCGGATGCGCCTTCTCCACCTCGTCGAAGAGCACCACGCAGTAGGGATGCCGGCGTACGGCCTCGGTCAGCTGGCCGCCCTCGTCGTACCCCACATATCCGGGAGGCGCGCCGATCAGGCGGGACACGCTGAATTTCTCCATGTATTCGGACATATCGATCCGGACCATGTTCTTCTCGTCGTCGAACAGGGCCTGGGCCAGCGCCTTGGCCAGCTCGGTCTTGCCGACGCCGGTGGGGCCGAGGAACAGGAAGGAGCCCAGCGGCCGGTTCGGATCCTGGATGCCCGCGCGGCTGCGCAGGATGGCCTCGGCGACCTTCGTCACCGCCTCGTTCTGGCCGATGACCCGCTCGTGCAGCGTATCCTCCAGCCTCAGCAGCTTCTCCCTTTCGCCCTCCATCAGCTTCGCCACCGGAATGCCGGTCCACCGCCCGATGATCCGGGCGATTTCCTCCTCCGTGACCCTGTCGCGCAGCAGGCTGTTCTCGCCCTTGCTCCGCTCCGCGATCTCCTCTTCCTTCTCCAGCTCCTTCTTCAGCTGGGGCAGCTCGCCGTACTTCAGCTCCGCCGCGCGGTTCAGGTCATAGCTGCGCTCCGCCTGCTCGATCTTCGCGTTCACCTGCTCGATCTGCTCCCGCAGGCCCGTCACCCGGGAAATGGCGTTCTTCTCCGCCTCCCAGCGGGCCTTCATGCTGTTGAAGGCGTCGCGCTGCTCGGCCAGCTCCTTCTGCACCTCCTCCAGGTGCGCCTGGCTCAGCCGGTCGTCGTCCTTCTTCAGCGCCGCTTCCTCAATCTCCAGCTGCATGATCTTCCGGCGGATGTCGTCCAGCTCCGCCGGCAGGGAATCGATCTCCGTCCGGATCATGGCGCAGGCCTCGTCCACCAGGTCGATCGCCTTGTCGGGCAGGAACCGGTCCGTGATATACCGGTTGGACAGCGTCGCCGCGGCGATCAGCGCTCCGTCCTGGATCTTCACCCCGTGGAACACCTCGTAGCGTTCCTTCAGCCCCCGCAGGATCGCGATGGTATCCTCCACGGTGGGCTCGCTCACCATGACCGGCTGGAACCTCCGCTCCAGCGCCGCGTCCTTCTCGATATACTGGCGGTATTCGTTCAGGGTCGTCGCGCCGATGCAGTGCAGCTCGCCCCTGGCCAGCATGGGCTTAAGCAGGTTGCCGGCGTCCATGGCGCCGTCCGCCTTTCCGGCGCCGACGATGGTGTGCAGCTCATCGATGAAGAGGATGATTTTCCCCTCGCTCTTTTTGATTTCCGCCAGCACGGCCTTCAGGCGCTCCTCAAACTCGCCCCTGAATTTCGCGCCGGCGATCAGGCTGCCCATGTCCAGGGAAAAGATGGTCCGGTCCTTCAGGCTGTCCGGCACGTCGCCCCGGACGATCCGCTGGGCCAGCCCCTCGGCGATGGCCGTCTTGCCGACGCCGGGCTCGCCGATCAGCACCGGGTTGTTCTTCGTCTTCCGGCTCAGGATCCGGATGACGTTCCGGATTTCGCTGTCCCGGCCGATGACCGGATCCAGCTTCTGCTTCCTGGCCATCTCCACCAGGTCCGTTCCGTACTTCTTCAGCGCGTCATAGGTTTCCTCCGGATTGTCGCTGGTCACCCGCGTCGCGCCCCGCACCCCGCTCAGCGCCTTCAGGAAATCCTCCGGCCGGTAGCCCAGGCTCTTCAGCAGCTTCGCGATGTTCGCGTCCGGCTTCGCGCAGATGCCCATCCAGAGATGCTCGACGGACAGATACTCGTCCTTCATCTGCCCGGCCGTCTTTTCCGCCTCCAGCAGCGCCTTCTCCACCTCCGGCGCGATATAGACCTTGCCGGGCTCACGGCCGCTTCCGGAAACCCTGGGCGTGCGCTCCAGGATGTCCTGAAGCCCCTGGCGCACCGCGTCGGGATTCAGGCCGCATTTCTTCAGCAGCTGCGGAATCAGGTCCTGATCCTCCTCCAGAAGCGCGAGCATCAGATGCGCCTGCTCCACCTGCATGTGCTGATATTCAACAGCGAGGGACTGCGCCCGCTGCAGCGCGGCCGTCGTCTTCTGCGTAAACTGATTCATATTCATGGTCAAGCCCCCTTCGAAGGTCTGCTTTGACTTTCTTTGACCTTCAAGGGTATTATACCTTTTCCTGAAGAAATGTCAATCCCTTTTTACAGGGTTTTCTCAGCTTTTTACAGGGCTTTCTCTGCTCCCGTCCCGGGCGGCCGGGCCCTTTTATTCCGGCGCCTTCTCCGCGCGGATCACCCAGAAGCCCCCGGAGCGGTCCAGCTTTTCCACGGAGGCGTACAGGGTTTTCAGGTAGCGGATGCAGCTTTCCGCGCCCTGCTGCTTCCGGATCACCAGGTAGAGCCTTCCCCCGGGCTTCAGGTGCGCCGCAGCGTCCGCAAACATGCCGTAAATCACCTGCTTCCCGGCGCGGATCGGCGGATTGGTGATCACCGCGTCGAAAATCCGTCCTTCCAGGGCGGCAAACCCGTCGCTCTCCACGCATTCCGTCCGCACGCCGTTCGCCTCGGCGTTCTTCCGGCTCCATGCCAGCGCCCGCAGATTCACATCCGCCATGGTGACGTCGGTTTCCGGCCAGGCCGCCTTGACGCTGATGCCGATGGGGCCCCATCCGCAGCCCAGATCCAGGATCGCGCCGCTCAGCGTCTCCGGCAGCGCGTCCAGCAGCAGCCGGGTGCCCGCGTCCAGCTCACCCCGGGAAAAAACGCCTGCGTCCGTCGTGAAGCGCAGGGTCCGGCCCCGGTAGTCAAAGCTGCAGGCCGCGGGCCGGGATTCGCTCTCCGGCTCCCGGGCAAAGTACTGATCGCTCATTTTTCCTTCCCTTCGCTTCCCGGCGGTCCCTCCGCGGCTCCCCGGGCCTCCGGCTCCGGGTTTCCGCCGGAGCGCGGGGCCATCCCCGCGGCGGCGCGCAGGGCAGAGAGCTCTTCCTCCGTCAGCTCCCGCCAGGCGCCCCCGGCCAGGCCGGGATCCAGCTCCAGCGGGCCGAATCTGCGCCGGTGAAGCGTCAGCACCTCATGCCCCGTCGCCGCGAACATCCGCTTGATCTGATGAAACTTCCCCTCCGCGACCGTCACCCGGGCCAGGGAGGTTTCCCCGCCCGCCTCCAGGATGCGCAGGCGCGCGGGCATCGCCGTAAAATCCGACAGCTCCAGCCCGTCCGCGAAGGCGCGGATTTCCGCGTCCGTCAGCCTGCCGGTCACCCGCGCCTCGTATTCCTTCTCCACGTGCCGCCCCGGGGAAAGAAGCCGGTGGTTCATCTCCCCGTCGCAGGTCAGCAGCAGCAGCCCGGTCGTATCCCGGTCCAGCCGCCCCACGGGCATGCAGCCCATGCCCGCGTAGCACGGCGGCAGCAGATCCATCACCGTGGGCTGCTTCCGGTCCCGGGCCGCCGTCAGAAGGCCCGCGGGCTTGTTCAGCATCACATGGCGCACCGTCCGCCCGTCCACGTCCTGCCCGCGCACGCTCAGCACGTCCGTCTCCGTCTCCGCGGACAGGCCCGCGTCCCGCACGGGAATCCCGTTCACCCGGACCGCGCCCCTGCGGATCAGCTCCTTCGCCTCGCTCCGGCTGCAGATGCCCAGGGTGGTCAGCCACCGGTCCACTCTCATTTTCATGCTTTTTCCTTCAGCTTCGCCGCCCAGGCCGCCGGGATCAGGGCGCGCAGAGGCAGCAGGGGCAGCGTCAGCGCCGCGCCGGCCGCCAGGATCCATACCGTCTCGTCCGTCCGGGGCAGCTGCACCTTTTTCGTCAGCAGCCCGGTCAGGTCCGTGACCGCCGGCAGGTAACGGACAACGGTCACCGCCACCGCCGCGGCCAGCGGAAGCAGGCACAGCAGGGACATAAGCCAGAAGAGCATCGTCATGCCGTGACGGCCGTTCACAAGCCGCGGATCCCCCTGCGCCCAGGCGTGGCGCGCCCCGCTGTGGAAGGCGCATCCGGCCGCCAGCAGCAGCAGCGAGCCCGCGATCAGGCCGAGCAGCACCAGGATCCCGCGGAGCTGATCCCCTCCGCCCAGGTCGCCCCGGATCATCCGGAGCACGGAAAAGACGTCCGTCTCGCCGGTATAAAGCGACCAGCCCCGGACCGCCAGGAAAATCAGCGGCGCGCCCCACAGCATCAGGAATCCGAGCCGCTTCAGGCCCATGAGCAGCTTTTCCCCGTACCCGGCGGTCTCCACCAGGCGCGCGGAGCACAGCGGCCCGCCCGCCAGGGCGTCCCGCATGGCCGCAGCGGCGTTCATCCTCGCCGGCAGCAGGATCAGGATCCACATCACCGGGGACAGAACCGCGCCGGGCGCCAGGTTCCGGTCGCTCAGGCACAGAAGCGGCGCCAGGCACATCATCCGCAGGCAGACCTGCACCAGCAGAAACTTCAGCGTACCGCACGGGGATGCGGTGTATGCGCTCCAGGCGCGTCCCGGTACCGAAGTCTTTCTCATTTTTCCCGCCTTTCCGCGGAGCGCGCCCGCCGGGCCCAGCCCGTCCCGGCGCTCCGCCAGCTGTTATTCCTTTTCAGCGCTCCCGCCTCATGCCGCCGCGGGATGAGGCGCCAGCCTCTTCCGCGCCGCCGCGAAGTAGCAGATCAGATGGATTACGAAGGTAATCGCCCAGGACACCGGATAGGAAAGATAGAGCACCTGCTGCGTCGGGTTCGCCGCGAAAACCGTCATGATCCAGACGATCCGGAGCCCGCAGGCGCCGGCCAGCGAAACGATCATCGGCAGCACGGACAGCCCGATGCCCCGCATCTGGCCGACCATGACATCCATCATCCCGCAGAAAAAATAGGTCGGCAGGATGATGCCCATCCGGATCAGGCCGAAGGCGATCACCTGCGGGTCGCTGTTGTACAGGCCCATGAGCGTTCCGCCGAAGGCGTACACCAGCATGCCCAGCAGGAAGCCGACTGACGCCACGATGCCCAGGCAGCACCACAGCGTCTTCCGGACCCGGTCATATTTTCCCGCGCCGTAGTTCTGCCCCGCGAAGGTCATGCAGGCCTGGTGCTGGGCGTTCATCGCCACGTACACGAAGCCCTCGATGTTGGCGGCAACGCCGTTCCCGGCCACCACGAGGCTGCCGAAGGAGTTCACCGAGCTCTGGATCAGCACGTTGGAAATGGAGAACAGGCTTCCCTGCAGGCCGGCGGGAAGGCCGACCCGGATCATTTCCGTCACGCTCTTCCGGTCGATGCGGCATTCCTTCAGCTCAAGCCGGATCAGGCCGTGGGAGCGCAGCAGGCACATCAGCACCAGCACGGCGCTGACCGCCTGGCTGGCGACCGTCGCGACCGCCACGCCTGCCACGGACATCCGGAACACGATCACCAGCACCAGGTTCAGCGCGACGTTCACCAGGCCCGACAGGGTCAGGTAGAACAGCGGCCTCCGGGTATCCCCGATGGCCCGCAGCACGGCCGAGCCGAAGCTGTACAGCATGTTGGCGGGCATGCCCACGAAGTAGATCCGGACATACAGCGCCGCCCCGTCGATCACGTCCGGCGGGCTTCCCATCCACTCCAGCATGGGCCTGGCCAGCAGAAAGCCCATCACGCCCACGCCGATGCCCATCAGCAGCGCCAGCGTCATCGCGGTATGCTCCGCCCTGCGCATGCGCAGGGTATCGCCGGCCCCGTATGCCTGGGCCATCACCACGCTGGCGCCCACGCTCAGGCCCATGAAGACGTTGACCAGCAGGTTGATCAGCGATCCGGTGGAGGATACCGCCGCCAGCGCCGTATGCCCCGCGAAATTGCCGACGACGATCACATCCGCCGCGTTGTACAGCAGCTGCAGGATGCCGGTCAGCATCAGCGGAAGGGAAAACTGAATGATCTTCGGGATCAGCGGCCCCGTGGTCATGTCGATCTCGTATCTTTTGGGTCTCCGATTCAGAAGCTTCATTTGGCGGCCTTTCTCGTCAGCGTGATCAGCGTCACCGTCGGCGGGTTGAAAATGCGTCCGCGCATGTTTTCATAATGGGGATCCGAGCCCAGCCCCGGGCTGATGTACTGGGGAATCCCGGCGGGAAAGCTGAGCCCCTTCACCTGGGAATCCTCCGGGAACCAGCCCATTTCCGGCACGAAAACCGGTCCCTTCAGCGGGATGCGCCACTGTCCCCCGTTGTAATGCCCCGCCAGAATCAGCCCGGCGTAGCGCATGGAGAACGCTTCTTCCTTGCTGCCCCAGCGGATCATGTCCTGCACGTATTCCTCCGACAGCGGCGTATGCGTCAGCACCAGCTGAATATCCGCGGGCCGGAACTGCTCCCGGGCTTCCCGGACCGCCGCCATCCTGTCCACCTCGTATTCCAGGACCCTGCGCCTCGCCGCGTCGTCCGCCGTCAGGGCGGTCGCCCTCCGGTTCATTTCGGCCAGCTGATCCCGGTAAACGTCCGTCATCTGGTCCAGGTTCAGCGTGTACAGCTCCTCCGGAACGAACCAGATGGTCCCCTTTCCCCGGGTTTCGGAGACCGGCCGGTCCAGAATCGTGACCCCCGCCTCCATCAGCCGCTCGGCCCAGGAAGTATAAACGGACAGGCTGCTGTGGGCAAAGCTGTCCAGCGCGTCCCCGTCCGTGTCCCCGGGAATGTAATACTTGGGCGTTCCCGCCGGCATGAGCGCGATCAGGTCCAGCAGCGGCTCCACGTCCTGATCCTTTCCCAGCATATCCCCGGTCATGACCACGCACGAGTACCGGATATCGCCCAGGGCTGCGGCCACCGCGCGCTGGTTCTCCCCCAGCTCCGCCCCGTGCAGGTCGCTCAGGTGCAGGATGGAGTACTGCTCCAGGTCTTCCGGCAGGTTCAGGATGGTCAGGCTGACCCGCTCCAGCCGGACCCGGTTGGAGACGATGTAGTTGGAAATCAGCAGAATCGCCGCCAGCAGGGGCAGAAAGATCAGCAGCGTCTTCCGGAGGCCGTGCCTGCGCTCCCGGCCGCGCCTTCCCTCCGGCGCGAAAATATATCTGTTCTTCTCCCGCCGCATGCCGCCCCTCCTTCCGCTTCCGGATCGCGTCCTTTCATTATAATTCACCTCGCCCCCAAAACGCAATCGCAAATCAATTGACACGGGGCCGCTCTTTTTCTTATAATACACTCTGCACCCGGAAGGACCCGAAGACGGCTCCGGATTCACAGCGCACGCACAAAAGCAGATTCTTTGATTTACAGGAGGTTCTTGATCATGAAGGCACTGTTTATCGGTGGCACCGGAACCATCAGCACGGCCATCGTGAAGCGGCTGGCCGAGGATCCCCGGTGGGAGGTATGGCTCCTGAACCGCGGAAACCGGAGCATTCCGGAAGGCGGGCGGATCCATCAGATCATCGCGGATATCCGCGATGAAGCCGCGGCGGCGAAGGCGCTGGAGGGCATGACCTTTGATACCGTGGGCGAATTCATCGGCTTCACCCAGGCGGACGTGGAGCGGGACTGGCGGCTCTTCCGGGGCAAAACCCGGCAGTATATCTACATCAGCTCCGCCTCGGCGTATCACAAGCCCGCGGCAGATTTCCGGATCACCGAGGGAACCACCCTGGCCAATCCCTACTGGGAGTACTCCAGGAACAAGATCGCCTGTGAGGAATTCCTGATGAAAAAATACCGGGAGGAAGGCTTCCCGGTCACCATCGTCCGTCCCAGCCACACCTATGACGAGCGGAGCATTCCGCTGGGCGTGCACGGGAAGAACGGCTCCTGGCAGGTCATCCGCCGGATGATGGAGGGCAAGCCGGTCCTGATCCAGGGGGACGGCACCTCCCTGTGGGCCCTGACCTTCAACGCGGATTTTGCCGTCGGCTACACCGCCCTGATGGGCAACCGGCACGCCATCGGCGAAGCCTTCCAGATCACGGGGGATGAAATCCTCTCCTGGAACCAGATCTACGCCACCATCGCCGACGCGCTGGGCGTGGAGCTGAAGCCCTATTATGTTTCCTCCTCGTTCCTGGCCGCGGTGGGCGACGGGCGCGGATATGACTATACGGGAAGCCTGATCGGGGACAAGGCGGTCTCCGTCGTGTTTGACAACAGCAAGCTGAAGCGCCTCGCCCCGGCGATGACCACCACCGTGCCCTTCCACCGGGGCGTGCGGATCGCGCTGGATTACATCCTCGCCCATCCCGAAGAATGCCAGAAGGAGGATCCGGAATTTGACGCCTGGTGCGACCGGGTCATCGCGGCGCTGGAAAAGGCAAAGGCTGAAATCTGAGATCTCTCCGGCCAGGGCGCGGCTCCCCGATGGGAGCCGCGCCCGGCGGCCGGAGGGCAGTTTATGCAGGCTGAGGTGAGTACATGAAGGAATATGTGATGGGGAACGGGGCCATCGCCCTGGGCGCCCTGGCGGCGGGGGTCAACCTCGTCGCCGGCTATCCGGGCACCCCTTCCTCCGAAATCATCGAAACGGTCTCCCGCTATCCCCATGAAGGCATCCATCTGGAGTGGTCCGTCAACGAAAAGGCTGCCCTGGAGGTGGCCGCCGCGGCCGCGTACAGCGGCGCCCGGGCCATGGTCACCATGAAGCAGATGGGCCTCAACGTCGCTTCCGACGCCCTGATGTCCCTGGCCTATATCGGCGTAAAGGGCGGGCTCGTCGTCGTCAGCGCGGATGACCCGGGTCCCATCTCCTCCCAGACGGAGCAGGACACCCGCCGGTTCGCGGACTTCTGCCGCATCCCGGTGTTCGATCCCGCCTCCCCGGAGGAGGCGTATGCCATGATTCAGGACGCCTTCGCCTTTTCGGAGAAGTACGCGACGCCGGTGCTGTTCCGGCCGACCACCCGGGTCTGCCACGCCTACGCCTCCGTCGAGGTGCCGGACGCCTTCGCGCCGCGGCCCTTTGAGGGCTTCGTCCGGGATCCCGGAAAATGGGTGATCTTCCCGCGGCTTTCCCATGCCGCCCACGGGCGGATGGAGGCGCGGAACCTGGAAATCGGCGGCGATTTCTCGGACTACCGGTTCAATACCGTGTCCGGAACGTCCGGGCGGGCCGTGGTGGCCTCGGGCGTCAGCTATGCCTATGTCCGGGAATACCTGAAGGACCGGCCGGACGTCCGGCTGATCCGGGTGGCCACCCCCTTCCCGTTCCCGGAAGCCTTCATGCTCCGCGCCCTGGAGGGGGTGCGCGAGGTGCTCTGCCTGGAGGAGCTGAGTCCCTTCCTGGAGGAGAAAATCCTTCAGCTCGCGGGGCGCCGCGGGCTGGATCTGCGCGTCGCCGGAAAGCTGGACGGAACCGTGCCCCATAACGGGGAAAACAGCGTGGAGCTGAGCGCCCGGATTCTCCGCGGCTTCCTCGGCGGCGGTCCCGAATCCGGGGAGCTGGATACCTCCGACGCGCCGCCGCTTCCCGTGCGGCCGCCGGTGCTCTGCGCCGGATGCCCCCACCGGGCCTCCTTCTACGCGGTCAAGCAGGCCATGAAGGGCCGGAAGGCCTTTTTCTGCGGCGATATCGGCTGCTACACCCTCGGAAACGCGATGCCGCTGGACATGGTGGATACCTGCCTGTGCATGGGCGCGGGCATCACCATGGCGCAGGGGCTGAACCACATGAATCCCGACGCCGTCAGCTTCGCCTTCGTGGGAGATTCAACCTTCTTCGCCTCCGGAATGACCGGCGTCGTCAACGCGGTGTACAACGAGGCGGACATGATCCTCTGCGTGCTGGATAACTCCACCACCGCGATGACCGGCCATCAGCCCCATCCCGGGACGGGCCGGAACATGATGGGCAATATAGTTGAAAAGGTGGATATCGCGAAGATCCTGGAGGGGATCGGCGTCAGGCGCGTGGAAACCGTGAACCCCCTGGAGCTGGATCATGCCGTGCGGGTGATCCGGGACTGCGCGGAGGAAAAGGGCGTGAAGGCGGTCATCTTCAAATCCCCCTGCGTCGCGCTCACCCGGCCGTCCGCGAAATGCGCCGTCGATCCGGGCAAATGCATCTCCTGCCGGAAATGCATCCGGGAAATCGGCTGCCCGGCGCTGATCACGGATCAGGGGCGGGTGGTCATTGACGCCAACCTTTGCACAGGCTGCGGGCTGTGCGGGCAGATCTGCCCCGTCGGCGCGATCGGAGGTGGAAACCATGAATAAGGATATCCTGATCTGCGGCGTGGGCGGCCAGGGTACGGTCCTGGCTTCGAAAATCATCGCCGCGGCGGCCATGGACGAGGGCAGCCCGGTGCATTCGGCTGAAACCATCGGCATGGCGCAGCGGGGCGGCTCCGTCACCAGCCATGTCCGGATCGGTCCGGACGCCGCCTCCCCGCTCATCCCCTTCGGCGGCGCGGACCTGCTCCTGGCCTTCGAGCCCGCCGAGGCGGTCCGGAACCTGCGGTATCTCCGGAAGGGCGGCACGGCCGTCGTCAACACGTCGCCCGTCCGGCCGGTGACCGAATCCCTGAAGAGCTCCGGCTACGACGGCCGGGAAATGGTCGCGTACCTGCGGGAAAAGTGCCCGTGCATTTTTGTGGACGGCGACGCCGTCTGCCGGCCGCTGGGCTCGGCGAAATTCCTGAACATCGTCCTGCTGGGAGCCGCGGCGGGCGCGGGGCTGCTGGGCATCAGCACGGAAACCGTGATGGAGCGGATTGCGCGCCAGGTCCCGCCCAGGTTCCTGGAGGCCAACCGCGCCGCCTTCCTGGCCGGGCTGGAAATCGGCGGAGCGAACCGCCCGTAAAAAACCCGGATAAGATCCCCCGCGCGGGAAGGCCCTGATACGGAAAAAGGAAGCGCCCAAAGCGCCTCCCGAAAAAATACAGCGTTCGGAGGGAAAAATCATGAGAATCAGCGACACCCAGCTGGCCCTGGCGGACCGGCAGATCAAGCGCATCCTCGCCAGCGGAAACTACTACAGCCGGATTTACAGCCAGGCCGGAATCACCGGGGTTTCCACGCCCGAGGATTTCGAGAAAATCCCCTTCACGGACAAGGCGGACCTGCGGAACGCGTACCCGCTGGGGATCCAGGCCGTTCCGGACGAGCAGGTCGTCCGCATCCATTCCTCCTCCGGCACCACCGGAAAGCCGGTCATCATCCCCTATACCGCCAGGGACGTGGAGGACTGGGCCACCATGTTCGCCCGGTGCTATGAAATCGCCGGCATCACGCCCCGGGACCGGATCCAGATCACGCCCGGCTACGGCCTGTGGACGGCGGGCATCGGTTTCCAGGCCGGCTGCGAAAAGCTTGGCGCCATGGCGATTCCCATGGGCCCCGGCAATACGGAGAAGCAGCTGCAGATGATGATCGACCTGGAATCCACCGTCCTGTGCGCCACCTCCTCCTACGCGCTGCTGCTGGCCGAGGAAATCAACCGCCGCGGCCTGAAGGACAAAATCAAACTCCGCAAGGGCATCATCGGTTCTGAGCGCTGGAGCGACGCGAAGCGGAATTACATCGCCCGCGAGCTGGGGATCGAGCTGTATGATATCTACGGCCTGACGGAGATCTACGGCCCCGGCATCGGCATCAACTGCCCGGATCAGCACGGCATGCACATCTTTGACGATTTCCTCTACACGGAGATCATCGATCCCGCCACCGGCCGGGTCCTGCCCGACGGGGAGGAGGGCGAAATCGTCATCACGACGCTGGTGAAGGAGGGCGCGCCGCTGATCCGCTTCCGGACCCACGACCTGTCCCGCATCATTCCGGGCGAATGCACCTGCGGGCGCGCCTATCCGCGGCTGGACACCATCCGCGGGCGGAGCGACGATATGTTCAAGGTCCACGGCGTAAACATGTTCCCGAGCCAGGTGGAGGAAATCCTGGGCCAGGTGGACGGCGTCTCCAGCGAGTACAAGATCGATATCGCGCACGACGACATCGTCAACCGGGATATCATCATGCTCACGGTGGAAGCGGAAGGCCGCGTGGAATTCAGCCGCACGGCGGAAACGATCAAACAGCTGTTCAAGTCCCGGATGAACGTCACGCCCAGGGTGGCCGTGGTCTCCCTGAATACCCTGCCCCGCTCCGAGAAGAAAACCAAGCGGGTCTTCGATCACCGCGGCGACTGATGCCCGGAGGCATGGGCAGACAGACACGGGGACGGTTCTTTTGTCTTTCCCGGCAATGGGTTGATCAGGACAGAAGAACCGTCCCCCTGCACAGACACGGGGACGGTTCTTTTGTCTTTCCCGGCAATGGGCTGATCAGACAGAAGAACCGTCCCCCTGTCCTCCCCCCTGTCCTCTTCCTCTTATTTTACGGGGAAGGTGAAGAAGGTATCCGCCCAGGGCTCGTTTTCGAGGGTGAAATGCCACCATTCCGACGCGAGCGGGCGGAAACCGTGTTTCATCATCAGCTTTTGAAGCAGCATCCGGTTGCGATGCTGCTTTTCCGTTATTCCCGGATAATCCGGATGGCTCAGTTCTCCGAAATAGTCGAATGTTCCGCCCATATCGGCATCCCGCTGCGAAGCCATGTCAAACAGCGTCAGGTCCACGGTGCTTCCCCGGCTGTGGCCGGAATGCTCGGCAATATAATGCCGGGGGATAATGTCTTTCTTTTCCAGCTCCGGATAGAAATACTGTTTCATCCGGATATCCTGCGGATCCTTCGCCCAGCGCACAAAATGGTCCACGGCCTTCTGCGGGCGGTAGGCGTCAAAAATCTTCAGGCGCCATCCCTGCCCCATCGCCTCATCGCTGGCTTTTTTCAGGCTCTCCGCCGCTTCCCGGGTCAGCAGGGCCGCCGGCCTCTCATACCCGTCAATCCGCTCCCCGATGAAATTAAATGAAGAATAATAGCGGATATCCAGCAGCACATCCGGGATCGTCTCCGCGACGCTGACAAAGCCGGACGCATCATCTGAAAACCTCATGCGCTTACCTCCTTACGCGCCCAGCAGGGATCCGACCAGGATGCCCAGCCAGGTTCCGATCACATAGCCGAAGGTGCCCACCAGCATGCACGGCCCGACCAGCTTCGCCCAGCCCTGGGAAATGGCCATGCCCGCCGCGGTGGTCGGCCCGCCGATGTTGGCGTTGGACGCCAGGATAATGTCCTCCAGGTCAAACTTCAGGAGCTTTCCGCCCAGGAAGCAGAAAAGCATGTTGACCAGCACAATGATCATGCAGAACAGCAGCAGGATCGGGGCGTTCCGGATCAGCACGCCGATGGACGCGGGAACGCCGATCACAAAGAAGAACAGGTAGATCAGCCAGGTGCCGAGCTCCTGCGCGCCGTGAATTTCCCCCGCCTGCCGGTGGAAGCAGGTGGCGAAGATCACGGAGAAATTGGTGATCCAGACGTACTGGCTTCCGAAGAAGGTGTTCAGCATCCGGAGGAACCAGTTGTCCG
Organism: uncultured Clostridia bacterium; assembly: GCA_947166705.1. Taxonomy (GTDB): domain Bacteria; phylum Bacillota; class Clostridia; order Christensenellales; family Aristaeellaceae; genus Aristaeella. Next base: position 88,360 of record CAMVFE010000002.1, read on the forward strand.
TCGGGATCCATCCGGAGAAGAAACCGCCGATCAGCCGGGAAAGGAACACGACCGCCGCGGCGTAGGCCAGGTCAACGGCGATATCCTTCAGGGACACATCCTTCCGGGTCCAGTACTGCTTCGCCAGCGTCTCCGTATCGCTTTTCCCTCTGGAAGCGACCTCATCGATGTGGGGATGGGGATAGCGTTTCCTGAAGAAAGCGCTTCCGGCCATGCCCAGCAGCGCCAGGAAATACAGCGCCATGTTCAGGTTATCCGCCACCGTGGTTGCGGAGATCAGGCTGCCGCTGACATGAAAGGCGTCCGCAATCGCGGTGAAGTTCACGCCGCCTCCGATATAGGAGCCGGTCATCATGGCCGCCGCGCCGGGCAGCCCATCCACCGCGCCTCTCAGCAGCGCCGTGGCCAGGATCGTTCCGGCGACGGTTCCCGCGGCGCCGATCAGGAAGATCAGCAGAAACCGCCCGGTTTCCTTCCAGATCTTCCGGATATTGGTCTGCAGGAGCAGCAGCGGGATCGCCATCGGTACCGCATATCCCCAGACGATATCGTCAAATACCGGCGCGCTGGCCGGAATCACGCGCAGGTTGACCAGGAGCAGCGCAATCGCCAGCGTGATGATCGCCCCGGAAATTTTAGACGCCCACCTGTATTTCTGCTCCAGCCAGATGGCAGCGGCCGTGGCTCCGAACAGCACGGCCAGCAGCGCCCAGTGGTTATCGGCGCTGATCAGGGTCTGAATGGTCTGTTCCATATTTGTTCCCTCCGTGTTTTTTACGGCAGAAAAGAACCGCCCGGGTTTTTCCATTGTATCAATTGCCGTGGGACTGACTACATCGAGAAATTTACTGAAAAAGCCGCCGGATGTCAAGAGCGGGCGTCTTCATGAAATCGGCAGCAAAAAAACCAGATCTTCCGATGGCGAAAAGAGTCCTGCCGGGGAGCAACAAAAAAACCAGATCTTTCGACCTGGCTTTTCTGGCTCCCCAGGGGAACGATCCGAACGTCAGCCCGGCGGGCTGTCCGGCGAAGCCGGAAGTGAGGTGAGTTCCTCAACCGAAAGGGAGTACAAACCCGCTCCAAGGGTTTTGTACGACCATTGAGGTTGCGGATAGGGCGAGAAGAGTCCTGCCGGGGAGCAACAAAAAAACCAGATCTTTCGATCTGGCTTTTCTGGCTCCCCAGGTAGGGCTCGAACCTACAACCCTTCGGTTAACAGCCGAATGCTCTGCCATTGAGCTACTGAGGAATATGGAATCCGGCAGCGACCTACTCTCCCGGGCCGTCTCCAGCCAAGTACCATCGGCACTGAAGGGCTTAACTTCTGTGTTCGGTATGGGAACAGGTGTGACCCCTTCGTTATCACCACCGGAAAGGGTGATTGAAATTTCGCGGATGCAGCCTTGCAGACTTTTCTCCGCTATTCGGTTACTGAACAGTCGTCCTTATCTTCCTCCGTTCAGCTCCTGCCTTCTCCGGTCTCCCTTTCATCCGCCAGCTTACGCCTGGATGTTTCCTCCCGGATCGGGCCCAGGGTTCCCGCGTGCTGCTTGCACGCTCCGCACCCTGACAACCGCACAGCGTTTTGAGATTCGATTCTTTCTGACCTGTTCTT
>CAMVFE010000003.1 GCA_947166705.1 uncultured Clostridia bacterium
GGTTGATCATCGCGGGAACCGCGATCAGGTCGCTGATGCCCTGGATGCCCTGGCGAAGTACATCGTCCGCGATGCGGAAGGCCTCCAGCATGGTGGTTCCCTTGTTGACCACCTGGAGCAGCCGGTCGTTCGGAATCACCACCAGCGTGTCCACATGCTGCTTCAGCTCGCTGATCCCGTTCTCAGCGTTCTTCATGCGCTGCTTCCCCTCGAAGCCGAAGGGCTTGGTCACCACCGCGATGGTCAGGCAGCCCAGATCCCGCGCGATCTCCGCCACGATGGGAGCCGCGCCCGTTCCGGTTCCGCCCCCCATGCCCGCGGTAATGAAGACCAGATCCGCGCCCTTCAGGGCCTGCGCGATCTCCTCCCGGCTCTCTTCCGCAGCCCGGCGGCCGACTTCCGGAACCGCGCCGGCGCCAAGGCCCTTGGTCAGCTTTTCGCCGATCTGAATCTTGACCTGCGCGTCAGACAGGTTCAGCGCCTGTCTGTCCGTATTCACGGAAATGAATTCGACTCCCCTCAGGCCGGCATCCACCATCCGGTTTACGGCGTTGTTTCCGCCGCCGCCGCAGCCGACAACCTTGATGGAAGCGAATGTTTCCTGTTCTTCGTTCTGGAATTCGATCATGGTCTTTCCCTCCGTATGATTGATTCGTCCGGGGATCAGCCGCCCAGCAGGCTCTTGAAGAAGCCGGCCACCTTGCTGCCGAAGCCGCCCGAAGGAGCGCGCTGCTGTTCAATGGTGTCAATAATCAGGTCCATCAGGCCCAGGCTGCTTGAAAAGCTGTGGCTGTTCAGCTTGGTGGTTCTGCGGGGAATGTCCTCCACCGCCCGCCCGAGGCGTCCGCCGAGGTATTCCCGGCCGCCGCGGTTAAAGCTCAGCCCGCCGCCCGTCATCAGCACGTGGCTCCAGTTGCCCAGGCCGCCGAAATCGTTATCCAGCGCATCCTTGATCTGGTCCGCAATCTCGTCCACCACGCCGAGAATAACCGGCTTGACCTGTTCCCTGGTAAATACGGCGGCCTTTTCGCCGTCCGCTCCGGGGACCTCAAACTTTTCCTCCCCGGCCTCGATCCCGTAAACGAATTTCCGTTTGATTTCCTCCGCGGCGGAAAGGCTGATGTCCAGCTCATCCGCCAGAGCGACCGCGATATGCGCGCCGCCGGCCGGAATCACTTTGTGATAGATCACGGCGTCGCCTTCGACCCCGATGATTTCCGTGTTGAGGTATCCCATATCCAGCAGGACGCTCGTATGGTCACGGGCCTGCTCGTCCAGGTACAGCATGGCCTCCCCCGCCGTGGAGGAGAAGAAGCCGCTGACCTGAATCCCCAGCTCCGCCATCCGGGTCGTCACATCATCAATAAAGTACCGGTTGCCGACCACAAAGCTGATGAAAGCGGTCATCTCCCGTCCCTTCATGCCGACCGGCTCCAGGGTTTTCTTGCTGGAATCGACCATGAACCAGGCCGGGCTCGAATGGATGACGACGCCGGGAATATCCTCCAGTTTTTCCGCGGCCTGGTTGAAGGCGGCCTTCACCTCCCGCGAGGAAACGCGGGGATCCGTCCCCGTCAGGGTCACGGTCGCCTTGGTGGCGTAAACCCGGGTAAAGGCCCCGGGAACGCCTACGTTGATCTCCCGGATCTTGAAACCGCATTGAGACTCGGCGTCCGCAAGGGAGCGGCGGATCGCTTCATCCAGCGCCTCCGGATTGTTCCATCCTTCCTCCAGGTATCCGTCATATCTGGCGATGCCGGCAGCCACGATATCACAGCGCTGGGCGCCGCTGTTCTCGGCAACCAGCGTCACGATCTTGCTCGTTCCGAAATCGATGGTGGCAACGGTCGTTTTCATCGTTTCTCAACCCCCTGCGTTCCGGGCGTCCGCCCGGGAAAAACCTTCTGATCTATATAACCTTGGACATTATAGCGCCTTCCGCCGGGAAATGCAAGCATTTTTCGAATGTTTGTTACGATTTTTTTGCGCTTTTTTAACAATTATATGCCATTCGGTGAAAAAACAGGGGTCTCCGGCAGCGTCACGTTGATCACGCCGCCCCTGTAATCCCTGCGAAGCAGCTCATCCCGCGTCAACAGCATACTTCTGAGCTTGGCATGGATATTCCGGCTGTCCCCCATGGAAACAGTGAAGCCGTCCCGCGTGGTCAGGATCAGCGAGCCGAGCGAGCTCAGATCCGCTTCCTCGATCATTTCCGTGCATCCCAGCACCTTCATCTCGAGAAACAGCGTGCTGAAGACCTCCTGCTGCTCCAGGCTTTCCAGCACGAGGCGCTGGCCCGTCTGGGCCCCGGAGCGTATCCGCAGGCCGTCCACCTTCACCAGGGTGGTGGGCAGCTTTTCCAGATTCTCCGTCTCGGACATGACGAAACGCTGCTTGTCCATCACATAGATGATCCCGTTCCAGGTCATCCAGCAGCAGGGCTCCCGCTCCTGAATGCACAGGACCACCGTGGAAGGCAGCTCCTTTTCCATATATCGGAATTTCAGCAGCGGATTCTGCTCGATCCGCTGCTCGATCTCCGCGCTGCTGAGCGAAAAGACCGGCATTCCCGCGCGAAGGCCGCTGAGGCGGATGATCTCCTCAGCGGGCATATTCCCGTTTCCGATGACCCGGATGTTCCGGACGGCAAACAGGCCGTAATATACCGCCAGGAATACCGCTGCGGCCAGCGCCGCAGCCCCGAGAGCCTTCCACCTCTTCCGGACCGGCCTGCGTTCCTTCCGGGAGGATGCCGTCTCCGGCTTCCCGTCCGTATACTGTCCGCTTCCGAACCGGTATCCGCTGGTCTGCGTCTGCCAGAATTCCCCGCTGCGGTTGTTCAGCTCCTCGCTGCGAAGGTCCCTCAGCTCCGGCGCGTCCTCCGGCTCATCGAAGGGATATTCATGCGTCGGAAACGGGGCGATCCAGGTATTCCGCTGCCATTCCGGAACGCTTTCCGCGGAGGGCTCCCCGCCGGGGGCCGCCTGGGCGTTTCCCCCGCCGGCGGAGGCGCTCCGCGCGTTCGGTTGATCTTCCCCATACGTCCCCGTCCCGCTCCGCCATTCCGGACGGTAACTGCCGGAAACCGGATCATGGCTTCGCGGATCCCTCTCCAAGCCGGCTGCCTCCCTTCCAGATTCTTAACAGACTTCGGTCTGTTTATAATTCATTGACTATTTTTTTAAATATCCGACCGCGTTCCTCGTAATCCTTGAACATATCGAAGCTCGCGCAGGCCGGACTCAGCAGCACATTCCAGCCTTCCTCGGCCACCTGCCTGCAGAGGAGAACCGCGTCCCGCATCGTTTCAGCATGCAGGATATGGTCATATCCCGCTTTCAGAAGGCTTTCCTCAATCTGCGGCGCCGTCTCTCCGATCAGAACCGTTTCGCGGATGGTATCCCTTCGCTCCTGGATTTCCCGGCTCAGCGGATCAAAGCTGACTTTCTTGTCATATCCCCCCAGGATCAGCACCGTCGGCCGCGTCATGGTTTCCACGGCCTTCAGGGTTGAATCCACGTTGGTTCCCTTGCTGTCATTGAAGTATTCCACCCCGTCAAGCACCCGGACGCTCTCGATGCGGTGCTCCACGCCCTTGAAGGTCCGCAGGCTGTGCCGGATCACGGGCAGGGGCACGTCCATGACCGCGGCGCAGCAGACGGCGCCCAGCGCGTTTTCCAGATTGTGGGGTCCGGGAATTCTGACTTCCTCCGTCCGGCAGACGGTCCTTTCCTCCCCGTTCATCCGGAAAACGATCTCCCCGTCCCGCACGAATGCGCCTTCCCTGACCTCGCGCTTTCTGCTGAACTTCAGGACCCTGCTTCTGACCTGCCTGCACAGCTTCTGAAGCGCCGGGTCGTCCGCGTTGAAGACCGCGAAATCCTCCGCGGTCTGGCGGGCAAACATCCGCATTTTCATCTCCGTATAGACCTGCATGCTTCCGTGCCGGTTCAGGTGGTCCTCCGTCAGGTTTGTCAGAAGGCCGACATGCGGGTGAAAGGTGTCCGCCGTCTCCATCTGGAAGCTGCTGACTTCGCAGACGAAAACATCTTCCCGCCTGCTGATCATCGCGGCCAGCGAATAGGGATAGCCGATGTTGCCGACGACATGGGTTACCTTCCCGGCGTTCTTGAAGATTTCCCCAAGCAGGGATACGGTCGTGGTCTTTCCGTTCGTGCCGGTTACCGCCACCAGGGTTCCGCTGCTCAGCTGCCAGGCGAGCTCCAGTTCTCCGGTAACATACAGCCCCATCTCCCGGGCTTTCCGGACAAACGGGGCATCCACGGAGATACCGGGGCTGATAACCAGCACATCCTGCCCTTCCAGCAGAGGTTCGGCCGCGCATCCCAGCTTCCACTCCAGTTTTAGTCCTTTCAGCACTTCCAGGGAGTCTCCCAGCTCCTCCTCGGTCTTGCTGTCATTGATGGTCACTTCGGCGCCGTTGGCGCGCAGCAGCTGGGCCGCGGCAATTCCGCTGCGGGCCATGCCCACAACCAGCACCTTCCTGTTCTCATAGTTCATCTGCTTTTCTCCTTCGGAGACCCATCCCTGCAGGCTTCCTCTTCTCCCGGCGCGGAACCCTTTCCGTCAGCTCAGCAGGCTCATCACGGCAATCAGTCCCGCAATCATCGTAATTCCCGCGTACATGCTGACGATCTGCGTTTCGCTGTATCCGATCTTCTCAAAATGATGATGGACCGGACTCATCCTGAAAATGCGTCTTCCCTGATGATCGCTGCTGAACCTGCGGGTCAGCTTGAAATAGTACCTCTGCAGGATGACGCTGACGCCGCTCATGATCGGGCAGATGCCGATCAGAATCAGCAGCAGCGGCTGGCGCAGCACCATGGCGAGCCCCATTGTGGCTCCGCCGAGGAACATGCTTCCGGTATCCCCCATGAACACCTTCGCCGGATACCTGTTATACCGCAGGTAACCGATGCATCCTCCGGCCAGGCTGACCGCGAAGATTCCTGCAGGCGCCAGCTCCGTCCGGCTTCCTCCGAGGAAGAAGGTTGTGAGCAGAATCACCAGGGTCCAGCTTCCGGAGGTAATGGTCGTAATCGTTCCCAGCAGGCCGTCCAGCCCGTCTTGGAGATTGGTTGCGTTGACATAGAAGATCATGGCCGCCGTCATGACCGGCAGGTACCACCAGCCCAGGTCCCACTCCGTATGCAGAAAGGGAATCCGGATGGCGCTTCCGATCTGCGGGTGGAAATAGCACCACAGCGTAAAGCCTGCCGCCACGATCACCTGGCCGGCGATTTTCTGCCAGGGGGTCAGCCCCTCGTGGCGCTTTTTCACCGCCTTGATCCAGTCGTCCGCAAAGCCTACGGCCATACAGAGCAGGCTGACCGCGCACAGGCCGAGGCCCAGATCCAGCCCGCCGTTCCAGGGCAGCGGATGCAGCGCCAGCTGGCAGGCCGCCATCGCCAGCGCGATCATCAGCCCGCCCATGACCGGCGTTCCCTGTTTTTTCTGGTGCGCGGGGCCAAGCTCGTAAATCACGGTTCCAAAATGGAGTTTTTTCAGCCTGCGGATCAGCCAGGGACCCGTTCCCAGCGCAATCCCCAGGGACAGCAGCAGGGCCGCTATCATCCTCCAGATCATTTTTCTTCCTCCCGTTTCCGCATCTCCAGCAGGATCTCGCTGACGATGACCTTTTCGTCGAAGGGACGCTTGACCCCCATGATCTCCTGATAGGTCTCGTGTCCTTTGCCCGCCAGGACGATGACGTCTCCGTCCTCGCCCATCTCCAGCGCCCGGCGGATTGCCTCTCGGCGGTTTTCGATCACTTCATATTTCCCTCCGGTGGGCTTGATTCCCTTCTCAATGGCGGCAAGAATAACCAGCGGATTCTCCGTCCGGGGATTGTCGGATGTCAGGATACAGTAATCCGCCAGTTTTCCTCCGATCTCGCCCATCATGGGCCGTTTGCCCTGGTCGCGGTCTCCCCCGCATCCAAACACCGCGATCACGCGGTTGCGGGCAAACTGCCGGACCGTCTTAAGAATGTTCCGCAGCGCCTCCGGCGCGTGGGAATAGTCGAGGATGACCTTGTAGGGCGTACCCGTCTGCAGCATCTCGATCCGGCCGGGTACGGAAGCCACCGCCTCCAGGCCCATGCGGATCTTCTCCGGCTCGATGCCCATGATCAGCGCGCAGGAGGCCGCTGCCAGCGCGTTATAAACATTGAACATGCCCGTCATCCGCATGCGGATCCTCAGGTCGCTCATACCCTGCATCTGAACGGAGAAATGAACGCCTTCCTCCGTAATCTCAATATCCCGCGCGAACACGTCCGCGTTGACTGCAATCGCGTAGGTTACAAAGGGAATCCTGATATCGGCCAGCAGCTTTTCGGATGTTTCCTCGTCGGCGTTGACCGCCGCGTTCCTGACCATTCCGGAGGTAAAGAACTGTTTTTTCGTTTCGAAATACCGCTCCATGGTGTAGAAATAATCCAGATGGTCCTGGCTCAGGTTGGTATAGCACCCGACCTCAAAATCCATCCCGTCCAGCCTGTTCATGTCGATCGCGTGCGCGCTGACCTCCATGCAGACCACCTGTACCCCTTCATCCGCCATTCTCCGCAGCATTTTCTGCAGATCGATCGGGTCCGGCGTTGTCAGCTTTCCGTCCAGGTGCTTCTCCGCGATCATGGATCCGGTCGACCCGATCAGGCCGCATTTCAGCCCGGCTTTTTCGATGATGCTCTTGAGAAGATAAGTGGTGGTGGTTTTTCCCTTGGTTCCCGTAATCCCGACCATACGCAGGGACCGGGAGGGATATCCGTAAAAGGCCATGGCGATCCGGCTCATGGCAGCCCTTCCGTTGCTGACCCGGACCTGGGGCACATCCAGCTCCAGATATCTTTCCACGATCAGCGCAACGCATCCGTTCTCCACAGCCTCAAAGGCATAATCGTGCGCGTCGAACCGGGCGCCCACAATGCAGAAAAAAAGGCCCCCGTTCGTTTTATCCCGGCTTCCCGAGGTGATCTCCAGGATTTCAGTCTCCATATCCCCGCGGGTGTCCAGTACATAGGGGGTATCCGCGATCAGTTCTCTGAGTTTCATCCGTTCCTGCCTTCTCTCCGTCAGAATATCGTCGTCCCCGGTCCGTCCCATCCTCGCGCCGCGGTTTCCGGCCGGATGAGAACACGAACAGGGAGACTGCGTTCAGTCTCCCCTGAAGTTCAGTTTGTCTGAGCCGCGGAAGCGCGGATATCCGGCTCCTGCGTTGCGGTAACCCCTCCCGCCTCCATCAGCACCATGTTGGCCGCCGCCGGAGCAGTCAGCTGAATGGTCGGCGCGCCGTTTGAGCTGATCATGTTCAGTTCCACCGCCTTCGTGCAGACGCTGACATCCCCGCCCAGCGAGGCAAGCTGTCCTCTGAGCTCCAGATTTCTCGCCTGGGCCGCCTCAATCCTCGTTTCAAGCTTTCTGATGCGCAGCGAGCCCGTTCCGATGGATGCCGCAACCGCCAGCAGCGCAACCGCGGCAGCAGCAGCCAGCAGCCAGATCAGAATCTTCGCCCAGTCCGAACGGATTCCGTCCCGGCTGACTGCCCTCCGCCGGTCCCTGGGTTCTTCCACCACCCGAAAGCGGCCGCTGGGGCTGATTCCCATGCCGTCCGTCCAGTTCTGCGTATTCCGGCAGTTTGAAAATTCCAGCCCCGGCCGAAGGGTCATGCGCTCACGGCGCGGCGAAGCGTCCCGCCTTACTTCAGCGGACTGGGCTTCCATCCGGGCGAAACGGATGCTTCTGCGTACTCTTCCGGAAGCGGCCGTGGTCATCCTTTCTCACTTCTTTCCAGGTTATTGGTTCAGGGGTTTCCTCCCTGCTCGAGGGCTGCAATCATCTGAAGCAGTCCCGGCAGATCCCTGCGGAAGTTCTCCCAGCCGGTTCTGCTGGCCTTGGCAGACGCGATCCTCACATGGTCGTTTGCGCCTGTAATTTCAACGTCCCGTTCCTCCTGGAGAATCTTGGAACGGATATTCACCGGCAGCAGAATCCTTCCCTGTGCGTCGCAGCCCTGTCCGTCATAGCTCAGCGCGTAGAACTGCTCCAGGTACTGGTTGACCGCGGGATTCAGATGTCCAAGCCGCTCATAGGTCCTGTTCCGCTCCTCCCACATTTCGGTGGGATAAACGGCAATGCTGTTGAAATCATACCCCGGAGCGATGCAGAAGGTTTCTCCCAGCTTTTCCCGGAAGCTTTGCGGGATCACCAGGCGTCCCTTGCTGTCCAGGCTGTGGTTAAAGCTGCCGATAAAGCGGGTCCGGTTTTTTCCTTCCGTCCCCTGCTGTGGGGCTGTTCCGTTCGGCAGCTGTTGGCCGGAATTCATCTCGTTCAACGATGCTGCCCCCTTTCATCCCCACTTGTTTACACTTATTTGGGTTCTAAAACCACTCTGCCCCACAAAAATAGCACAACTTTTTTTCCGTTTCAACCCCTTTTACGGCTGGTTACGGTTTGGCCCGATCTTCCATTTCTTATATTTTGTAACATATTTGTAATTTTAATTTAATATTTAGCGATTCGATTGTGCATCCGTATATTGCAAAAATCTATATTTTGTATGCAAAAAAAAAGAGCCCGGTCTCGGGCTCTTTTTTTCCTTTCCTCAATAGAGGTTTTGTTATAAAAAGTTAATTTTTTTGACCCGGAAGCCCAGGCTGTCGCAGGAGGTCAGCTCGTAGCGGATCCCGCCCGATTCTCCTGTAAACCCCATCTGGATTCCCGCGCCGTGCAGATGTCCGTAGACACAGACCCGGACGCCGGCCTCTTCCATCCGCCGGGTGAAGCCGCTGCTCATCTGGTGTTTCAGCAGCGGAGGATAATGCAGCATCGCGACGATCGGCCTTCCCCCGGCCAGGCGCGCGGCATGATCAAGCGCCATCTCCATCCGCCCCAGCTCCCGGACATAGATCTTCTGATCCTTCTCCTCCAGGGGCGACTCGCCGGTAGGAATCAGCCATCCGCGAGTTCCGCAGACCACCAGATCACCCAGGTCCATCGCGTCCTGCTGCAGGGCGTACATGCCCTCCGGAAGGGCCTCCCGCACGCGTGAGATAGCGCCCCACCAGTAATCGTGGTTTCCCCGGATCAGAATTTTCCGTCCGGGAAGCCCGCCGATTCTTTCCAGATCCTCCCGGGCCTCCCTGAGCTGCATGGCCCAGCTGATATCTCCGGGAATCAGGACGGTATCTCCGGGCATTACCGTTTCTCTCCCGGAGATCGCCTCGAAATGGTCCTCCCACTGGGGCCCGAACACGCTCATGGGCTTCTCCTGCCCGCCCGGCAGATGAAGGTCACCGATGGCAAAGAGGTTCATGACTCCTCTTCTTCCTCATCGCCCGCCCCGCGTTCCTCGTCCTCGCGCACTTCCTCCAGGCTCAGCTCCTGCTCCATTTCTCCGTACTCAGCGTCGTCAATTTCATCCTCTTCGTCCGGAATGATTTCATCCATCGCGCTCACGGAATCCATGTCGCCGATATTATTCGCGTCAACGCCTTCCTGTACGGGCGTTTCGCTCTCCTCGCTGTTGCTCTGGTTCATTTCCTTCAGGCAGAACAGGCACACATCCTTGCCGGGCAGGGCCGGCGCCTCATTGCAGATGCTGCAAAGCTCCACCTCCTCCGAGCTGCTTTCTCCCTTCATTTCCCGCAGGCATACCTTGCAGTACTTCTGATCCGGCGTAATGTAATTCAGATCGCAGCGGGGGCACTTGATCAGGGTCATGTCTTCCGTCTCCTCCTCGAAGTTCAATTGTGGGCATCATTCCCACTTTCATGGTCCTTTCAGGGCGCGCATAACAAAAAACAGCTGAAATCGCATCGAAAACAGGCAAAAATTGGTTTTTTCACCCACTTTTCGCCTTCCGTTTTCCATTGCCCTCCTCAGGCTCCCTTGAACGTGCCGTGATTATACACCGGATCCCGTCCGTATGCAATCCCTGTTTTCATTTTTCCCGGTATCGTTTTCAGATTTCCTGCAGCCCAAGCACTTCCCCGATGCGGTTTAGCAGCTCTTCGCGTCCCGTTCCGTCCTCCCCGGAAAAGCAGATAATTTCCCAGGGCTGGACCAGCAGCGCCCGGCAGATCGGCGCCAGATACTTGCTCCTGGCGCCGCGGCTGATTTTATCAGCCTTGGTGGCCACCACGGTGAAGGGGATCCCGCTTTCGCGCAGAAAGCGGTTCATGGTCCGGTCATCCTCGGTGGGTTCGTGCCGGATGTCCACCAGGCACAGCACATGCTTCAGCTCTTCAGCGGACGCAAAGTAATCCTGCATCATCTGTCCCCAGCGTGCCTTCTCCTTCTTGTCCACCCTGGCAAAGCCGTACCCCGGCAGATCCACCAGATGGAAGGCGTCGTTGAGCAGAAAGATGTTGATCAGCCGGGTCTTCCCCGGCGTGGAGGATGTGCGCGCCAGCTTGTTTCTCCGGCAGAGCCGGTTAATCAGCGTGCTTTTCCCCACATTGCTCTTTCCCGCGACGGCAATCTGATTCAGGCCCCGTCCTTCGAACGGCCCGTAGGCCGCCATGGATGTCACAAATTCCGCTTTTCTGATCTCCATTCTCCTATACCAGCGCCGCCTTCAGCACCTGTCCGATCTCGTCCGCCTCCACGATGCGGAACTGATCCCTCACATAGCCCGGAATATCCTCCAGGTCCTTATGGTTTTCCCTGGGAATGATCAGGGTCTTCACGCCCGCGCGGTAGGCCGCGAGGGTTTTCTCCTTCAGTCCGCCGATCGGAAGCACCCTGCCGCGAAGCGTGATCTCCCCCGTCATGGCAGCATCCTGTCGGACTTTTCGGCCTGTCAGCGCGCTGACCAGCGCGGTGGTCAGGGTCACGCCGGCGCTGGGGCCGTCCTTGGGCACGGCGCCTTCCGGAATGTGAATATGAAGATCCACTTTCGTATAGAAGTCCTCCTCAAGCCCAAGTTCCACGCTGTGGGCGCGCACCCAGCTGAAGGCCGCTTCCGCGCTCTCCTTCATGACGTCCCCCAGCTGGCCTGTCAGCTTCAGGCTCCCCTTCCCGGGCATGGGCGTGCACTCCACTTCCAGGGTTTCTCCGCCGACGCTGGTCCACGCCAGGCCGTTCACCACGCCCACCCGCGCTTCCTTCTCCAGCGGTTCGCGGGTATAGCGGGCGGCACCCAGGAACTCATGGAGCCGGGCCTGCGTAATCGTCACGCTCTTCCGCCGGTTTTCCAGCAGATAGACCGCCGCCTTCCGGCAGCATTTTGCCGCGGTCCGCTCCAGCGTTCTGACGCCCGCTTCGCGGGTATAGTCCTCGATCATCCGCTTCATGACCTGATCGCTCATCTTCAGTGAGCCGGGGATCAGGCCATGCTCCCCGATCTGTTTAGGCAGCAGATGCCTCTTCAGAATCTGAAGCTTTTCCTCCTCGGTATAGCTGGGTACCTCAATCAGCTCCATCCGGTCCAGCAGCGGTTCCGGAATGGTTTCCATGCTGTTCGCGGTCGTGATGAACATCACCTTGCTCAGGTCGAAGGGGATGTCCATGTAGTGATCCCGGAAAGCAAAGTTCTGCTCAGCGTCCAGCACTTCCAGCATGGCGCTGGCCGGGTCTCCCCGGAAATCGCTGGCCATCTTGTCAATCTCATCAAACAGGAACACCGGGTTCATGCTGCCCGCCTGCTTCATACCGGTGATGATTCTTCCCGGCATGGAACCGATATAGGTTTTCCGGTGGCCGCGGATTTCCGCTTCATCCCTTACGCCGCCCAGGCTCATCCGGACAAATTTACGGTCCACCGCCTCCGCGATCGCCTTCACGATGCTGGTTTTCCCGACGCCGGGAGGGCCCACGAAGCAGAGGATCGGCCCTTTCATATTCTTTTTCATTCGCAGCACGGCCAGGTATTCGATGATCCGTTCCTTCACCTTTTCCAGCCCGTAATGCTCCCGGTCCAGCACCTCCCTGGCTCGGGCCAGGTCCAGATTGTCCTCCGTTTCCTTTCCCCAGGGCATGCCGAGCAGCCAGTCGATATACGTTTCGGAAACGATGTATTCCGGGCTTCCGGGAGCTATCCGGCTCAGCCGGTCGATCTCCTTTTCGCATTTGGCGCGGGCTTCCTCGTTCAGGGGCGTTTCTTCCATCCGCTTCCGGTAGCCGTTCTGATCCTCCGCTTCGTCCCCCTCGCCCAGCTCGCTCTGGATGGCGCGGATCTGTTCCCTCAGGTAATAATCCTTCTGGCTCCGTTCCACCTGCTTCCGGATCCGGCTCTGAATTTCCTTTTCCGTGTCCGCCAGGTCCGTTTCCCGCATCAGCACGGCGCAGATCCTCTCCAGCCGTTTCAGGGGATCCAGTTCCTCCAGGAACTCCTGCTTCTCCTGCCACTTCTGCGGAATATGGGACGCCAGCAGATCCGCGATTTCTCCGGGCTTTTCCATCGTCCGGAGCCCTTCCACCATTTCCGTGCTGACCTTCTGGCTGCTGCGGGCATATTCCTCGAAGAGGTCCTGCGTCGTTCTGACCAGCGCCTTGCCTTCGTTGCTCCGCACAATCCGGTCGCGGTGCAGGCGGATCAGCCCCAGCAGGTATTCCTTCTCCCCGCGGATCTCCTCCAGCGTGCCGCGGCATTCGCCCTCCACCAGCACGCGGATATTCTCTCCCGGAAGATTCATGACCTGCCGGACGGCTGCCACCGTACCCACGCCGCACAGGTCAGCGGGTGCCGGATCTTCAGTTTCCTCATCCTTCTGGGCGACCAGGAAAAGCTTCTGCTGGGCCATCATCGCCTGCTCCAGCGCCGCGATGCTCTTCGGCCGTCCTATATCAAAGTGCAGAACCATCCCGGGGAAAAGCATCAGTCCCCGCAGCGGCAGCACAGGCAGCTCCATTGTCTTCAGGTTCGCCATGTTTCCCTCCTGATTTCATCAGTGTTCCTCAAGTATACAGAAAACTGTCTTTTTTGCAAGGGCTTCCCCTTCACTTTTTGGGCTGCTGCCCGCAGTGCGGCGGAGCTGAAAAAACCTTCTCCGGGAAGGAGAAGGTTGGAATCCGGTCAGGATACTTCGCTGTCCGGCACGATCTGGTTCTGCTCGCCGCGCTTCATCGCCCTGCGCCGGGGGCCTTTCCGAAGCTTCGGCCTGCCGCCGTTCAGGGCTTCCCGGTCGATGACACAGGCATTCACTTCTGTCATCTCCGGCAGCTCGAACATGGTATCCAGCATACAGTCCTCAATGATCGCCCGCAGGCCGCGCGCCCCGGTCTTCCGGGTAATGGCCTGCTTCGCGATTTCCCTGACCGCGTCCTCCTCAAAGGTCAGCTGGATCCCGTCAAGCTCCAGGAGCTTTTCATACTGCCGGCACAGCGCGTTCCTGGGCTCCGTCAGGATTCGGACAAGCGCGTCCTCATCCAGCTGGTCCAGGGTGACCACCACCGGCAGCCGTCCGACAAACTCCGGAATCAGGCCGTATTTGGTCAGGTCCTCAGGACGGACCTCCTTCAGGGCATCCATGCGGTCCGGATCCCGTTCGCTCTGGATTTCCGCGCCGAAGCCCAGCACCTTCTTCCCGATCCGGTTCTCGATGATGGGAACCAGGCCGTCAAAAGCGCCCCCGCAGATAAACAGGATGTTGGTCGTGTCGATCTGAATCATTTCCTGATGGGGGTGCTTGCGGCCTCCCTGCGGAGGCACCGCCGCCACCGTTCCCTCCAGGATTTTCAGCAGGGCCTGCTGAACGCCCTCGCCGCTGACATCGCGGGTAATGGACATATTCTCGCCCTTCCGGGCAATCTTGTCGATTTCGTCGATGTAGACGATTCCCTTCTGCGCCCGTTCAATATCCCAGTCCGCCGCCTGAATCAGCCGGAGCAGGATCGTTTCCACGTCGTCTCCCACATAGCCCGCTTCCGTGACGCTGGTGGCGTCCGCAATGGCGAAGGGCACGTTCAGGATTCTCGCCAGCGTCTGCGCCAGATAGGTCTTTCCGCTGCCCGTGGGGCCCAGCATCAGGATGTTGCTCTTCTGCAGCTCGATATCATCCTTGCGGGCTTTCCGGTTGATGCGCTTGTAATGGTTGTACACCGCCACGCACATGGCGCGCTTGGCCCGTTCCTGGCCGATCACATAATCGTCCAGCGTCTGCTTCATCTCGGTCGGAAGCATCAGCTTGACCGGACCCTTTCCCTTGCCTCCCTGCGCGCGTCCGATCTTTCTGCCGGCATCCTCGAAATGCTCTTCGTTTTCCAGAATGTCGTTGCACAGCATCACGCACTCGTTGCAGATATACACGCCGGGCCCGGCGATCAGCCGTTCCACCTGCTTGGCTTCCTTTCCGCAGAAGCTGCACCTGGGCGAGGGGGTTCTCGTATAGCTGTTTGCCATGTTGTTTCTCTGTTCTCCTCTGTCGTCTCACATTCCGCCGCGTCCGTTCCGCGCGGCGGATGTGCGGTTACTGCTTCCTCGGCTCGTAGATCTCGTCGATAATATGGTAATCCAGCGCTTCCCGGGCGCTCATGAAGAAGTCGCGCTCCACATCCGTCCGGATTTTTTCCAGGTCCTGGCCCGTCATCTCCGCCATCATGCGGATCATCTTTTCCTTGGTCTTCATCAGCCACTCCGCCCGGATCGCCACATCCGTCGCCTGTCCCTGGGCTCCCCCCAGGGGCTGATGGATCATGACCTCGCTGTTGGGCAGCGCAAGGCGCTTTCCCTTCGCTCCGGCCATCAGCAGGAAGGCGCCCATGCTGGCCGCCATGCCGACGCACACCGTGCGCACCTGGGGGCGGATATACTGCATCGTGTCGTAGATGGCCATCCCCGCCGTCACGGAGCCGCCGGGGCTGTTGATGTACAGGCTGATATCCGCGTCAGGATCCTCCATCTCCAGAAACAGGAGCTGCGCCACCACCAGGTTGGCGGTTTCGTCGTCGATCTCCCCTCCCAGAAAAACGATCCTGTCCTTCAGCAGCCGGGAATAAATATCATAGGAGCGTTCGCCCCTGTTTGTCTGTTCGATGACATACGGGATCATGGGCATTTGGTTTTTCCTCCTCATCCGCAGCTTTCAGGCGGCGCCTTCCGGCTTCACGCCGAGGGATTCCTCCGCCTGATTTGCAGAATGGCGCCGGATCGGCGCCATTCTCACAGATTCCGGGAGCAGGCTCTTAAGCCTCCTCTTTATTCTCCGTCTTTTCAGTCTCTTTGCCGGCCTCTTCAGGCTTTTTCTCGTGAATGACCGCGTCCTTCATCAGCAGGTCCAGCACCAGGGAGATGGCCGCGTCATCCTTCAGGTATTCCTTCTGCTGCTCGGTCAGGCCCTTGCGGAAATCCTCCAGGTCCTGGCCGTAGCGTTCCGCCTGCTCGGCGATCTGCTTCTCGATATCCTCCTCGGAAGGCTCGATGCCCTCCGCCCTGCGGATCGCGTCAATCACCAGTTCATTCTTGACCCGGCGGGTGGCCTCGGGCTCATTCTGAGCCTTCAGCGCCTCGCGCGTCATCCCCATATACTTCAGGTAGTCGTCCAACCGGACCCCCTGATAGGCGGCGTTCATTTCCATTTCACGGATCATGTAATCGCCCTGGGTGTCGATCATCGCGTGCGGAATGTCCACCTGGGCGTTCTCCACCGCCTTGTCCACCAGCGCGTTCTTCGCGGCGTTCTCGTTGCTCTTCCCGATCCGCTCCGTCAGCCGCTTCACAATGTCAGCCTTGTAGTCCGCGAAGGTATCAAAATCGCTGATGTCCGCGGCGAAATCGTCGTCGAGCTCCGGCTTTTCCACCTTCTGGATTCCGTTCACCTTCACATGGAACACGGCGTCCTTCCCGGCGACCTCGGCGGAATGATATTCATCGGGGAAGCGGACGTTCAGGTCCTTCTCCTCGCCGACCGCCATGCCGATCATCTGCTCCTCGAATCCGGGAATGAAGTTGCCGCTTCCGATGGTCAGGGTCTGCTTCTCCGCGGTGCCGCCGTCAAAGGCGACGCCGTCAATCGTTCCGGCGTAGTCGAGGTTCACGATATCCCCGTTCTCAACGGGGCGGTCCTCCACATCGATGGTGCGGCTGGCCTTGTCCCGGTCCCGCTCGATCTCCGCGTCCACCATGGCGTCGGTCAGGTGCTGCTTTTCGATTTCAACCTCCAGGCCCTTGTAGTCGCCCAGGGTCACGTCAGGCTTCACATAAACTTCCACGTTGAACTTCAGGTCCTTGCCGGAGCCGATCTCTTCCAGGTTGAATTCCGGCTGATCCACGGGGCTCAGGTCATATTCCTTTACGGCCGCTTCATAAGCGTCCGGGAAAAGCAGATTAATGGCGTCGTCATAGAGAATGCTTTCGCCGTACATGGTTTCCACGATCTTCCGCGGAGCCTTCCCCTTCCGGAATCCGGGGATGTTGATGCTCCTGCGCATCTTCAGGAAAGCCTTCTGCATCGCGTCGTCAAATTCCTCCGCGGGGAAGACAAAACTCAGCTTCGCCTTGTTGCTGGAAAGCTTCTCGTAACTGTAGCTCATATCAATTCAATCCTTCCTGCGTCTCTTGCGCAAATCCTGCGGCGCCCTTTTGCGCCATTTGTCAGTATACCATACCCTTCCTGCCTTTTGCAACTGCCAATTCCGGTCCGGCGCAGGTGATCCGGCGCCCTTTACCAGGGATCCTCCGCCGACAGGACCAGGGAGCTCGTCCCGACTCCCAGGAGCTCGGTCGTCCTGCGCGCGGAAAGGTTCCTCGGCTTATCGTCCATCTTGCAGAGCTGATGCCCCATGAAAATGATTCCGGCCGTCTGGCCGCCGTCGAGGTTGAAGGCCGTCCTGCATCCCTTTTCCGCCAGCTTCTCCGCGAGAAAGGAAATCCCGTCCCCCCGGCTTCGCTGAATGCGGCCCTCGAGCATCATAAACCAGTAATGGCCCTTCTCCACCATCCCCACAGCGACCCGCTCCGCGCTGCTTTTCCCGTACTGCTTCAGCGCGCTTTCATTCAGCTCGCCGTCCCGGATCAGCCAGGGGCCGAAGGCCAGCACGTCGCGCGCCCCCGCTTCCAGATACTCCTGCGCGGTTTTCTCGTCGCTGTCGAAAACCTGCATATCCCCGTCCGGAAACAGGGCGAGCGTATCGAGGTTGGGGAACTTCTTCGCTCCCTTCTTCCAGGTTCTCTCGGAATAGATCTTCCCGTCCCGGATCAGAATCCCCGCGCGTGCTTTTCGGGCGAGCCGGTGCCAGGCGTAGTCGGAAGTGACCGCGATCACCGTCCGGGAATTCCTTGCCAGCTTATAGGGATATTCCTGCTTTTTCATCCAGTTTTCCGGATCCGCGGGAATCATGCGGGGCACCTCTCCGCCCTCCGCGCAGCGGATCTCCGCCTCATACCAGGTCCGCGCCGGTTTTTCCTGAATGATCCGCCGGACCTCGACCCACAGGTCCGCGCCCGCGTACCGCCAGAGGCCCTCCTCGTCGTTCCGGTAAACGAATTCGTCCCCGTCCAGAAATCCCGCTTCGTTCAGTTCCGGAAAATCGGACTCTTCCGCCGCGGCTTCGCTGAAAACAAAAAAGGCCATCAGCGCCAGAATCAGAGCGATGCCTCTTTTCATGCCGGTGTTCCTCCCGTTTTATAGGATACGGCAGCCGGGTCGTCCTTCCGTTTTATTTGCGGAAAAAGCCGGCGTTTCTCCCGCTTTCGTCAGTAGGAAATGCCCATCATCCGGTGCAGCACCTCCTGGTAGGCTTCCGTAACGCCTCCCAGGTCCCGGCGGAACCGGTCGATATCCAGCGGTTCATGCGTGCTGCTGTCCCAGAACCTCGCGGTATCGGGGCTGATCTCGTCCGCCAGCAGAATCCTGCCCTGATAGCGGCCGAACTCAATCTGAAAATCGATCAGCTCAATATTGATCTCGCTCATATATTCCGTCAGGATCAGGTTGATCTTCTTGCTCAGGGCCCGGATCTGCTCGATCTCCTCCATGGTCGCGGCCTTCATTGCGAGCAGGTGCGTATGGTTCACAAGGGGATCGTCCATCTCGCTTTCCTTCAGTACGAACTCAATCACGGGCTGCTCCAGCTTCATCCCGACCGGAAGCCCGGTCCGGACGTGCATGCTGCCGGCCACGCGGTTCCTGACCTTGACGGCGAAAACCATCATCTCACAGCGGAGGACCAGGCTCTGCCTGGCATCCAGCTGCCGGACAAAATGGTTCTCCACGCCCTGCTCCTTGAGCAGCGTAAAAAGGTGCTCGCAGATCGCGTTGTTGATCTCACCCTTTCCCAGGATACGGCCCCTCTTCAGCCCATGATAGGCCATGGCTTCATCCTTGTAATAGACCACCGCCAGATCCGGATCTTCCGTCGCGTACACCCGTTTTCCCTTGCCTTCCCGAATGAGCTCCCTGATCTCCGGCATCCGTGCGTCCTCCTCCTTAAGGGTAACTATTATTTTATCACACGCTGCTGTTAATTCTCAACCCTTGAAAAAACTTGTTTTTCTGACCGAATCGCACAAATCGCGGGCTTTCCCGGGCGCCGCGTTCCTTCCGGTCCGCCCGCAGAGGAAAAAAGCCCCGGCGTCTGAAACGCCGGGGCACCCGGAAAACTGATGAAATCCAGCTTATTTGCTGTACTTCGCCCGCGCCACATAGGTCGTATGCAGCAGCTCGTGGGCCTTATGGCTGTTGGGCTCGCCCAGATAGTCGCGGTAGGCCGCCATGACGGACTCGTTCTCATGGCTCTTCCGGACCGGCTTGCCCGCGTCCTCATCGTAAAGCGCCTTGGCGCGGACGACCTTGGGATCGATTTCCATCCGCTTCTGCGCGCTGACGATGGGCTGGCCGCCGCCGGTCACGCAGCCGCCGGGGCAGCCCATGACTTCGATGAAGGTGTAGTTCTTCTCACCGGCCTTGATGCTGTCGAGCAGCTTCGCGGCGTTGGCCGTGCCGTGGGCAATGGCGACCGCCACATCCAGGTCTCCGACCTTCACGGTCGCTTCCTTGACGCCCTGGATGCCGCGGACTTCATGGAATTCCACGGGATTCAGCGTCTCGCCCGTCACCTTTTCATAGACGGTGCGCAGGGCCGCTTCCATCACGCCGCCGGTGGCGCCGAAGATGACGCCCGCGCCGCTGCTCTCGCCCATTACGCTGTCAAAGTCCTCATCCGGCAGGTTGACAAAGTCGATGCCCGCCTCCTTGATCATTCTGGCCAGCTCGCGGGTGGTGACCACCGCGTCCACATCGGCCATGCCGTCATGTCCGAGCTCCGGCCGCTTGGCTTCGAACTTCTTGGCCGTGCAGGGCATCACGGAGATGACGCGGATCTTATGGGGATCAATCCCTTCCTTCTCCGCCCAGTAGCTCTTGATCATGGCGCCTTCCATCTCGTGCGGAGACTTGCAGGAGCTCAGATTCGGAATGAATTCCGGATAATAGGTCTCGCAGAACTTGATCCAGCCGGGGCTGCAGGAGGTGATCATCGGCAGCGTGCCGCCGTTCTTCAGGCGGCCGAGCAGCTCGGTGCCTTCCTCCATGATGGTCAGGTCGGCGCCCCAGTCGGTGTCAAAGACCTTGTTGAAGCCGAGCCTTCTCAGGGCGGCCGCCAGCTTGCCGGTCACGGAAGTGCCCATGGGCATGCCGAATTCCTCGCCCAGCGCGGCACGAACCGCGGGAGCGGGCTGCACAACGGTGATGACCTCGTCGTCCGCCAGCATATCCCAGACGTCCTTCGTCCCGTCCTTCTCGTACAGCGCGCCGGTCGGGCAGGCCGCGATGCACTGGCCGCAGTTGATGCAGGCCACTTCGCTCAGGCTCTGGCCCCATGCGCTCTTGATCTCGGTCTTGAACCCGCGGTTCACCGGTCCAATGACGCCCACGGCCTGCGTATTGTTGCAGGCGGCGACGCAGCGGCGGCACAGGATGCACTTGTTGTTGTTCCTGACAATGGAGGGGCTCAGGTCGTCGATGTCATAGGAGTTCATCTTGCCGGCGAACCTGTCTTCATCGTCCACGCCCAGATCCATGCACATCTGCTGCAGTTCGCAGTTCTGGTTGCGGTGGCAGGAGAGGCACTTCTTGTCGTGGTTGGACAGCAGCAGCTCCAGGTTGACCCGGCGGGCATCGCGGAGCTTGGGGGTATTGGTCTTGACGTTCATGCCGGGGGCGACGGGCAGCACGCAGGCCGCGCCGAAAGCCCGGGCGCCGGTGTCCACCACGCACATGCGGCAGGCGCCGATCTGGTTGATATCCTTCAGGTAACACAGCGTCGGGATGTTGATACCGGCCTTCTTCGCGGCTTCCAGAACCGTCGTGCCGGCGGGAACTTCGACGCTGACGCCGTCAATCGTCAGCTTCACGAGATTTTCCATGTGTTGTTTCCTCCTTGCGCGATTAGTCCTTGATGATGGCGCCGAACTTGCAGTTCGCCATGCACTGGCCGCACTTGATGCACTTGGCCGTATCGATCACATGCTTTTCCTTCACGGTGCCGGTAATGGCGCCCACCGGGCACTTCCGCGCGCACAGCGTGCAGCCGCGGCACTTGTCGGTGATCACGTAATTCAGCAGGGCCTGGCAGTGATGGGCCGGGCAGCGCTTTTCCTTAATATGCGCTTCATACTCATCGCGGAAGAACTTGATCGTGCTCAGCACGGGGTTGGGAGCCGTCTGTCCCAGACCGCACAGGGCGCTGTTCTTGATGTTTTCCGCCAGGTTCTCCAGCTTCTCGATATCGCCTTCCTCGCCCTTGCCTTCGGTGATCCTCTCCAGGATTTCCAGCATCCTGCGGGTACCGATCCGGCAGGGGGTGCACTTGCCGCAGCTCTCATCCACGGTGAAGTCCAGGAAGAAGCGGGCGATATCGACCATGCAGTTGTCCTCATCCAGGACGATCATTCCGCCGGAGCCCATCATGGCGCCGACGCTGGTCAGCGTGTCGTATTCCACGGGGATATCCAGCAGGCTGGCCGGAATACATCCGCCGGAGGGGCCGCCGGTCTGAACCGCCTTGAACTTCTTTCCGTTCGGAATGCCGCCGCCGATATCCTCGATGATCGTCCGGAGCGGAACGCCCATGGGAACCTCAACCAGGCCCGTATTGTTGATCTTTCCGCCCAGGGCGAAGACCTTGGTGCCGGTGGATTTCTCGGTCCCGATGGAGCGGAACCAGTCCGCGCCCTTCAGGATGATCTGGGCGACGTTGCCCAGCGTCTCCACGTTGTTGATGTTGGTGGGGCTTTCGAACAGGCCCTTCACCGCGGGGAACGGGGGCTTCGGACGGGGTTCGCCGCGCCGGCCTTCAATCGAGGCCATCAGGGCGGTCTCCTCGCCGCAGACGAAGGCGCCCGCGCCCAGGCGGATGTGAATGTCAAAGCTGAAATCGGTGCCGAAGATGTTCTTCCCCAGCAGGCCGTATTCCCTGGCCTGCTCGATGGCCTTCTCCAGGCGCTTCACGGCGATGGGATACTCAGCGCGTACGTAAATCCATCCCTCGTCCGCGCCGATGGCGTATCCGCCGATGGCCATGGCTTCCAGGATCGCGTGGGGATCGCCTTCCAGCAGGCTGCGGTCCATGAAAGCGCCGGGGTCGCCCTCGTCGGCGTTGCAGACGAAGTACTTGTGCTCCGCCTGGCTCGCCCGGGCAAACTGCCATTTCTTGCCGGTCGGGAATCCGGCGCCGCCGCGTCCGCGCAGGCCGCTCTTCAGCACCTCGTCAATCACCTGCTCCGGCGTCATCTCGGTCAGGGCCTTGCCCAGCGCCTGATAGCCGTCGAAAGCGATGTACTCGTCGATATTCTCCGGATCGATGACGCCGCAGTTCCGCAGCGCGATCCGTTCCTGCTTCTTGTAGAAGCCGATCTCCGCCAGGCTCTTCTGAACGGAGCTCTCGTGGGTCTTGTGGTCTACATAGACAAGATGCTGAACCTTGCGGCCCTTCAGCAGGTGCTCGGTAACGATCTCGTCCACGTCCTCCACCTTGACGCGGCTGTAGAAGGTGCCTTCGGGGTAGATGATAACCACCGGGCCGGCCTCGCAGAGTCCGAAACAGCCGGTACGAACAACCTTGACTTCCTTGTCCAGGCCGTTGGCCGCGATCTGCTCCTCGAAGCGTTCAATCAGCTTCGCGGAACCGGAAGACGTGCAGCCGGTGCCGCCGCAGACCAGCACATGTGCGCGATAAAGATCCATGGGTACTCCTCCTCTGGTTTCTTTTTCTTCTTATTGTTCCGCGGCGCCGATCGTGTACTCAGCCACCGGGGTGCCACCCACCAGATGCTCGCTCACGATACGGTCCACCATGTCCGGCTTCACTTTCACGTAGGTCACTTTCTCCTGCCCGGGCAGGATCACATCCACCATGGGCTCCAGCCGGCACATACCGATGCATCCGGTCTGGCTCACGGTCACATGCTGCAGATCCCGGTCCTTGATCTCTTCCAGGAACTTCAGCATCACGGGACGCGCTCCGGCGGCAATCCCACAGGTGGCCATGCCGACCACCACGCGGGCGGCTTTGTCGTCTTCCTTGCGCATGTTGATGTTTTCCAGGGTTTTGGCGCGGATCGCCTGCAGATCAGCCAGTGATTTCATGGTATTACACACCTCCAAAAATCGGATTGATTTCTTCGTTCAGCGCCTCCTGCAGCCAGGCGGCAACCTCCGGTTCGTTCAGCGGAATATCGTTCCCCAGCGCGTTCCGGACTTCACGGGTGTCAAAGGAACATGCTCCCTTCGGCGTTTTTCCTTCAAACAGGAATTCCGGTTTCAGCGGGTTCGTCAGGATCAGGCTCAGCAGCGTGCCGCTCAGATCGCCCAGGGGCAGGCAGTCGATGTTTCCCGTGTCCATCGTCACGGTCATCTCCGTCCCTTCCCCGACTTTGCTCTGCAGCGTGAGCGATCCGCCCGCCTTTTCCGCGTTCTCCATCATCATCGGAATCCCGAGGCCGACCTTGCGCGTCGTGCGGGTGGTGGCAAAGGGGCTGGTCACCCGGGCCAGCAGCTCGGGGCTCATTCCCTTTCCGTCATCCTTCAGCACCATCTCCAGCCATCCGCGCTCATCGATGGTGATGCGGATGGTGACGAGGCTCGCGCCCGCGGTGATGCTGTTCTGCGCCAGGTCCAGCAGATGGAGGCTCAAATCCCGCATAGTCCCTTCCTCCGGGTCTCAGTACTTCGCCAGGATACCGGGCACCTCATCCGGCGTCAGCCTTCCGTAGACCTCGTCTCCGATCATCATGACGGGGGCCAGGCCGCAGGCGCCGAGGCAGCGGGTAGCATTCAGGGTGAACTTGCCGTCCTTGGTGGTCCGGCCGACTTCGATCTTCAGCTCCTCCGAGATCCGGTCCAGCACTTTCTGGCTTCCCTTGACGTAGCAGGCCGTGCCGAGGCAAACCCCGATCACATGCTCGCCCTTGGGCTCCAGCGAGAACTGGCTGTAGAAAGTGGATACGCCGTAGACTTCGCTCAGCGTCGTCCCAAGCCCGTCAGCGATCATCTCCTGAACATCCTGCGGGACGTACCCGAAGATGTTCATCGCTTCCTGCAGAACAGGCATGACCGCGCCGCGCTCTCCCTTGTGCTTGGCAATCGATTCCTGCAGTTTTGCATACTTTTCCTTGTTGTCAGGCATGAAGTCTAACCCCCTTGTTGAAAATAAGGCACATGTAAAACAGAAGCCCATTTGCTCCTCATGTAATGTTACCATAAAAAAAAAGAAAAGAAAAGCATTTCTGCCAAGATTTTAACAGGTTTTATCCGTTGTTCTATTAGATTCGGCTAACTATTTGCAATAGATTTATACTACCGTTTGCATCGCTTTTTTATCTTTGTTTTCCGCGTTTTCCTGTTTTGCTCCTTATTTTCATCCAGATTGGCAAAAATACCCTCCAACCCACGGTTATAATGGGTTTTCGAAAAAAAGATTGTCACGTTCTCTCCATTCATGCTATACTTTCGGTAACAGTTAACCGGCTCGATCTCACACCAAAATAAGGAGGGCTTTTTCACATGATCAAGGCGAAGAAAAGGATCGGTATCCTGACCAGCGGCGGCGACTGTCCGGGTCTGAACGCGGCCATTCGCGGCGCGGTCCGCGCTGCATATGAAATGTTCGACGCGGAAATCATCGGGATTCATGACGGCTACCGCGGGCTGATTGAGGGGGACTTCTCGCTGATGAGCCGCAGCCAGTTCTCCGGTATCCTGACCCTGGGCGGCACCATTCTGGGAACCAGCCGGACCCCCTACCGCAATATGCAGAAAATCGAAGAAGACAATGTGGACAAAGTTGCGGCCATGAAGAAGACCTACAAGAACCTGAAGCTGGACTGCCTGATCACCCTGGGCGGCAACGGGACCCACAAAACTGCCAATCTGCTCAGCCAGGAAGGGCTGAATATCATCGGCCTTCCCAAAACCATTGACAACGATATCTACGGTACGGATTTCACCTTCGGTTTCCATACGGCGATTGATATCGCGACGGAATGCATTGACCGCCTTCACACAACCGCCGCCAGCCACGGCCGCTGCATCGTGGTCGAAATCATGGGCAACAAGGCCGGCTGGCTGACGCTGTACTCCGGCGTTGCCGGCGGCGCGGATGTGATCCTGATCCCGGAAATTCCCTACACCATGGACAAGGTGGTCGAGATCGTCAGGCGGCGCGCAGACAACAACAAAGGCTTCACCATCCTCGCCGTGGCCGAGGGCGCCATGGAGCTGGAGGAATCCAAGATGAAGAAGAAGGAGCGGGAAAGCAAACGCGCCGCGGAGCATTTCTCCTCCAGCGCCTATGTGGCCGCGCAGCTTCAGGAGCTGGTCGGGGTGGAAGCCCGCAGCGTCGTCCCCGGGCACATCCAGCGCGGCGGAACGCCCAGCGCTTATGACCGCGTGCTTTCCACCGAATTCGGCGTGCACGCGGCGGAGCTGATCCGGGACGATATCTACGGCGTCACGGTCGCCCTGAAGGGCAACACGATCACCCACAACGCGCTGAAGGACATCGCCGGCATCGCGAAGCCGGTTCCCATGGATGATCCCATGATCTCCACCGCCCGCAACATCGGCATCTCCTTCGGAGACTGACAGGAGTTTTTTAAAGCGCAACAGGAAACCGGGGCGCATTACTGCGCCCCGCCTTTCTGTTCTGCCAGGATTCTTTCAACATCCTCCGCTGCCCTTTTGCTTCCCGCCTCTGCAGCCCTCTGGTACCACTCCAGCGCCAGATTGCCGACTCCATATCCGTTTTCAATGCACCAGGCCAGCTGCCGCATTCCGTCCGGGTCTCCTGTTTCCGCAACTTTTCTGTACCATTTATAAGCTTCCTGAGGGTTTTCCTCCGTGCCCATCGCATTCTGATACATCAGTGCTACATTAAACATACCGATGGCAACCCCTTTATCGGCCAGCACCCGGTTCCAGTGAAATGCCTTCCGAAGGTCCGCTTCCACGCCTATTCCGTCGCGATAGCACAGCGCGGTGCGAAGAGTACCGAACACATCTCCTGCGTTTGCGGCTTTCAGATACCATTCAAAAGCCTTCGCCGGATCCTTCTCCACGCCGAATCCGTCCGTATAGCATTCTCCGATATAGGCCATGGCCAAAGCGCTGCCTCTCTCCGCCGCTTTCAGATACCAGGAAACCGCTTCCTCCCGGTTGAGCTCGGTGCCTTTTCCGGTGTAGTAACATTCCGCAGCCGCAAGCATACATTCCACATTTCCTGCCTCAGCGCTTTTCAGATACCAGTAAAACGCTTTTTCAAAATCCTGTTCGACACCCCATCCTTCGTCGTAGCAGTCGCCCGCCAGAAGCATCGCCTCATCGTTGCCCTCTTCGGCGGAAGCCAGAAGAATGCTGACATGCTCCGGTTTCACTGTTTTTTCCAGATCGGCATATCCGGGTCCGGCATTTCTGAACATGGAGACAACCGCCGTTCCGTAGTTTTTATAAGTAAGCTCTCTGTTTTTTTCTTCCGCCATATAATTGCTGACCGCCAGCGCCGTCACCACGCTCACCACCGCCAGCGCCGCCGCTCCGGCGGACAGGCCGATCGTCAGCCTCCGTTTCCTGGCCCGGTCCACCAGCCGGTTGAAGCGGATGTCCAGCAGGATGGACGCGACCTTCAGGAAAGCCTTGTTCTTCCCAATTTCCTGAACATTGACGCCCAGCAGCTCGTCCCCTTCCTTCTCCTTCAGGGCCGGCGGAAAGCATTCCAGTCCGGTGTTTTCGCTGAAGGGTTCTCCGGAAACGATGAAGGGAATAATCCGGTTCGCGCGTCCCAGGGACATAAAATACTGTATTTCCGCATTCACCCATTTTGAAGCCGCGCTGGCCGGGGAACAGATCACGATCAGGTACCGGGATCTGTCCAGCTCCCGGTTCAGCGAAGCCTGCAGCTCAGCCCCGGCCAGATCGGTCTGATCCCGAAAGATCCTGAGCTTCCCGCTCTCCTGTCTTTCGCGGGCAGCGCTCCGGGGAATGGAATACCCCTCCAGCTTTCTCTGAATCCACCGGCCCCATGCCAGGTCCCGGTGGCTGTAGCTGATAAACGCGTCAAAGGCATATTCCTCACCCATCGGTTTTTCCCTCCGCCAGGCGCTTCTGTGCCGCCAGAACATCTGAAAGCATCAGCACATTGTTCCGGTCCATCTGCTTGTAATCCACATGTCCGCCGGTGACCTCATTCTCCTTCCGCGACAGCTTGTCCAGCTCCTCCCAGGGGATGAGGCAGGCCTGCAGGCGCTCCTGCGGATCCTTCCCGATCCGGAAGCCTGGCCCGGCTCCCTGTCTGTATGCCTCCGCCCGCCGGTTCCATACCTCCGGAGGCATCGGCGCGTATCCGGACACGTAGTGGAACGCGCACCAGCGAAGGTGCTCCGTAACGGCCAGGTTTTCGAGCGTTTCTCCTTCCGGCGGCCATTCTCCCGCAAGCACTTCCTCCGCCGTCTTTCCCGCCGCCCTCATCACCGCGGGATAAAAATCCGCGCAGGCGCGGGAGCTCTGCCGGCTGAAGTAATCGCATTTCCGCCATTCCTGAATCGCGCTGAGCTCCGTTCCCCTTTCCCTGCAGTAGGTATAATGAACCTGAATGGCCATGGCGTCGATCTCTTCCGGATCCATGCCTTCGCTGTCAAGAAAGTGGGCGTTCCTGATCTCATGGCGGTTTTGATCCAGCCAGTAAAAGCCCTCCCTGCTGGCATGCATGATCAGCGGCATTTTCTTCTTCCAGGGCAGCCAGGCCGACAGGTCCTCCGCCATCTCATGGTTCTTTTCATCGCTGCCCGTGCACAGCACAATCATGCTGATCCGGCCGCTGTTCTCCTCCAGAAAGGAATAGAATGCGTCTGCGGCGCCGTCGATCCCGTGGAACCGGATATCGTAGGCGGCCATCATGGGATGCTCATGCAGAAAGCCGTTCTGGGCGCCGGGATCAAAGATGTCCACCCGGAACCTGCTGCCGCAGAACTGCCCGTTCAGGACCAGCTGGGAAAGAACGGCCCTGCCCAGGCGGCCGAAGCCGAGGATCACCGCGTGAAAATCGTCCAGGGCCTGCCCGTGCGCGTCAAATCGGATCAGGCTGCAGGGCGGATGCTCCCGGAGCATCAGCCTGGCCGTCAGTTCATAATCGTCAAAAGCGTATACGCTGCCGTAGCCCTCTTCGCCCATCGCCTGCAGCAGGGCGGCTTCATCCCCGTTTCCCCTTGCGAGCAGGCTCGTCTGTTCGGGACGGACGCCGGTTTCGGTCAGGGACGCCAGCAGCGCCCCGGCATATTCCAGGTTTTTCCGGCTGTCCTCATGCAGCGCTGCAAGCTCTATTTTCCGTTTTCCCGGCCTGATGCTGAGCTGCCTGAGAAAACGGGCGCTGCCCGCCAGGGCATCCGGTCCCTTTTCAATCACGGCGCCGAAGGAGTGGACGGCGCTTTCAAGGGATGTGTTGTATTCCTGGTCCACAAATACCACGGAGCGGCGCTTCTCCCTGGCCATGCGCCGGCCGTAAGCCACGGAGTGGGAGTTGACCCCGTAAATCAGCAGCAGCGTGCCCCTGCGCAGCAGCGTCACCCGGATGGATCGAAGGAGCTTCTCCCCCAGGGTCGCGATGGCGGCGCTGGCCATCACATAGAACCCCAGGAAATGGCCCAGCCAGAAGAACGCCATCGCGGCCGGGTACTGAAAGAGCGGAGCGGCCTGAACCGAACCCAGGTCGTTGATGCCTGCAAACATCCGGCACAGGGCCATCATCGCCCGGATCAGGGAAGCCGGATTAAAGCCGTAGCACCAGGCGTATCCATGTCCGTAAAAAACCGATCCGATCACCATCGCCGCTATCAGCGCGTACCGGTTCAGCTGGCGGCGGAATGCGCTGTCCACGGCCAGGTTCAGGATAGCCGCCGCAAAAAGCGCAGCCAGCGTCAATATCATCGCGATGGAGGAAATCATCATTCCCGCGCTCCTTCTTCCTTCAGCATCCCGATCTGGATCCAGGCGTTATCGTCCTTTTCCCGGTCCTCCGGGGACAGTTCCTCATACGGCGCCAGGCAGGGATGCGTCCTTTCCGCGCTGCTTCTTTCCGATCCCCGCCGCCAGTTGTACATCAGGTGAAAGCGCATCCAGCGCTCATGCTCGTTCCTGCGGAATGCCTCCCGGTCTTCCGCCTTTTCCCATCTTTCCGCGGCTTCCTTCAGAATTTCGGGCGTCAGTTCCCTTACATCCCTTTCAGGCAGGAGCAGCCTGACCTTGGTCATCAGGTGATCTGCGGAAGCCCGGTTGGATGCTTTCAGAAAAGGGGAAAGCTCCTCCCATCGCGGTCCGCCGCCCGTCTCCCGGCAGTAAAGGGTGTGAAGCATCCGGGCTCTCCGGTCCAGGCCGCCGCGCAGCACGCTGCTCCCGGTAAACACTTCCGCCGGCTTTCCGAAGGCGGTTACGGGCGCCGCCGCGTCCTGCGCCGCCGCGAACGCCCTTCCGCGGAAGGGATAATACCGGATCAGGCTTTCCGCCACCTCCCGGTTTTTCTCCTCCGATTCCCCGCAGAAGATTACCCGGTCCGCCAGCGACGGAAGCTCCGGGCTTTCGTTCCACGCCCCGGCATGAAAAACCAGCCGGTCTCCCGCGGATTCCCTGCCGAAAGCCCTGAGCAGTTCGGGATGAAGACGGCGGTACGCGTCCCAGCTGCCGAACACGTGGTAGGATGCGCTTTGAAAAGGAACCCTGCAGTTGATCAGCAGCGCCTCGCTGAGAAGCTCGCGGGCCAGTTCCCCGTCCCCCGCGATCAGCACGGTCCTCTCCTCCGGCCGGATCGGCCATTTCTGCCAGTAGGCCCGCGCCGTGCAGGAAGCCGCGCGGAAGAAGCGGACATCCGGAAGCTCGTCCGTTTCCGTTCCGATGCAACAGATTTCCGCCCGCGTCTTCTGAAGCTTCCTGGCTTCTGCCAGATTATCCGAAGCGTTCTTCCCCGTCAGAAAGCAGATTTTTCCGCCCTGCCCGCCTGTCCGGGAAAGAATATCCGATATATCTTCCGAAAAGCAGAAGGTGCGCCGGGGACGAAAGGGGGCGCCCGCCGGTTTTCTGTCTTCCGATGTCCGGCAGAATACGGCGCATGCCGCGGGATCCGAGCGGATCAGGTCCCTGGCCAGCGTCTCGGAGGATTCATTCAGTTCTGAAAAGAGATAGCACTTGTTCCGGCGCAGAGCGGACAGGCGGATCGCCGGAACCGTACGGCTGCGCAGAAAAGTGAATGCAGCGTTGAAAAAAGCGGCCAGAACGCCGAAGCTCGTCAGAACAAAGACCGTTCCGACAATCCGCCCTGCGGGGGATTGTGGAACAAGGTCCCCGTATCCGACGGTCGTCAGGGTGACGAGCGAGTACCAGATCGCGTCGCCGAAGCTCCGGATGCCCGTCTGGGCTTCTCCCCGCTCCGCGGCCACGAGCAGCGCAAGCAGCGTAAAATAGGCAGCAAGCCCTGTCAGGATCAGGATCGCACCGCGTCTTTTCATCTGCTTTTCTCCCCTCTCTCCGAAAAGGTGCCGTCCCCGGGTTTTCCCTGTTCATTCGGATGTGGCGGCAGAAAAGGTAATGATGCACTGCATGCCCTGTTCCTGTTCATCGATCCGGCTGAAGCGTACATGGCATTTCACGCTCCGGCCGTTCCCCGGGCGGACGGTATACAGGCCGTTGCAGGCGCTGATATTTTCTTCCGTCTCCATCGCCTGCTGAATCGATCGTCCCATCCGGTCCGTCACGGAAACCGCGCCGGTTTTAAGTCCTTCGACGAACGCATCCCGGCCGATGCCCAGCGCTTCATCAAGCCCGTAGCAGCCCACCTCCGTGTTCTCCAGGCTCTTCACGCTCCGCAGGAAAAGAATGCAGTCCGTGGAATACTGCTGCAGCAGCTTCATCCTGTTCCGCAGGGTCATGACCTCCGTAATGTCCACAATCACGGACTGCCAGCAAAGCTCCCCGTACTGATCCGTGATCCGGCTCTGGTCCATCACATAGCGGTAGCTCCCGTCCCTGCAGCGGATCCGGTACGGGCTCAGCCGGTCCCGTTTTCCTTCCGCGATTTCCTGCGATTCAAGCCGTACGCGAGGCAGATCCTCCGGATGAATCATCCGGGCCAGCTGATTGTCGTATCGGTTCCGAATGTCCTCGCGGGTGTATCCGAGCATTTTCAGCATGGTCTGGCTGACATAAAGCAGTTCATAGCCTTCCGTGACCCGCGCGCGGTAGTAGCCTCCGGGCAGGTCCACGCTGATATACTGCAGCTCCGTCATGTCCCTGCAGCTTCCGTAAAAAATCCGGCGGCCGTTCTGTTCATGCAGGTAGTAGACATGGAGCTGCATCCAGAAAATGGAGCCGTTCGGCTTATAGATCCTGATCATTGTTCCTGCTCCGTTGATCCGGTCCTGCTCCGCCTCCCGCAGCATGTCAAAGAATTTCGGCCGGTCCTCCGGATGGAAGAACTGCTGAATATGGTATCTTCTTTCTTCCAGCACTTCCGTCTTCAGCCCTACCAGCTCCACAAACTGCTGGTTGAACCGCTCGATGTCCACGTCCTCCCCGTTCAGGCTGTAGAAGGCCACGGGGCCCAGGATATTGTTCAGCATCGCGTCGGAATAAATTTCCTCATCCAGGAATTCCCGGGTATGGATCTGCTGGTTCCGCTGCAGCACGATCCCCTGATAATCCACCTTCTGCGGATTCTGAAGGATTGTCTCGAAGCTTTCCTTCGGCATCGGCTGGTAGTAATAGAACCCCTGAATATACCGGCATCCCATATCCTTGAGGAAGCGGACCAGCTCCCTGGTTTCCACGCCTTCGACGATAACGGGGGTCGCCAGGGATTTGGTCATGCTGATCACTGACTCGAGGATATTGACGCCCCTGCGCTCCTCGCCGATGGAGAAGCGGAGAAACTGGGCGTCCAGCTTGATGGCGTCCAGGGAGATATTCCGCAGCATGTTCAGGGAAGAATAGCCGCTTCCGAAATCATCCATCAGAACCTGAAAGCCGCGTTTCCTCAGATCTGTGATCATGTCCCGGACGGTCCGGGAGTCATCCACGTAGGCTGATTCCGTAATCTCGACCTTCAGCATGCCCGTGGAAAGCCCGTATTCCGCGGTCAGCCCCGAGAGGATCTCGGGAACGTTCATGGAGAAAAGGTCCACCCGGCTCACGTTCACTGAAACGGGAACAGGTCTGATGCCGCGGTCTTTCAGCGATTTGAGCCAGCTGCACACCTGTTCCCAGATCCTGATATCCAGGTTCGTCACGACGCCGTATTTTTCCAGGACGGGAACAAAGGCCATCGGGGGCACGGTCGTCCCGTCCGGCCGTTCCCACCTGGCCAGGGATTCCGCGCCTACAATTCTCTCGGTGATGACGTTCACCTGAGGCTGAAGGTAGAACTGGATCTCCCCGCGTTCCATGGCGCTGTTGAAATCGGCGAGCATCTTGAATTCCTCAACATGCCGCTCATGGATCTCCGGATCGTATACCCGGATATGGCGCTGAAGGTCATCCTTGATCTCTTCCGCCGCGAGAGCAGCCCGATTGAACAGTTCCACGGCGCCAAGGCCGGAGTCGTCCACGATGCAGATTCCCAGAATGGGATAGAAGCCGCGCGTACCGGAGAGGCTTTCAATCTCCTGCCGGAGGCAGGTGAAAAGCCTTTCGATCCTTTCCCGGTCGAAGGGAATGCAAAGCCCGTAGTCATCCTGCCCGCGGTAGCAGGAATAGCCCTTCACTTCGGCGGCTTCCTCATGCAGGATTTCTCCGAACCGGATCAGAAGCCTGTCCGCCTTTTCCTGCCCGTTCAGCTCCTTGAACAGCCTGTAGTGCTTCACATCCACCGCGATCATGCACCAGGGGCCCTGCGAGCGGCTCAGAAGCTCGTCGCACAGGGAGAGGAAGCTGTTCTCGTGCATCATATCCGGCATCAGCCCGCGGATGCGTTCCTGGGAGACCTTCTCGTCCGTTTTCTTCCGGCCTTCCCGGTTTTCAATATCCTTCACGTCGTACAGGTACAGCAGGATATCCTGCGCTTCCATCCCGCACGCCGCGCCGCTGATCATCAGATGCCTCATCAGGTGCCAGGCTCCGTCCAGCGCAAGGTAACGGATATCCGCCGTCAGGACGCCCGCCGGAGACGCCGCTTTCATCCGCTCCGTCATCGTGCTTCCGTCCATCAGCTCCCTGTGCAGCCGCTGGTCATCCGGATGAACCAGATGCACGGAGACGTATTCCACAAGCCGCTGATAGGAATTGTTCAGCACAGGCGCGAAAAACTTACCGTCCGTATGGTAGCGGGACTCGTAGGTCCCGTCCTCCAGATGGAAAACCATCAGCTCATCGTACGGAGTAAACCGGAGCTTTTCAGGCAGCTGATTCAGAGGAGAAGAAAAAATGATCTGATCAAGCATGGACGTCATTCTTTCCCCTCCTTCCCTGTATATTTTGTAAAAATGTCTGTCCCGCGCCTGCCGCCGGACTGTTGAGCAATGAGCTTCCGCAGTCTTAATATAGCAGACTTTTCCTTTCCCTGCAACCTTTTCGGGGCGGCTGCCGTGCCGCGGGTCCTTCCCGGGGCGCTTCCTGCCGTTTCAGGGAAAATCATCTTCTTTATATCCCCGCGTCTTCCCTGACCCATTCATCCCAGGCCTCCGGTTGATATCCCAAGGTCATCCGGTTTCCGTTCCGGACGATCGGAAGCCGCAGAAGCCAGGGGGCCTCCTGGATGGCCGGAATCAGCAGGCTCTCCTGCTGATAGTAGCAGGCAGGATGTTCCCTGACTTTCCGGTCCTCCCGGTCCAGCAGCCTCTCCATACCGATCCGCTGCAGCATGAGCCGGATCTCCCTTTCGCCGGGAGGATGCTTTTTGATATCCATGATCTGTACGGGAATCCGCCGCTCCTTGAAATACCTTTCCGCCTTCTGGGTATCAAAGTTCTTCTTTCCGCAGTAGATCTGTATATTCGTCTCCCTCATCCCCTTCCGTTGCGGATGTCCCGGCCCCGGAGGGGGAGGTACAGGCAGTTCCGCGTATCCGTGAGCCGGGAAGCAATCCGCTCCGTATAGCGGCTCCTCAGCTCCTCCTGGTTCAGGTTGGTGCTGATCACGGTCGCCAGGTTCCTCCGCTGGCGCTCGCTGACCAGATTGAACAGCTGTTCGATGGTCACATTCTGGATCAGCGGCTCGCTGCCCAGGTCGTCCAGCATCAGGACCGGAACGCTGATCAGTTCCTCCATCCCGCCGTCATGCTCAAAATAGCTTTTCCGCGCGGTCTCCAGAAAGCTGTAGGAGGAAATCAGCAGCACGGAAACGCCGCGTCCGATCAGCCGGCCGGCCATGGCGTGGAGCAGAAACGTCTTGCCCAGTCCGGATTTTCCGGAGAGGAGCATGTCCCGCTTCGGCTGATCCGGCCAGGCGTCCGTCCACGCCTCGCAGGCTTCGCGGACCCGGTTCATCAGCTCCCGCTGGGAGTAGCGCGAATCCTCCATCGGTTCCGGGGAAAAAACCGTTTCATCAAACTGTTCAAATGTCTCCCTGCCGTTCTCCGGGATGCCCATGGCCTGCCTCAGTTTTTCCTGATAGCGCCGGATGACGCAGGCGCATTTTTCCCGGATCCGGTCTCCTGTATAGCCGGTATCCCGGCACAGGGGGCATTCATAGACCGGAGCGAGGTAATCCTCCGGCAGTCCCTTCTCCTTCAGGGCCCTGCGGATCTTCCCGGAAACCGCGTCCATGCGGGTTTCCAGCTCCCCGGGAACAGTCCTGCCCGCCAGAATGCCCTGCACGGATTCGCGGATCAGCCCCTCCCGCTCTTCCAGCATTGCGGCAATTTCCGGGTACCGCGCCCGAATGTCCCGCTTCCGGAACCTCTCCGTCTCCTCGTTCCGGCGCTGCTGCTCCTGCAGATCCAGGAACACTTCCCTGAGCAGCTCCTCACGCATCGGGCTTCTTCCCTCCTCCCAGGCGGTTCATAACCTCCTCGAGGCTTTCCTCCGCGCCTTCGTATTTCCTCTGTTCATATCGCTGGGCATTCACCGATCCGGCAGGTCTTGCGCCCTCCCTGTCTCTCCTGGTCCGCCGCTCCTGCTCCATCGCTTCCCTGGTTCGGATTCCCTTCTGCGCATAGATGCGCAGGACGGTATCGAGGTAGTACATGGGGCGCTCGGTACCGTTCGCGGCCTCCGCCGCGGCCAGGATCTGCTCGGGGGTGAAGCCCAGCTCCTCCTCCCATGCGGTCAGCATCGCCCGGTTCCTGCTCCCCGTCAGGGAAGTAAGCCCCCACATCTTCCGGAGCTCCTGCAGGAGCCCGCCCTGCTCGCGGAAGCGCCGGATGTAGCTCTCCGCCTCCCCGGGGGTTCCGATTCCCTTTTTCCGCCAGGAATCCAGCATTTTCTCCGCGTCTTCCAGGCTGCCGCGCGACCTTCCGCATTCCCGTGCCGCCAGCAGGATCATCGTCTCATCGTATTCGTTCCGCATCCGCTGATACCAGGCCAGGCTCTCCCCGTTCACCGTACCTCCGCCCAGCGCGTGGAGCACCTTTTTCAGCCCGCCGCTCTCCTCTCTGGCCTGTACGACGCCCGCGGCTTCAATCTGTCCGCCCGGGGCGGTCCTGCTTCGGATATTTCTCAGGATGCCGTCCAGAAATCCCATGCTCGGGTCGCCCTTCGCCGTCTCCGCGCAGGCTTCCTGAATCGCCTCCGGCGTGAACCCCCATTCCCGGGTCCATTTCCGGTACATGGCCAGCTGATCCTCGGACGGGAGGTTCCGCTTTCCCAGCCGTTTCAGCACTGCCCGGGTTCCCTGATACGCCGTCTCATCCCGTGACAGGAAAGCCTCGGCATCCGCGACCGTGGTGATGTTTTCCTGGGCCATCTGCAGGGCCGTCTGTCCGGCGCTCCGGATGGAAAAATCCTTTCCCTTGATCCGCTCCATATGCTTCAGCAGCATGATGACCGCTTCAGGCGGCAGTTTCAGATCCTCCACCCATTCGTAGCAGGTTCGGATTTCGCTTCCATGCAGGCGCCTGCCGTGGTCGAACACGCCGTACAGGCTGTCCGCGAAGGCTTCATAGGCCGGATCAAGCTGCGTCTCGTTCCCGTTCATCATCCGCCTTCTCAGGCTGATATACTGATAGGCCGCGGGGCTGTCGCTGACCCGGCGGACAAGCCCCTTCCGCTCCCAGTATCTGTAGGCGCGGGCGATCTCCTCCTCCGTCAGGTTCAGATCATGGCTCATCTGTTCCAGGCTCATGTCCGTCTCGGGATGATAGCAGCGCATCAGGCCGTAAAGATAGACCCTCACATCGTCGCCCCGGGCGGCGGGCAGGAATTCCTGGATAAACTGATTGTCCACCGGCGTCATATCGAACAGTGCGTACCGGTCTTCAAAATCGAACAGCATTCGGGCTGGTCCCTCCTCAGCAGTCTGCCCCTTCAGTATAGCATATTCTTCCCGGTTTGTCCCCCGCGCGCCGCGGCTGTCTGGCGGAGGTTCCCCGCGTGATTGCGGACGAAGTATATCCCCCGCGCGCGCAGCGGCCGCGCTCCTCAGCGGGGCAGGTGCCAGGTCAGGTCCGTGCAGTTTTCAAGCGAAAAAACCAGCAGCGGCTGTCCCTCCAGCAGGTACCAGGAAAACGCGTCGCCCCACGCCGAATCCCCGTGCCGGGGCGCATCCTTCGTGCCCGGCGTCACCACGGACACGGTCACGCCGCCGTCGGGGGGATAGGTGTTCTCGAAGCCCTGCTCCTCAATATAGGCCTGATAGCGCAGGTAGCAGAATGGATTCTCCCCGCAGTGGATGACGAGCGGCATATCCAGCACCGGTGCGGCCTCGCCCGCGGTTTCCTCCGTCCAGCCGAAGCTGCGCAGCGTGCCCAGGAAGATCATCACATGCTTGAATTTACCATGCTTCATCGCCACCAGATCCCCCGGAAGCAGGAAGGTTGACCAGTACCTGGGATTCCGGCGGTTCAGAAGCTCAGCGTCCTGCTTTTCCTTCAGGACCTCCGAAATCACGATGGGTTCCAGGCCGCTGTTCCGCAGCGCGAGGTTGATGAAGCCTGCGCAGTCCAGCCCGCAGAGATACATACGGTCCGCGCGGTAATAGCCCGTCACCTGCCTGGGAAAATAGCGGTGGAGGATCTTCTCCTCGTTGACGCCGCCGAAGTAGTACGGCACACCCAGCGGGAACCTGCTGGTCATCAGCGTTCCTGTCTCCTCCCGGTATCTCCGCAGCACCGGATTAGCCTCCTCCAGAAAGCACAAGGAGCAGTCCAGCAGCGTTTCCTCCTGAACCCGGTCCAGCGGGAACCTCAGTCCCTCCTCCTCCGTTGAAAAGGTCAGCTGCAGCCGGACGGATCCTTCTTCGATCCGGATCCATCCGTTTCTTTTCCTGTGCGCCGCCTTCAGGCGCGGCTCCTCCCCCGGGAGGCTGCTCAGCCAGGCTCCGGCCGTCCCGGTGAATTCGCAGATCCTGTCCCCGCGGATTCCGTCAAATGTCTCCTGGCTTTCATCCGGCCCGGCGGCTGCAGCGTATTTCAGTTTCTGTCCCCCTGTCTCCGTGATGCGCATTCTGAGAAATGCCGCTTCCAGCTGAAATCCTTCCAGCCCGGTCAGCCCGGCCAGCGTCCACCGGTGCCCGTCGGTGTCCGGAAAATCCTCCGGCAGGCCCAGCGCCGTCTCGAAGGCTTCCCCGTTTCTGACGCCGACCACTCCCCCCGCGCCGCACCGGAGCAGCAGGGTATGCGTCTCCCGCGCCGAAGCGCTTCCGACGCCCATCGCAAAGATCAGGATCGACGCCGCGAAAAGCCATCTTATCCCGTGAATCTTCATTTTTTCATTCCGCTTTCCCGTGCGGGTCTGCACGTATTCGGTATCCCTGGGAATTATATCATCTCTCCCGCTGAAAATCCATCCCTTTCCCGCCTGCGTCCGCGCCGTCCCGGCCGCGCGAAGGATTCCCCGTGTGCCCGGTCCCGCAGTTTCCGCTGCTGCCCGGAACCCGGATGCCCTTCTCCGATATAAGCGGAGATTTCTCAAAAAGGCTTTTCACCCCGCCGCTTCTGTGGTATAATTCAGCTATCTTTGAAAAGGAGGTCCTTTCCGATGCCCATTGTCACCACAACTGAAATGTTCAAAAAAGCCTATGCCGGTGGTTACGCTGTTGGCGCCTTCAATGTCAACAACATGGAAATCGTCCAGG
Organism: uncultured Clostridia bacterium; assembly: GCA_947166705.1. Classification (GTDB taxonomy): domain Bacteria; phylum Bacillota; class Clostridia; order Christensenellales; family Aristaeellaceae; genus Aristaeella. Next base: position 37,667 of record CAMVFE010000003.1, read on the forward strand.
GAATCACCGAAGCCGCCGGCGAGCTGAAGGCTCCCGTCATTCTGCAGGTTTCCAAGGGGGCCCGCGCCTACGCGAACCACAGGTATCTGGTTCACCTCGTTCAGGCCGCGTCCGAGAATTTCCCGGATCTGCCCATCGCGCTGCACCTGGACCATGGGGATACCTTCGAGCTCTGCAAGGACTGCATTGACGGCGGCTTCACTTCCGTCATGATCGACGCCAGCTCCAAGCCCTATGAGGAGAACATTGCCCTGACCCGCCGGGTTGTGGAATATGCCCATGACCACGGCGTCGTCGTCGAAGCCGAGCTGGGCACGCTGGCCGGCGTGGAGGACGAGGTTTCCGTTGATTCCGACAAGGCCATGTACACCCATCCCGAAGAGGTGGAGGATTTCGCCACCCGCACCGGATGCGATTCCCTGGCCATCGCCATCGGCACCAGCCACGGCGCGTACAAGTTCAAGCCCGGCACCAAGCCCCAGCTTCGGTTTGACGTGCTGGAGGAGTGCTCCCGCCGCCTGCCCGGTTTCCCGATCGTGCTGCACGGCTCCTCTTCCGTTCCGCAGGAATTTGTCGCCGAGATCAACAAGTACGGCGGCAACATGCCCGGCGCCATCGGCATTCCTGAGGAGCAGCTGCGCAAGGCGGCCTCGATGGCAGTCTGCAAGATCAACATTGACTCCGACATCCGTCTGGCCATGACCGCCAGCATCCGGAAGTACTTTGCCGAGCATCCGGATCATTTTGATCCCCGGCAGTACCTCAAGCCTGCCCGCCAGGCTGTCAAGGAAATGGTTGCCCACAAGATCGTGGACGTCCTGGGCTGCGACGGAAAAGCCTGATCATCCTTTCGGGACTGAGAAACCCGCGTCCGTTTCGGACGCGGGCCTTTTTTTCCTCATTTTCCGCTTAACTGAAGGTTCCTACTCGTCCCTCCGTTTCACGCCTACATAGATCCTTTCCGGCTTCGGCTCGTAGGTATCCGTGTAGAGCATGGTCCGGTCGATCTCCGTGTTTCCGGAGTAGCGCACCCGGTAGCTCTCCACCACGTACCCGGGCTTGGCCTTGGATACGGATTTCTGCTGATCCGTGTAGGTGACGTAGGTTCCCTCCTTATCCTTGATGTAGCTCGGCTTTTCCGGCGGATCCAGCTCCCGTACGGTCTTGCATTCGATTTCGTACCGTTCGTCTCCCATATCGTCGCCGTAGATCATGACCTTGGCAATCAGCCTGCGGCGGTTGCTGGGATCCTTCTGCACGGCGGCGACCATATAGATCGGATTCTCCGTGTTGTTCTTGAAAACCAGGTCGATCTTCCGTTTTCCGACCCAGTACACCGTGGCGTCCTTCCCGTATTCCGTGTAATTGACCGAATCGGAATGCGGTTCCCGCTTCACGATCTGCAGTCCCGCGCAGACTGCCGCCTGATACACGGTGGTGCTGGCCTGGCAGACCCCGCCGCCGATTCCCATGACATGCTCGCCGTAGGCATACTCGATCGCCGGGAAGAATCCGTTGGATTCCGTCCGTTCGCCCACCACGCCGTTGAAGCTGAACTGGGCTCCCGGAGCGAGCACATACCCGTTGATGAACTCAAAGGCGTGCCGGATATTGTTGTTCCGGTTCTCCTCGGAGGATGTCGAGATCGGGGTGTAGACCGAGGACCGAAGCATATAATGCCGCTGCAGGTCCGTCAAAAGGATATCCGGCTCGATGATCTCCGGCTGGAGCTCCACGGTTCCGCTGGTCAGCGTGGCCACCATGTGATACAGGTTCTCCCGGATCTTTTCCGTATCCAGCCTTCTCCCCTTCTGATCCGTCTGGAAGGAGAAGGGGTACGACTGCTCCGGATTAAATTCCAGCAGCCGCGCGTTCATGGCCGGCATATCAATCTGGTTCTTGACCTGGGTCAGGACGTTGTCGATGACGGAGGTATCTCCGCTCGGCACGGCCGTATAAGCCTGGTACGGGGTCTCCTTCAGCGCCTGCATCGCCGCGTACCGTTCATTCACATCCCCGGTATGTCCCTGGGCCCACGCCTCGTTCAGCACCTGTCCGATATCCACGCTCATTCCCAGCATTCCCGCGTTGATCTGGGCCATCTGCGTCCCCTGGTAGGTCAGCGTGACGGTCCAGGCATCCTTCCGCTGCTGGATCTGGCTCTGCACGGAATTCAGCCCCTGTTCCGGGCTCATGCCCCCCAGGTGGATCCCGTCCACGTAGACGCCTTCCGCAAACAGTCCGTCATACGCGGCAACGGTTTCCTGAATCTTCTGGATCTCAAGGTATTTGGGAATCCCGATCCCCGCGGCGGCGCCGATCAGAAGAACCGCCGCAATGATCAGGATCGTCCGCAGGGCGCCGGACCCGCCGCGGGGCGGTTCTGCCTGGCCCGGCCCGGGACCGCCCTGTACCGGGATTTCCTGGGTATATCCCCGGAAAGCCCCGTGGCTTGCCGTCTCGGAAGAAACCCGTTCGCGTTCCCGCCGCTGGCTCTTCTGCGCGGCTTCCTGCTGAAGCCTTATCTGCTCCTGCTGCCAGGCGTACTGCTGTCGGGCGTATTCCTGCTGCATCGCCTGCTGCTCATAGTACTGCTGTTCATAAAATGCTTGCTCCTGCGGCGTCATGCCGTTTACCGGCCTCCCCTGGGAGCCTTGGCTGTCCGGAGGGAATGAAGCATATCGCGGCTGCCCGTATGCCTGCCCCTGCATCTGCTCCGCGGCGGTGCTGACGCGTTCCGGCGGAGCCGCGTATTTCACCGCCCGGCGCTTTCTCGCCGTCCCTTCCGCCATAGGCTTCCCTCCTTTCTCTTTTGCTGATCCGCGTCCCCGGATGTCAGTCGTTCAGATATTCCGTGTGGTCCTCTTCGGGCGCGGGGCGGTATTCCCCTGAGGCAGTCTCCGCATCCGGCTGATTCTTTTCGCCTTCATCCGTTTCACCGGCACCCGCTTTGCTCTCGGTCCGGGAAGGATTCCCGTCTTCCCCGGCGCCAGCCTGGGCAAGTATTTCGCGAACACTGCGGGGTTTATCGGCGTCCGACCCGTCCGGCATGATTCCCTGATCCATCAGCGCGGTGAATTCCCCCCGGTTCAGCGTTTCCTGCGCGAGCAGCGCCTTCACCAGCATCTCCATCTTATCCCGGTTTTCCTCCAGGATTCGCAGGGCGCGCTCATAAGCCTTCTGCAGCATCTCCGAAACAACCCGGTCGATCTTTGCGGCGACCTCTTCGCTGTATTCGCGGGTCTGGCCGAATTCCATGCCCACGAAGACCTCCTGGTCGCTGCCCAGGTAGATGGTGCCGATTTCATCACTCATGCCGAACTGCGTCACCATCTTCCGGCAGATCTCCGTCGCTCGCTTCAGGTCGCTGGAGGATCCGGTATAAATCTCCCCGAGGAAAACCTCCTCCGCGGCATGCCCGCCCAGCATCATCGCCAGCTGATCCGTCAGCTGTCCCCGGCTCAGGTTGTCATGCTCCTCCGCCGGCAGCGCCAGGGTATGCCCGGCCGCCATGCCGCGCGGTACGATGGTGATCAGATGTACATCGTCGCATCCGGGAAGCACGTGTCCGACGATGGCATGCCCGCCCTCGTGGTAGGCGACCATCCGCCGGTCCTTCTCGTTTACGCGGTGGCTCTTCTTTTCCGGTCCCATCTGCACCCGCGCGATGGCATCCACCAGCAGCTGCTGGCTGATCTGCTTCTGCCTGGCCCGGGTCGCCAGGATGGCGGCCTCGTTCATGACATTTTCCAGATCCGCGCCGGTGGCATAGGGCATGCGCTTCGCGATATTGTTCAGATCCACGTCCGCAGCCAGGGGCTTTCCCCTGCTGTGGACCTTCAGGATGGCAACCCGTCCGTCCTGATCCGGATAATTCACGGTCACCTGGCGGTCAAAGCGGCCCGGGCGCATCAGCGCCGGGTCCAGAATGTCGCGGCGGTTCGTCGCGGCCATGACGATAATCCCCTCGTTCACGGCAAATCCGTCCATCTCGACAAGCAGCTGGTTCAGCGTCTGCTCGCGTTCGTCATGCCCCCCGCCGAGCCCGGCTCCGCGGTGCCGTCCGACGGCATCGATCTCATCGATGAACACGATGGCCGGCGCAACCTTCTTCGCCTGTTCAAAAAGATCCCTCACCCGGCTGGCGCCGACGCCGACGAACATCTCCACAAAGTCGCTGCCGCTGATGGAGAAGAAGGGAACCCCCGCCTCTCCGGCAACCGCTTTGGCCAGCAGCGTTTTCCCTGTTCCGGGAGGTCCGACCAGCAGCACGCCCTTGGGAATGCGCGCGCCCATCTCTGTATAGCCCCGGGGATTTTTCAGGAAGTCCACCATTTCCTGCAGCTCTTCCTTCTCCTCCTCCGCACCGGCCACGTCCGCAAAGGTCACCTTGTTCTTGCTCTGATCGGACAGCCGCGCGCGGCTCCGGGAGAAGTTCATCACGCCCCGGCTGCCTCCGCCCTGCGACCGCAGCATGAACATCCAGAAGGCCGCCATCAGCACCAGCATGATCAGGTATGGAAGGAACTCGTACCACCACGGCACCTGGACCGGCGGCCTGTATTCGATGTCAAAGCTCAGGTCGTTCACGGAGATCAGCTCCGGATCCACGTGCCTCTTTCCCGCCTCCATGGTGCGCACAGTCTCCAGGAAATCAGCTCCGATTGTGGTCTCAAAATCGTAATCCGTCTCCGGAAAAGCCAGGTCGGAGACGGTTGTCAGCTTTTTGACACCCACCAGCGAGTTGTTCCGAATCGCGACCCGGCCGACTTCGCCGTTCTCAATCATCTTCAGCAGCTGAGGATATTCAATTCTTCTGGACACCGTCTGGTTCAGCCCGCCGTTCAGCAGAATGGCGATAACCAGCAGTGTGCCCAGCAGCGCCACATATCCGGCGATTCCTCTGGATTTCTTCAAGTTCCTGGTCCTCCTCTGTATTTGGTACCCTCCGCACCTCCGGCGGCTTTCTCCGGAGGCTCCTCCGGCATCAGAACCTCAGATTATTCGTTCCGTTCATACACCTTGGGGGAAAGCACACCGATATCCGGCAGGTTGCGGTACATCTGGTCATAGTCCAGCCCGTAGCCTACGACAAATTCATCCGGGATATTGAAACAGCTGTAATCCACCTTCAGATCCCTGACCCTCCTGCGGGCAGGCTTATCCAGCAGCGTCACGATCCGGATGGATGCAGCGCCCCTGTGTTCGAGCATCCCCTTCAGATAATTAAGCGTCACGCCCGAATCCACGATGTCTTCCACAATGATGACATCCTTGTCCAGAATGTCCTGGTCCAGGTCCTTGACCACCTTCACCTGGCCGGTGGTCTTCGTCGCGCTGCCGTAGCTGGAAATCGCCATGAATTCCATCGTAACCGGCAGATCGATCGCCCTGGCCAGATCAGCGAAAAAGACGGCGGCGCCCTTCAGAATACAGATCAGAACCGGTTTCTTTCCCTGATACTGTTCGGTGATGATCCGCCCCAGCTCCGCCACCTTCGCGGCGATCTCCTCGCGTGTCACGAGAATCTTGGTCAGATCCTGATAAACCGTACCGTTCACATCAATCATGCTCGTTCCTCTTTCCGCCCCGCGGGCGATTGTTTCTGGTTCTGTCGGTTGGATCCATCAGCCGGAGATGATCCTTCTCCCGCCTCGCCCGCCATCCGCCGGGCAGGTTGATAATCGTACCGCGGGGAGCATCCAGCAGGCTTTCCAGGCGGCGCGTCTGCTCAAAGCTCAGCTGCCGCTCTTCCCTCTCCGGCCCCTCCCGGCGCCACCACTGCCGCAGCACGCGGCTTCTGACGGCTTCCGGAGCCCCGGCCAGAGGCAGAATTTTCATTCCTGGGGACTCCTGTGCGGCTTCCTCGATTTTCTCCGCCGCCATCTCCAGGGCCTCGTTATCCCGGCGGATCAGCTCCGCCGTCCGGGCGATCCGTCCCGCGGATCCGGGCATCATTTCCTCCATCCGGGGAAGCAGCTCGTTTCGGATCCGGTTCCTGAAATAGCGTCCGTCCCGGTTGCTGCCGTCCTCCCTCCACGGGGTACCGTCCTCCCGCAGGGCGTTCCGAAGTTCCGCGCCGGAAATATCGAGCAGCGGCCTGATCAGGCGATAGCCGTCCCGATCCTCCGCCGGCTTCATGCCGCCCAGTCCTTCCGGACCCGCCCCGCGCATCAGATGCATCAGGAAGGTCTCCGCCTGGTCCTCCCGCTGATGGGCCAGCGCCAGCGTAAAAATACCGCTGTCAGCCATCGCTTTCCGGAAAGCGAGGTACCGCGCTTCCCGCGCCGTGTTTTCGTCGGTCCGTCCCGAAAGCTCCGCGCGTTCGACGTGAAGGGGAATCTCCCATTCCCGGCAGATATTCCGCACGAACTGCTCGTCCCGGTCTGATTCCTCGCCTCTCAGCCCGTGATTCACGTGCACCGCCTCCGGCCTGACCTGCCCGCGGTCCCGGCCCAGCAGCATCAGGCGCGTCAGCGCAACGGAATCCGCGCCGCCACTCAGTCCGATGAGAACGGGGCCCTCCGGCTGAGGATTCATGCGAAGCGCCAGCCCCTCCAGCTGCGTCATGGCCGCAGCGGCGCCGCGCATACGTTGCACGGGCTGAGGTTCGCGTATTTCGAATCGTTGATATCCGCGTAGGTGAAGTGCCCCTTCATGGGCAGATACTTCGCGTGGGTGCTCTTGCAGTTCTGATCCAGGTGATACTTGGTTCCGCCGTCCGGGTTGTAGTACAGCATGGTGCTCGGAAGCACCTGCGGTTCCGGGGATGGCGTCGCGGTGGCCGCCAGGGCCGGATCCGGCGTATCCACCTCATCGTAGGTCTTCAGGCTCTGGGGATCCACATACCACTGATCCCCTTCCCGAACCATCAGCACGCCCAGCCGGTACTTGACGGGGTCCTTCCCGTTGTTTCGGTCCATCGTGGTGGTCACCGTTACCGTCCTGGATGTATCCTCAATCGTTCCGGAAACCTTTTCCACCGTATAGTCGATAGGCGTCCGGTTCGCCAGCAGTCCGAACAGGCTGGTCTTCGCATTGTCCACCCCGCTCTGCCAGGTAGGAGAGCACAGGGACAGCATTTCATCCTGCCGGTTCGCGCCCCAGTAACGGAAGAAGCTTTCCAGCCGGTCCGTCGTGGCGCTGTCGTCCGCCGCCGGCGTCGGCGTGGCCGTTTCCGCCGGCTGATTCGCCGCGCTGATGGCATTGCCGGTCTGCGGATCGATGACCAGCGCGGAACCCGGAACCGGAGCCGCCGTGGTCTGAGTCCCAGCCGCCGGCGGATTCGTGCGGTCTCCCGCAGGGGTCTGTGTCCGTAACGCGCTGAACAGCGCCACCGCGCTCAGGATCCCGAAGATGATCGTATAGCAGAGCCGGCGGTTTCCGCTGACCAGGGGGCGGATCCAGAAGAATGCGGCGGATCCGATGGCCAGCGGCAGGAAAACCCACAGAAGCGCGGCGTTCTGCTGCGCGCTCTGCATGTACAGCCCTGCGCCGAAAAGCACGGCCAGCGCCGCGCCGAGCGCGATCAGCATCCAGCTCTGAAAAACAAAGGGCGCCTTTTTCACCGGCACCGCCGGAGGCACATACCCTCCGCCGTTAAGCGGAATCTGTCCGCCGAATTCCCGCTGATCTGCCTGATTCCTGCCCATCTGGGGATAGGCATATCCTCCCTGGGCGTATCCGGGCTGGCTTCCGTATCCCGGAGCGCCGCCCATCTGCGGGTATGCGTAACCTCCCTGGGGAGTCTGGCCGTAATTCTGCCCCGGCCCGTATCCCTGAGGCGTCTGGGCATATCCCTGCCCGGTCTGGCCGAATCCCTGGGGCATCTGCGCGTAGCCCGGTCTCTGTGCGTACCCCTGCGGAGCCTGGGCGTACCCCTGCGGATTCTGGGCGTACCCCTGCGGATTCTGGGCGTACCCCTGCGGATTCTGGGCGTATCCAGGCTGTGCCTGCGCGTATCCCTGCGCGGCCTGGGCATAACCCTGCGGCGTTTGGGCATAACCCTGGGGCACCTGCGCATAGCCCTGGGGCGTCTGGGCATAGCCTGGCTGTGCCTGCGCATAGCCCTGCGGGGTCTGCGCATAGCCGGGCTGGGCCTGTGCATAACCCTGTCCGGCTCCGTATCCCGTGCCGGTTCCGGACTGGCCCGCTCCGGGGGTATAGCCTGCATAACCCGTACCGGAAGGCATCGTCGGGTATCCGGCTCCGGTCCATGCGGAGGGCTGGTTTCCTCCCGGCGCAGAGCCCGCAGCGCCGGCGCTGTAACCGGTCCCTGACTGCGGGTTCTGGGCCTGCTGCTGGTTGGACCTTCCGAAAATCATGGATTCTGCGTCCTTTCTGCGGCGCGTCCCGCGCCGTCGCAACGGGAATGACCCGAAAAATCGTACGTCAATACATCTGAGCCTGACAGCTCAGCTTAGTAGTTTAGCATCTCCGCCCGCGGTTGTAAACCTTTTTTTGCCCTTTGCTTAAGAGGAAGGGTCCCTTTTTGCCCTTTACAGGAGGCAGGTCCGTATGATAAAATGACTTGGTATCTGGACTTGAATCCGGCGAGGAGGCGTATTCCCGTGGCAATCAAGACACGTTCCTTTCATCAGGCCAAGTCCGACCTGGCGATCGGAGCGATGACGGTGCTGCTCTATGGCTTGCTTGCCGCCGTTTTTTTTGCCTGCCTTTCCATCCCGAATATCTATCTGCGCCGTCTGAACCGTACCTTTGCCACGACGCTGCTCACCTTCCTGGTGCTGATTGCGGCCATGCACGCGGTTTACGGCGGCTTTGACGTAGGCCGCAAGAAATCCAAGCCGGTCATTTCTTCCCTGGTCACCGGTACGGTCGTCACGGATCTGGTCGCCTATCTCCAGATGGAGATCATGAACGTCAACGACAATTACAACGATCACCTGATCCTGTTCGGCCTGGATTTTCTGTACCTGCTTCTCGCGCTGCTGCTTCAGATCGGCATTATCATTTTCTTTGTCCGCATCGGGAATGATCTGTACTTTCATTTTCACCCGCCCCGCTCGGTCCTTCTGATCATCGGGGACGCGGATCAGGAAGCGCCTCTCCGGGCCAAGATCGGCCGCTACCGCCTGCAGTGGACGGTGGAGGACTGTGCGATGTATGACGATCCGGAAATCAGGGAGAAAATCCGCCGCGCGGAGGTCATATTCCTGGGCCAGATTCCGCAGACGGACAAGGCCGTGCTGCTGAAGCAGTGCTACGACCTGCGCAAGGACATTATGTGCAAGGCGCAGCTGCAGGAGACGATTCTCTGCAATTCACGTCCGGCCATCGTGGATGACGCGCCTTTCCTGGAAATGGAATTCTTCAAGATGTCTTTCTTCCAGCGCGCCGTCAAGCGGCTGGGGGACATTTTCATTTCCCTCTTCTCCCTGATTCTGCTCTCTCCGCTCATGGCGGCCATCGCGCTGGCGATCAAGGCGGAGGACCGGGGTCCTGTCTTCTTCCGCCAGAAGCGGCTGACGATCCGCGGCTGGGAGTTTACCATCTGGAAATTCCGCACCATGAAAGTGGAATCCTCCCTGCACGGCGCCCAGACTTCCACCGCCATCAACGACCCCCGCATCACCCGTGTCGGGCGCGTGCTGCGCCGCTTCCGCATGGATGAGATTCCCCAGTTTCTGAACGTCCTGAAGGGGGAAATGAGCCTGGTCGGCCCGCGGCCGGAAATGCTCGCGAACATCGACCGCTATAAGGAAGCGTTCCCGGATTTTGCCTACCGGGAAAAGATGAAAGCCGGAATTACGGGGTACGCCCAGATTGAGGGAAGGTACAATACGACCCCGGAGGATAAGCTCATGCTGGATCTGATGTACATCGAGAGCTTTTCCGTCTGGCTGGATATCAAGCTGCTCATGCGGACGGTTACGGTTGTTTTCAAGCGTGATTCGACTCAGGGGTTCGAGGCGGCCAGCCCCGCTCCTGACGAAATAGAAAACCTCAAAAGAAGAAGGAGGACGGTTAACTGATGAATACGACCCTTTTGATCATGGCGGCGGGCCTGGGATCCCGGTACGGCGGAAACAAGCAAATCGACCGGATTGGCCCGAACGGGGAAATCCTCATGGAATATTCCATCCACGATGCTGTTGCGGCCGGCTTTGACAAGGTCGTTTTCGTCATCCGCAGGAGCATGGATTCCCTGTTCCGGGAAATGATCGGCGACAAGATTTCGAAGAAGGTGCACGTGGAATATGCCTATCAGGAGTATGATTCCCTCCCCGGCGGCTTTCAGGCTCCGGCGGACCGGACCAAACCCTATGGTACCGTGCATGCGGTCACCTGTGCCCGCAGCGTGATCCATGAGCCTTTCGCCGTCATCAACGCGGATGATTACTACGGCCGGGATGCTTTTGCGGCCATGGCTTCCTGCCTGCACCGCCTGCAGGGGACTTCGGACCGGGCGGCCATGGTGGCCTATTATCTGAAGAATACGGTTTCCGACAACGGTCATGTCACACGCGGCGTCTGTTCCCGGGATGAGGAAGGCCATCTGGCCAAGGTCACGGAAACCTACAAGATCCTGCCTTTCCCGGACGGAACGATCCGGGATATCAACGACGATCCCGCTGGAGTCATTCTGGATCCCAACGCGCTGGTTTCCATGAATTTCTGGGGCTTCGCTCCTTCCTTCTTCGATCAGGCGGAGCAGTATCTGTCCGCTTTCCTCGCTTCCGGGGAGGGCGATCCTCTGAAGCGGGAGTTTGTCCTTCCTTCCCTGGTTGATTCCCTCATGCGGGAGCAGGGGCTGAAGGTGGAGGTTCTCTCGACGGACGCCGTCTGGTTCGGCATCACCTACAAAGAGGACAAGGCCTATGTGGCCGGCGAGCTGAAAAAGCTTCACGACCGGGGCGTCTATCCTCCGGCGCTGTAAACATTCGCTGTCTTTTTGCCGTGCAACCGGAAAGGAGCGTGTTTCCATGAAAATTCTGCTGACCGGCGGTGCCGGTTTCATCGGCTCCCATACCTGCGTGGAACTCTGCCAGGCCGGTCACGAGCCCGTTATCGTGGATAATTATGTGAATTCCTGTTCCGAAGCGGTTCGCCGCGTGGAGCGGATTGTGGGGCATGCGATTCCCTGCTATGAAGCAGATGTCCGGAATAAGGAAGCGCTTTCCCGAATCTTTGACGAAAACGCCTTTGATGCCGTCATTCACTTTGCCGGCCTCAAGGCGGTGGGTGAAAGCGTGGCCCAGCCGCTTCGCTATTACCGCAATAATCTGGATTCCACGCTCACCCTGATGGAGGTCATGCAGGAGCATGGCGTGCGGCGGATCGTTTTTTCCTCCTCCGCCACCGTCTACGGCAACCAGCCCGTCGTGCCCTACCGGGAGGATATGCCCTCCCTGGGCTGCACGAATCCCTACGGCTGGACGAAGTTCATGATCGAGAAGATTCTCGAGGGGCAGGTCAACGCGGATCCCTCCTGGAGCGTCGTCCTTCTGCGCTATTTCAATCCCATCGGCGCCCATGAATCCGGCCTCATCGGCGAGGATCCCTCCGGGCTGCCCAATAACCTGATGCCCTACATCGCGAAGGTCGCCGTCGGCGAGCTGGACCATCTGAACGTCTTCGGAAATGATTATCCCACGAAGGACGGAACCGGCGTAAGGGACTATATTCACGTGGTGGACCTTGCGAAAGGGCATGTCCTTGCCTGCGGGTATGCCGCGGGGCGTACGGGGTGCGAAATCATTAACCTCGGCACTGGTTCGGGCTGCTCCGTCCTGGAGCTGGTTCACACCTTCGAGCGCGTCAACGGCGTCCGGATTCCCTGCGTTATCGCGCCCCGCCGGCCGGGAGATATCGCGGTCAATTATGCGGATCCGACCCGCGCCAGGGAGCTCCTCGGCTGGACGGCGGAAAAGACGATTGAGGACATGTGCCGGGATACCTATCGCTTCCAGACGCGGAATCCGAAGGGTTACCGGGGCTGATTCCTTTCCTCAGGAGGTCTGGTCATGCGTGGGAAGCTGCTTCCCGTCCTCGCGGCGGGCTTCTGGATCGCCGGCCTGGTTCTGAGCATCGTCGGCCTGAATATTCATTCGGACGCGGGCTCCTGGCTTTCTGTCACCGGCAATATTCTCTTTTTCCTCGGCCTCGCTCTGGAGGGCGTCTTCTGGGTCAGGCGCCGGGGCGAAAGCTCCGGGAAGGAAAAAGGGCAGGAGGATGAATCCTCCGTTTAAATCGGATATAAAAGGGGCGCCGGCATCACAGCCGGCGCCCTTTTTGTCCTGATTTTATCCGAGGACGACCTCAACCCGGTGCGTTCCCTCGCCCATCGCGGGAATTACGCTGCCCTCGATTTCCTGACCGTCCACGGTCACCTTCTTCACCCCGCGGCATACATGCTCCGGGTTCCGGATTTCGATCTCGTAGACCGCTCCGCGGAACCGGCGGCTCACGGAATACCCGTCCCATCCGTGCGGAATGCAGGGATCAATCTTCAGGCCGTCCCAGTCGGGCTTGATGCCCAGAATATAGTTGCTGATCACGTAGAAGTTCCACGCGGCCGTTCCCGTCAGCCAGGAGTTCTTGGCCTGTCCGAAATGCGGGGCGTCCTTGCCGGCGATCATCTGGCTGTATACGTAGGGCTCCATCTTGTGCAGGTCGGAGATCTCCTCCCGCCAGGCCGGCGCGATCCGGCTGTACAGGTCAAAGGCGCGGTCGCCGTGGCCCACCACGGTCTCCGCCGCAATGATCCACGGGTTGTTGTGGCAGAAGATGCCCGCGTTCTCCTTATAGCCGCCGGGATAGGAGCTGACCTCGCCCAGCTCCAGGTGATATTCCTTGTAGGCCGGCTGGAGCAGCACGATGCCGTGCTCGGTTTCCAGATACTTATGAACGCTTTCCAGCGCCTGCTCCGCCTTCCCGTCCTTCAGCCCGACGCCCGCCATGACGCAGTATCCCTGGCTCTCGATGTAGATCTTGCCGTCCTCGCATTCCTTTGAACCGACCTTGCGGCCCATCGCGTCGTAGGCGCGGATAAACCACTCTCCGTCCCAGCCGTCCTTTTCGATGGCGGCCGTCATGGCGTCGATTTCCTTCTGGTACTGCTCCGCCTTATCCATCCGGCCCAGGCGCTTCTCGATGGCGACCAGCTCGGGACTGATGGAGACAAACATACCGGCGATCAGCACGCTCTCCGCCACGCGGTCATCCGGCGCGTTGGGATTGGAGAAGGTCTGGAAGCTCTCGTCCGGCGTATCGCTGTAGCAGTTCAGGTTCAGGCAGTCGTTCCAGTCCGCGCGGCCGATCAGCGGCAGTCCGTGAGGCCCGCGGTTGTTCACCACGTGCTCGAGGCTGACCTCCAGGTGCTCCAGCAGCGTCCCGCAGTCATCGGGATTGCAGTCGTAGGGAGTCGGGGCGTCCAGAATGCCGAAGTCCCCCGTCTCCTTGATGTACGCAGCGGTTCCGGCAATCAGCCACAGCGGATCGTCCCCGAACCCGCCGCCGATGTCGTTGTTTCCCTTCTTGGTCAGCGGCTGGTACTGGTGATAGCATCCGCCGTCCCGGAACTGGGTCGCGGCGATGTCCAGGATGCGCTCCCGCGCGCGCTCGGGAATCTGATGCACGAATCCCAGCAGGTCCTGGCTCGAATCCCGGAATCCCATGCCGCGGCCGATGCCGCTCTCGAACATGGAGGTGCTCCGGCTCATGTTGAAGGTGACCATGCACTGGTAAGGATTCCAGATGTTCACCATCCGCCCCAGCTTCTCGTTGTCCGTCTTCAGCGTATAGGCGCTCAGGAGATTGTCCCAGTGCTTCCGCAGCTGCTGGAACCTGTCCGCGATCTGGGCGTCCGTGGTCAGCTCCTTCAGCAGGGCCTTCGCCGGCTTCTTGTTGATGATCCCGGGTGCTTCCCATTTCTGATCGTTGGGCAGCTCCACATAACCCAGCACGAAGTTGAACTTCTTTTCCTCGCCCTTCTCAAGATGCACCCTGATCTGGTGCGCGGCCATGGGCTGCCATCCGGACGCAATGGAATTCCCCATTTTTCCGGTCATCACGGCCTGCGGGTTCTCAAATCCGTTGTACAGGCCCAGGAACGTCTCCATATCCGTGTCAAACCCGTCGATGGGCGTATTTACGGCATAAAACGCGTAGTGGTTCCTGCGCTCCCTGTACTCTGTCTTATGATAGATCACCCCGTCCTCCACCTCAACCTCGCCGGTGGAGAAGTTCCGCTGGAAATTCAGCATATCGTCCTGGGCGTTCCAGAGGCAGAACTCGATAAAGCTCGTCAGAATGATATCCTTCGCGGTCTCGCCCTCGTTCTTCAGGGTGATCTGATGCACCTCCGCGTCAAATCCCAGCGGTACGAAGGACAGCTGGCTGGCCCGCAGCCCGTTCTTCCGGCCGGTGATGACGGTGTATCCCATGCCGTGGCGGCAGCTGTATTCATCGAGCTCGGTCTTCACGGGCTTCCATCCCGGATTCCAGACCGTATCCCCATCCTTGATGTAGAAATACCTTCCGCCGTTGTCAACCGGCATATTGTTATAGCGGTACCGGGTGATGCGCCTCAGCCTCGCGTCCCTGTAAAAGCAGTATCCGCCCGCGGTGTTGCTGATGATTCCGAAGAACTTCTCGCATCCCAGGTAATTGATCCAGGGATAAGGGGTCCGGGGCGTCTCGATGACATACTCCCGGGCTTTGTCGTCAAAGTGGCCGAATTTCATGATGAAACCCCTCCATATTGTGATAATGGATTTATACTGCCGAAAATTATATCATATTTGCCGCCCGTCCGCAACCTGGTTTTGGACCAAACGGCACGGGCTTTCGGAACTATGGGAGGCGGACTGATGACCGTCTCCGTTATTGCGCAGCCATATCGTACAGCGCTTCCAGCGCTTCAGGCGTGACGGAGCCCGCCTGGTTATGGACGACCTCGCCCTTTCTGTTCAGCACAATGGCTTCCCCCTTATAGTTTCGCAGTCCTGATGTGCACCTCCGCTCCAGTATCCGGCATCCGTTCCGTATTGTCAATCCTTTTCAGTCCGTTCGGCATCTCCCGTCATTTTACGGTCCTCTGCCAGCGCGGCATACAGTACCACGTTCACCGCCTCGCCCTTGTTAAAGACCCGTTCCCGCAGGATTCCCTCCCGGCGCATGCCGCATTTCTCCATGACGCGGGCGCTGGCGGGATTGCGGACGTCGCACTGGGCCTCTATCCGGTTCACCTTTCCTTCGCGGAACATCAGATCCATCAGGCTCTGCAGGGCTTCCGCGGCATATCCCCGCCCCCACCATGCCCTTCCCAGGGAATAGCCGATCTCGATGCTTCGGTTATCCGGTGACCAGGCCATAATCCCGATCGTCCCGATCACTCTTCCGGTTTCCTTCTGTTCGATTCCCCAGGATCCGGGAAGTCCACGGCGGTACAGTCCCCGGATGTACCTGATGTAGGTTCGCGTGTCTGCCAGGCTGCGGTGGGCATCCCACAGGACGTAGCGCGCGACCTCCGGGTCGCTGGTCCAGGCGTACAGATCCCGGTCGTCCTTCATGCGCAGTCTCCGCAGCCTGAGCCTGGCAGTCTCAATCGTCGGCGGCGCATAAAAAATGCCGCGGATACCGCTCCCCGGTTTCCGCAGGTCCAGCCAGTCCGCCACGGGCAGGGTGATCTTGCTCATCCCTTCAGAATCTCCTTCCGTCTCAAAAAAGGCGCCGCCTCTTCAAGGCGGACGCCCGCTCATTCCTTCCGTCCGTGAATTCTGTTTCCTCCCGCCACAGCTTCCCGCTCCGCGGAAAGCTCCGTAAAGAGGCGTTTCGCGGTCCAGGTCCGGTTGGTCTCCGTGGTGACAGCCTTCAGCGGCACGGCCAGCCCCGCGCGCTTCAGGCCGTCCAGAAATCCGTGGAACTGATTCCGCGTCAGCTCATGCATGACGATCAGCTCTTCCCGGAAAGGCTCTGCCGCCTCCTCAGCCTGGCCGGCTCCGTCCTCCTCTGTGAGCAGCTCCCCGAGGGTGCGCCCCTGCTTTTCCGGAGGAATATCCCGTCCGGGAATGCCCGCCCGGAACAGGGCGGCCCGAACCTTTTTCCGGCGCTCCTCCTGCGTGAAATTAAACAGCAGTACCCTGGCCATTTCCGTCTCCCCCGCGCCCGGTCTCCTCCGGCGAGAAGCAGCATCTTTTCGCCGCTTCCTCCGCGATCCTGATCAGTTCCTTTTCAGGCGTTCCGTCCTTCGCGCCCTTTGTCAGCCTGTAAATCAGGTCCCCCGTTCTCCGGATGTTTTCCTGATACAGCCTGTACGCCTTCTCCATTTCCTTCTCCAGCGTCTCTCCCGAAGGCGTGATCTCTTCGCCCATGCGCCGCTCCTTACCTGCGCCTGATCTGCGCGATTCTGTTTCCCTGTCCGTCCACGATCCAGGAATCCCCGCCCGTTCTCGGCGTGGAGATGGTCAGCGAATCATCCGGATTGACAGCCATCCAGTCTGACTCCGCCAGCTGCCAGACCTGTGCTTTCCCCTGCTCATCCGCAACCGTAAATGTATAGCTCTCCCGGCGGTTCTGTCCTTCCCGCTCATCGGACGCCAGCTGCGTTTCCGGCCAGTAGGTCTCATGGGTCCCGCCGGAAGCCGTCACTTCCCGGGTGGGGGTCCACCGCCGGATGGTGTAGGTGTACTTGGTCTGGTATCTCGGCACGGGGACATAGACCGGCCTTGATTCCGTTTCCGTATAGTATTCCGTCTCGTAGACCGGCCGTTCGTGCGGAACTTCCTCAAAGGCGCCGTTTCCGAGATCCTGGTAGGTATAATAGGTTTCGTAGTGATCCAGTACGCGCCTGCTCTTCCGGACCTCCACATCTTCGTAATGGTCAAGCACCTGCTCGTAATGGTGCAGCTCCGTCTTTTGGCTGACGAGAGTCCCGCCCGCCGGGACGGACCAGTCGCTCTCCGTATACTCGATATTCTGCTCGATGGGAATGGTCCGGCTCCACTGGATGCCCGTCACCTTCATGCCGCTGGCCGTATTGTTTCCGCTCAGATAGCGAATTCCGAAAATAGCCAGCAGGACCAGGGCCGCAATCAGGAAAACCGGCGCGCGGCTCTTCGTCTTCGGAGGCCGGACCTGAGGCTGGGCCGCCTTCTCCGCGGCTTCCGCTTCCTTCCGCTTCTTCAGCTGGTCGAAGTAATTGCTCTCGGAGGCCTCCCTGGTCGCTCCGCAGTTGGTGCAGAATGCGGCGTTATCCCGGTTCAGGGAATTGCAGAAGGAGCAGTACCAGTCCGGATTCTTTCCGATCTCCTTCGCCTGCTCTTCGCTCAGATATTCAATATCCCCGCGTTCGTTTTCTTCCCGCGTGGAATCCTGCGCGCCGTCCTTCATGTAGAACTGCACGTCACCCCTGGCCCTTCCGCAGGAGGGACAGTTCATCACATTCCCGGCGATTCCCTTGTTCCCGCATACGGGACAGTCCCAGTATCCCATGACGATTCTGCTCATGTCTGCCGCCTCCCTGCGCCGTCCGCCGTTACTCTTCGCCTTCCGGGGCTTCCCCGGGTTCCTCCGCGGAATCCTTCTTTTCCTCCGGGACCTTTTCCGCCCGGATCTTGGTCACCCGGAATCCGTCCATCTCCGTTACTTCGAAACGGTATCCCCCGGTCTCAAAAATATCCCCGTTCTCCGGAACGCGCCGGATCATCTCGCCGATCCATCCGCCGACGGTGTCCGCGTCATAGCCTCCGTTCTCGATGCCAAAGCGCTCCAGCATCTCCTGCAGCTGCATGCTGCCGTTGATCAGCCAGGACTCGTCCTCCTGCGGAACCATCTCCTCGTTGACTTCATCGTGTTCGTCGTAGATTTCCCCGACCAGCTCCTCCAGCACGTCCTCCAGCGTGACGATCCCGTCCGTTCCTCCAAACTCGTCCAGCAGAATGATCTGATGCGTCTTGGAGGCGCGGAACTGCTTCAGCAGGCTGGATATCGGCAGCGTGGCCGGCGCAAAGACCGGCTCCTTCATGATCCGGGTGATTTCCGTGCACCCTTCGTGGGTCATCTTGTAGAAATCCTTTTCATGCAGCGTCCCGATGATATGGTCCAGATCCTCATGGTAAACCGGAATCCGGGAAAAGAAGGTCGTTCGGAAAATCTCCGCGACATCCTCGATGTCCGCCGTATCCTCAACCGCGGTGACGTCGACCCGGGGAGTCATGATGTCGGAGGCATCCTGGTCGTTGAACTCGATGGCGGAGCGCAGCAGCTCGCTCTCCTCCGCCTCCAGGTCTCCCTCCGTCTGCGCCTCTTCGATGATCGTCATCAGCTCGTCCTCAATCTGAGGATCCTCCGGATCCGCCTTGACCAGATGGGACAGCAGCTTTCTCCAGATGGAAAAGAGCCAATCCGCCGGCTTCAGCAGCGTCATCAGCACGCGGACCACCGGCGTCACGGCCAGCGCAAAACGCTCCGGCTGCTGCTTGGCCAGGGTCTTGGGGCCAACCTCGCCGACGAAAAGGATGACGACGGTCATCACCACGGAGGCCAGGGTTGCTCCCTGGTCCTCCGAACCGTTCAGCATGCGCGTAAAAAGGATGGTCGCAATGGAAGTTCCCGCGATGTTCACCACGTTATTCCCGACCAGCACGGCCGTCAGCAGGGAATCGTATTTCTCCAGCAGCTGCAGCGTCATCTGGGCGCGGGGCTTCTGGTCTCCTTCCAGGGTTTTCAGTTTGATCCGGCTGGAGGCGGAAAAAGCGGTTTCCGTCGCCGAAAAAAAGGCAGAAAGCGCGATACATACAATCAGCGCAATCCATAGGCCCATGAAATAATCAAATCCTTTCGTCTCAATTCCTTGGAATCGTGCAGATTATATCATTCCGCACCAGGCTTTGCAACCGATTCACCGCTTTCCTCCCGGCCGATCCGCGCGTTGAAGGCGAGCGCGAACCCGGCGGAAAATGCAAGGGTGGCCAGGATGGCCAGTTCGATCACGCCCACCACGACCCCCGCGACCCTGATATGAAGAATCTGCTGCAGGATCAGCACAAACATCAGGTTTGAGGCCAGAGAATCGAAGTAATTCACCCCGGCGCAGCGCCCGAACCGGTGAAAAGCCGCCACGTTGCTGATCAGGATCGCGGCGCCGTTCGCAATCAGCGCGTATACTATCCAGCGGATGTGCGGTGTTCCCGCGGCCAGCCAGGCCGTCATTTCCAGATCGGTCAGGATGCTGATCCCGTGGGATACCAGAAAGGACGGCCGGTTGCTGGAAAGGTAGGTGGTGCCGACCGCGTTGAACAGAACGCGAAGTCCCTCGCTGATGAGAAAAAGGATCAGAGCCGCCCGGAGATTGGGGAGGCTCACCATGGTCAGCAGAGGGATCAGCAGCAGAAGCCTGAGCAGGTTGCAGAAAAAGAGAATGGTCCGCCGCACGGGCGTACTCTGCTCCTTTTCAACGCCGCGGCTTTCCGCCGCCATCTCGCGGATGCGCCTGTTCAGCTCCTCGGATACCCGGTCCGGCTCCGTCTGCTGGTCCGCTTCGGGATCGTAGGTCACGGTCTCGCCAAGCCTGATCTGGCGGTGCTGCTCATCGATATAGCAGGGGCAGAAGCGGAGCGTCCTGCCCGTTTTCCGGTAATAAAGCCTGCCGAGCACGGCGAACGCTGAATAAAACGGAGTCACGGAAGTAAGCGAATACTCCGGAAGCCCCGTTTCAGGGAAGATCAGCAGATTGTGTCCCTCCTGCAGGGCCGTGATGCTCTTGCGCATGGTCGAGATCAGCTTCGCCGGCTGATTCCGGTCCACCGGAATCATTCCCGCCTGCGTCAGGACATAGACGGTCAGCCTGGCGAGCTTGGTACAGACCCGGGCCAACTGATCCTCATTCAGGAAGGGAAGAAGCTTCTTCATCCCGGAATGCAGGCTCTTCTGGGAGGATTCGGGATCTATCAGCGCCTCGTTGATCCAGATGTCGGAGACCAGCGGCACGGACACCATAAAGCTGATCGGTCCGAAAACGTTGTAATGGTTCGCGATGAAGACGACCGGTTCCCCGCTCTCCTGCATTTCCCGGGGAATATGGACCCTGCAGTGAAAAAAGGGATACAACGCCCGGTAAAGCCAGCGCATTCCCCCGGTCCGGAACGTGGGCAGTTCCTTCAGCCTGCGCTTTCGCAGAGGCTGGAGCTTCAGGCTTTCGCCGTCCGCCGGCTGTTTTGCCTTTTCTCCTGTCTCACCCATGTTTTCACTCACTGTTTCATTCCTCCGTTGCGCTCAGGGTTCGGAAATCGACATATCCCGTGGTCAGAAAGCTTTCCGGCAGCGAAGGCGCGGGGGAAGCCTTGTGTTTCGGATAGCCGTTGTAGTAAAGCTTTTCCCAGATCCGCTGCCTGACTTCATCGTCCGAAACGGGATAGGGCCGGTAATCCCGGTCCTTGTGCATCTTGAAGGGCATGGCGTTCATCTCGCGGGCAGTCATGCTCCCGTCCTCGTGGATGTCGTAGGAGATCTGCACGACCACGGTATCATCGTCGCGGGGGGAAGCGTCCGCGCCGAAGGTGAAGTTGCTCAGACCGTAAAAGATCACTTTTCCTTTATACCAGCGGATCATCTGGCAGGTATGGGAGCCGTGCCCGTATACCATGTCAAACCCCGCGTCAATGAACTTGACCGCGTACTTCTGGTTTCCATCCAGCTGATACTCCTTGCCGGTGGACTTCCCGCGGGTCGGTTCCGTTCCCCAGTGGGCAGATGCAACCACGAAGGTGCATCCTTCCTCCCGAAGCTTGTTCATTCCCTTCACGTACTTCTTCAGCTTTCCTTCGTTCATCGGGTAAGTGTACCCGACAAATCCGACCTTCACGCCCTTGATTTCAACGCTGTAAAGGTTGTCGTCGTAGAAGTATCCGATCTGCTGGGCGGTCAGGGCCTCCGCCGTATCCGCTCCGCCCTTCTTTCCGAAATCCCGGATGCAGTGGTTGTTGGCCAGGTTGCAGACATCCACGTTGCCCAGCTTCAGCACCTCGGCGTATTCGGGCGTTGCGATCATGGGAAACATGATCCCGACGCGCGGCTTGGTATGGCTGGAAAAGGTTCCCTCGCAGTTGGCCACGGTCAGGTCGTCTTCCGCGAACATATCCGCGACCAGGCTGAAGGGATAGTCAAATCCTTCCCTCTTAACCGTGCTGAGATACCCGCTTTTGCTTCCCAGGGATCTGGCATGGTCCCCGACGCAGCAGTCGCCGATCAGCGAAAAGACAAAGATGTTCTCCCCGTTTTCCAGCGTACTGACCGCTTTATTCTCCCCGGCCAGGCAGGAGCCTGTCCAGATTCCCATCATGACAGCGCAAAGCATTCCGCAGATCCATTTCTTCATCGCAGGCTTCTCTCTTTCCCTTCGTTTTTTCTCCCGTTCAGATCTGTTCCGGCTGATTCAGTCCCGAAAGGGTTTTTCACTTCTGTTCCGCGTACACGATATCGTCCCGCAGCCGGTACAGCGTAGCCCCCCGCTTCCGATGGCAGAAGGCGTCCGCCCACCATTCCACGCTCTTCACCGCGTCGAACTGTACCAGCCCGTAGCGGATCCCGTTCTTCTTGCCGCCGCGCATATTGCTGTCCATCCAGTGGATCTCATCGTTCTCGGGATCGTAGCCCAGCATGATCGCGCTGTGGGCGCCCACGCCGTATTCGTAGTCCGCGGACATCTGGAAATAATCTCCGCGGCGGGCCTGGCGCATAAACTCCTTCGCCAGTTCCAGGTTCTCTTCCCTGCTCAGATCCGTGTTGTAGATGAACTGAGCTGCAACCTCGAAGGGATTTCCCTTTTCCGGGCTGATATCCTCCCACAGGAAGCCGTAGGCATAGGGCTTGCATTTTTTGGCCGGCAGATTGTTCGGGATGACCAGCTCCGTCCCGGGATATTCCGCCATGCGGAAATCGTCCCGGTTCTTCCGGAAGAGGTAAACCGTAAAGTTCTTGCAGACATAGATGTCCGAAGCGTAATGCGCCCGCTTCCGTTTTCCGTCGGCTTCCTCGTACAGCTTCTGTCCGAGCGCGATAATCCGGTCGATGAAATCCTTCCTGGCCGGATTCCCGTCCTCCGGTCCGGCCTCCGTTTCATCCGACCGCTCGGCGTGTTCCTCCCCGTCCTCATCCAGCAGCACGCTCTCGACGATCTCCTCCGCGGAATAATCCGCGTCATCCTCCGCCGGGCCTGCTGCAGGCAGCGCCATCATCAGGCACATCAGCGCGGCAGCCCATCTCTTTCCCAATCCGGTGGTCTCCTTCCCCTCCGGCCGTTCCCGGCTTTTCCGTTGTCCGGCATTATACCATATTCCGCTCCGGCCCTGCAATCGTTGCGTCTCCCGGCTTTACCCGAGCACTTCCTTCGCGATATCCGCGCTCCGCTTCGCGTCGCGCGCGTAATAGTCCGCTCCGATCTGCTTCGCGTATTCCGGCGTCAGCACCGCGCCGCCCACCATGATCCTGCAGTCCGCTCCGGCATCCCGCAGAGCCCGGATGGTCTGCTCCATGCTCTTCAGCGTCGTCGTCATCAGCGCGCTGAGTCCGACCAGCCGGATGTTCTCCGCAAGGGTCGTTTTCACAATGGCCTCCGGCGCCACATCCCTGCCCAGGTCGATCACGGTATACCCGTAGTTCTCCAGCACAGCCTTCACAATGTTCTTGCCGATATCGTGGATATCCCCCTGCACGGTCGCAAGCAGAATCTTTCCCCGGCTCAGCCCGTTTCCGGGATGATCCGCCATCCGTTTCTTCAGCAGTTCAAAGCCTTCGCTGGCGGCCTGGGCGGCCCGCAGCAGCTGGGGAAGAAAAATGCGCTGCTGCTCGTAGGCTTCGCCGACCCGGTTCAGCGCGGGAATCATCTCTTCCTCAATGATTTCCATCTCTGTCCGTGTCCGCAGCGCTTCCTCCGTCAGCCGTGCAACCTCATTCCCCATTCCCTGCAGGATGGCTGCCGCCATGCCGTTCTCCGCAGGCCTGGCCGGGTCAGGCGCAGGCTTCCCGGCCGCCGCCGGAATCTCCTCGCAAAGCCGGATGTATTTCTCTCCGCCGGGGTCCGCTCCGCTGAGCACCTGGAAGGCGGCCACCGCCTTACGGATAGCCGGCTGATTGATATTCACGATGGGGCAGTCCAGCCCTGCCGCCAGCGCCTGGGTCAGGAAGCTGACGGTAATGTTCTCCCGCTCCGGCATGCCGAATGAAATATTGCTGACCCCCAGCAGGGTCTTGACGCCCATCCTTCGGACCGCCATCAGCGCCATCAGCGTTTCGCGGGCCTGCGCCTGCTGGGCGGAAACGGTCAGGCTCAGGCAGTCAATGTAGATATCCTCCCGCGGGATGCCGTGCTGTTCCGCCGCGGCGATGATCTTCTGGGCAATGGCGGCGCGCCCCTGCCAGCTCTCCGGGATGCCGTTTTCATCCAGGCACAGCCCCACCACCGCCGCTCCGTACTTGCGGCAGATCGGAAGAATGCGCGCCAGCGTCTCATCCCTGCCGTTGACCGAATTGACCATCGCCTTCCCGCAGGCCGCGCGAAGCCCGGCTTCGATGGTCTCCGGATCTCCGGAGTCGATCTGCAGCGGCAGGTCCACGGCCGCCTGAACCGCCCCGACCACGCGCGCCATCATCGCCTTTTCGTCAATTCCCGGCAGGCCGACGTTAATGTCCAGGATATCTGCCCCGGCTTCCTGCTGCTGCACGGCCAGAGCCGCGATATAATCCATATCCCCTTCGCGCAGGGCCTGCTGAAGTCTCTTCTTGCCCGTCGGATTTATGCGTTCGCCGATGATCCGGAGCCGTCCGTCCTCAGCCACCTGCCTTGCGGAGCAGATTCCGTTCCGGGTTTCGATCAGCTCCATGCCTCCGTCAAAGCCTGCGGCGCGCTGCTTCAGCGCGCGGATAAAATCCGGCGTCGTTCCGCAGCAGCCGCCCATCATTTCAACGCCGATCTGCGCGGCCTCCGCCATCTCCTCCGCGAATTGTTCCGGTGTCATGCGGTAGGTGCCCGTTTCCGGATCCGGCAGTCCCGCATTCGGCTTCAGGATCAGCGGAAGATGGGTCCATGCCCGCAGTTCCCGGACGAGCGGCATCAGCTCCTTCGGCCCCAGGCTGCAGTTGAAACCCAGGGCATCCGCCCCAAGCCCCGTCAGCGTCAGCGCCATCGCGCCCACTGTCGTTCCCAGGAAAGTCCTTCCCCCTGCCTCAAAGGTCATCGTGACCCACACGGGCAGCTTCGTGTTTTCCTTGGCCGCAAGCAGTCCTGCCCGCGCCTCCTGCAGATCGCTCAGCGTCTCGAAAATGATCAGGTCCGCTCCGGCCGCCTCACCCGCCTGGGCCATCTCCCGGTAAATCCCGTAAGCATCCGCGAAACTCAGCGGCCCCAGCGGCTGCATCAGCTGGCCCACCGGGCCGATATCCAGCGCGACGCGCACTCCGGAGCCGGCGGCTTCGCGTGCGCATCGGATGCCTGCACGGATCAGCTGCTCCGGGGTATACCCGCATCCGGCGGTCTTGTACCGGTTCGCGCCGAAGGTATTCGCAAAAATGACCCTGCTTCCGGCCTCCACGTATTGCCGCTGGATCCGGATCACCTCCTCCGGATGCGTGATGTTCCACTTTTCCGGAATCTCCCCCAGCGGAAGCCCTGCCCGCTGCAGCATGGTTCCCATGCCTCCGTCCAGCAGGATCATCTCATCTTCCATCTTCTGCGTCCTCCCGCCTGTAAAGGCACCTGTCCCTCATCGCGCACGCCGCGCATCCGCCGGCCTTCTCTCCGTCCGTCTCCGTCAGGCCGATCAGGGCGGTAACGGACTTCTGCGGAATCATCAGGCCTCCAGGCGTCAGCGTAATCCCAAGCAGCCTGCCGACATTCAGCACGTCGCACATGTTTTTCTGCTGTTCCAGAGGAAAATCGCCGTACCCGGGGCTGAACCTCGGCGTCAGCCTTCTGGGCGCCATTTCCCTTGCCAGGTCGCAGCACAGGTTATCGCATACGTTCTCGATCGCGGCGCTGGCCAGCGCGTCCATCATCAGCGCGTCGCTCATGCTGGTCCCCTCCGTCCGGAGGATCAGCCGTTCAACCTCCGCGCCGAGCGTCGCGGCCATCAGGATCACCGGTCCTCCCCCCGTCAGCCGCCGGACATCCTCCCCTTCCGGCCGGAAGTTTGTCCCTTTCAGCGTTCCGTCCTCTTCGGTCTCAAACAGTCTCCAGACAGCCTTCGGGCGCGCCGCGGCGGCCACCGTTTCCGCGCGCCGGTCCAGGTCGCGTGCCATCTCCGCGCTCGGCGCCGCTGTGATTCCCATGTATCTCAGCGCTTCTTCCCGGCGGATTTCTGTCAGCCTGGCTTCCATCCGTTTCCTCCCCGCTTCTTATTCTGTCCCTGTTTACTGGTCATTATACCATATTCCCTGCCCGATCACCACGCATCCCTCATCGGGCAGGCGGTAGGCGCTGAAATAGGCGTCTTCGAGCGGAATCCATTTTTCATGGAACTGCCGGAGAGACGCGGCGGATTCCCTCCGGGCGAGCCGCCTTTCCCTGATCTCCCGCGGCGCGTCCAGAAACAGCCTGATGTCGGCGTACTTCCGGATGGCGGGCAGGTTGCAGTAGGAGCCCTCCAGAATCAGGACCCGGGTTTCCGGAAGCGTTTCCGAAGGAAGCAGGCAGTCGTTCATGCAGTCATATCTGCGGTATCGAACCGGACGCCCTTCCTTGAAGGGCGCCGCCGCTTCCCCGGCCAGCCTTTCCGCGTCGCAGTTGCCGCCGGGAACTGCAAGGCGCCCGGGCGTCTTCAGGGCATGGGGAATCACAAAATCGTCGGTATGCAGGACTTCCCCCCGGAACACGCTCGCCAGCCTCCGCGCCAGCGTGCTCTTGCCTGATGCGCAGGGGCCGTCCAGCGTAACCAGAAGGCGCCTGTCGTCCCTGCGCTTCCGCTCGATTGCCAGAACGGCCTCCATGCAGGGAATCCATTCGGAGGAGATGACGCGGTAGGCTGGGTTGTACGCTTCCCGATAAGCTTCGGAATGCGACGGCAGCCAGTTCCTGTCATGAATCCGTTCGAACTCCGCCTCCTTCCGGCTTTCCCCTCCGTCCGGCACGACGCGGAGACAGAGGCCGGCAACATCCTCCCGGGTAAAGTCGGTTCTGCCGGCTGCCAGCATCATGCCCGCAAGCGTCCCCGGTCTGATCTGCTCCGCCAGAGCCCTGCGAAGGTTCAGCCTGGCCCAGGCCGGGCTGAGTATTTCATACAGCGGCTCCTCCCGGTCAGCCTCCACCCGTCCCATCTCGCGGGCGATGCCTTCTTCGGTTCCTTCCCTGGAGGCAAGCAGGTGCCCGACTCCCAGCATGGCCTGAAAGACAAACTTCACCGCGTCTTCCGGGCGCGCTGCCGGGAAATGAAGCAGATGCTGCCGCAGCCTTTCCGATACGTCCTTTTCAAATGCTTCCCGGGTCATTTGCCCGTCCTCCCCAAGCGCTGTCCGGATCAGGAATCAAAAAAGCGTCTCCCGTCGGCGGACACAGCCCTCTCCGTCCCGGGATACTCAAAGATCTTCGGGTTATCTGCGTTTTCCGCCAGATAATCCGCAAATCTCCCGGCATACCATTTCGCCATTCCCAGGTTGTGCATCAGATAATTCCCGCAGTTTTCCGGCGATGCGCCGGGAACCTCCTCCGCGTCTCCGACGGATCTGAAGGCATTGAGAATCAGCCGGTATATTTCCCGCGGCTTCCGGTTTCCCTTCATGATCAGGTAGCATCCGGTCATGCATCCCATAGGGCCCCAGTAGATGATCTGATCCTTCCACTCCGGATCGTTCCTCAGGTACGTGGCAATCAGATGCTCCATCGTATGCATCGCGGCGGGATCGACCGCCGGTTCCCTGTTCGGCCTGGTAATCCGCACGTCGTAGGTTGTGGCCGTCCGGTCCCCCATCGTATCCACCCTGCTGGTAAAGATACCCGGGACGATCCGGGTATGGTCAACTGAAAAGCTGGGTATTAATTCCATCCTGTTCTCTCCTTTCGGCTGATGGCCGTCCCTTGCGGCAGGGCCTGAGCTTCCTGCCGCTGCGTTTCCCCGTTCATTCCGTGCGCGGCCGCCTTCTTTCGCGATATGATAATCCCCCTCCCCGTCAATCCGAATCTGCAGGTCTGCCGGGAAGGTTTTCTGCAGGCAAAGGCGGACATTTGGCATATCGCTGAAATCAACGAACCGAGCAGCCTCCTCCCGGCTGACGCCGGTCCTGGTCCTCCTGTCGATCAGCCTCTCCCGGAGAAATGCCTCCCCGGCGCTGAGGGAGATCGTATAATCTGCGTATTCCTTCAGGCCGCGCCATCCCGGTTC
Source organism: uncultured Clostridia bacterium (assembly GCA_947166705.1). GTDB lineage: Bacteria > Bacillota > Clostridia > Christensenellales > Aristaeellaceae > Aristaeella. Next base: position 64,999 of record CAMVFE010000003.1, read on the forward strand.
ATCCAGAAGCAGATAGTTTCCCTCGATCAGAATCACCTCTCCGCGGACCGTCAGGGCGTCTTCCCTTGGATTATGGAGGAGCCTGTCATAGGCCGGCCATCCGCACGCTTCGCCCGCGGCGGCTCTCCGTATCCGTTCCGTCAGATGCTCCAGGTCAAAGGTGACAGGCGCGCCCTTGATCTTCACCATCGGAATGCTCCGGCCGTCCCGTACCGCGCAGTGGCTGACAAGATACTCCTGCCTCCTGTGAAAACCGTCCATGCCGATGGCCTGAATATCCGCCAGGTCGCCGCGGTCATGGGAAAGCTGTTCAAGGAAGCTGGCCAGCGTGCTCTTTCCGGCTCCCGGAGGAGCGGCCATCATGGCCAGAATCCGCCTTCCTTTTTCCCGCTGGAGCTCCGTCAGCCTTTTCAGCAGCGGAAGGAAGATATTCCGGACGGCCTCCCTGCCGTAGAAAGCATCCACAGCAATGCCGTTGATCATGACGCGGTGTTCAATCCCGTCCATCTGCAGCCTTTCCTCCATGATTTCGGGTCACCCCGGTCTCCGGAAGCAGCGGCGGCTTTCGGGCGGCCGGATCTGAGGGATACAAATACTCGTCTTATTTTATCATCCATGTCAACAGGCTTATCCCGGGCATTGCGGGGGGACTCGTTTTGCCGTATAATCTGAATGCCGCCCGATGCCTTCCGGAGCAATTCCGGGAAAAACGCCGGGCGGTTTGGGAAACCCGCGTCCGGAAAGGAATGACGCTGAGGAAAGGAATCTGGACCCATGAACGCACCTTTTTCACCGTATCTGTCCGGCATCGCACCGGGCTTGAAGCAGCTGATTTCGCTTCTGCGAAAAGAGTATGACTATGTATCCGTGCTGTCAACGGATTCCGCCGGGTTCCAGGCGTCCATTTCGCAGCGTTCGAAATCCGTCAGCCGGGAAACGCTGACCACGGAGCGCGGCACCGTGGTCCGTGTATATCGCGGCAGCCTTTACTCCGAGGCTGCGTTTACCGGCTTTGACCCCGAAAAGGTTCAGGAAACCTGCCGGTGGATCAGCCGGGAGCTGGATTCTCAGCTCCGCATACTGGAAGCCTCCGGAATTCAGCCCTATGAAACGGCGAAGCTGCCTGACGGGGAACGGACAATCTTCGCGGAAATGGAAACCGGGCGTCTTCCCGAAACGGAGGACCTGTCCGGTCTCGTCGCGCGTCTGTCGGGCATTTCCGATTCCGGAATGAAGTCCGGAACGGAAATGGGGATCCGGATGATCGACTGTCAGGCCCGCGCCTCCTCCACGCATATCTGCAAAATGTTCCTGACGGAGAATCAGGATCTGCGCCAGTCCTATGTCTACAGCGAGGGTTCTCTCTCCGCGCTGGTGACTGGCGGAGAAAGGACGGAGATGTCCTACTCCTCCCTGTCCGGCCGCTGCGGCCCGGAGCTGTTCGATGAAATGGCGGATAAGCTTCCGGAGGTGCTGCGGATCGCGAAGGATCTTCTGGCTGCGGAACGCGTGGTTCCCGGAGAATATGATGTCATCACCTCCCCCGAGGTCACGGGGCTGATTGCGCATGAGGCATTCGGCCACGGGGTGGAGATGGATATGTTCGTCAAGGGCCGGGCGCTGGGCGCCGACTACATCGGAAAACGGGTCGGGTCCGATCTGGTCACCATGCACGAAGGCGCGCTTTGCGCCACGGATGTCACCTCCTACGCCTTTGACGACGAGGGCATCCCGGCAGGCGACGTAATCGAGATCTCGAACGGCATCCTTCGAACCGGTATCTGCGATGCGCTGAGCGCGCTGCGCCTCGGCGTCGAGCCTACGGGGAACGGGAAAAGGCAGAGCTTCTCGCATAAGGCCTACACCCGCATGACGAATACCGTCTTTGATTCCGGGGATAGCACGCTGGCAGAGATGATCGCCGGTATCAGGAAAGGATATCTGCTGGAAGGCATGCAGTCCGGAATGGAGGACCCCAAGCACTGGGGCATCCAGTGCATTCTGGACCGGGGCTATGAGATCATCGACGGAAAGCTGACCGGAAAAATCGTATCCCCGCTGGTTATGACCGGGTATGTTCCGGATCTGCTGGGATCCGTCAGCATGGTATCCCGGGACCGGGAAGTCTTCGGTTCCGGCTACTGCGGAAAGGGACACAAGGAATGGGTCAAGGTCGCCGACGGCGGGCCCTATCTGAAGGCGAAAGCGAGGCTGGGCTGAAATGGCTGATAATCAGGCGCTGAATAAACTGCTACAGGTGCTGAAAGCCTCCGGGGCGGACGCCTGGGAGGTTACCGATATTCAGGAAAAGGGCAGGGAATTCTATCTGATCCGCCATAAGCTGGATCAGAATCGCGCCAGAAACCTGGAAAACTTCCTCGTCAGGGTTTACAGAAAGTTTGACGGTTTCCTCGGCTCCGCTTCCGCGCCCGTGCCGGCGGACGCGGAGGAGGAAGAGATGAAGCGGATCGTCGCGGGCCTGTGCCAGGACGCATCTTACGTCCGGAACCCGTTCTATACGCTGAATCAGCCCGAACCCGATGCCGGAAAAGCGGGCGAAGGCGCGGGCTCCGTTGACCTGGCATCCATCAGCGGCGATTTCCTGAGGGCGCTGTCCTCTCTCCCGGAAACCCCTGCCGAGGATCTGAACAGCTGCGAAGTATTTGTCACTGAGGTCAGAAAGCGCTTTCTCAACAGCGAGGGCATTGATGTGACGACCGTCTACCCCTCCTCCATGGTGGAAGCGGTGGTCAACGCGCGAAAGGGCAGTCATGAGATCGAGCTGTACCGCATGTACAGATGCGGCACGTGCGACAGCGTGCAGCTGACCCGGGATCTGACGGAAACCATGCGGTACGGGCGGGACCGGCTGCGGACGGAACCGACGCCGATGCTGGGAAAGGCGGACCTGATTCTCACCACGGATGCGGCCTGCGAGGTGTATTCCTACTTTATCGACCGGCTTTCCTGCAGTCTGGTATACCGCGGCCTGTCCGACTGGAAAACCGGGGCTTCTGTGGCCCCGGCGGAAATGTGTCTCCGGACCGCCGTCTTTCTTCCCAATTCCTCCCGGAACGGTGCCTACGATCCGGAAGGCGCCCGGATCCGGGACCTGGCCCTGATCGAGGGAGGCAAAGCCGTCAGTTACTGGGGCAGCCGTCAGTTCAGCCAGTATCTGAATCTGCAGGATTCATTCCAGGCAAGCAATTTCGTTGTCTCAGGAGGCTCCGCTTCCCCGGAGGAGCTCCGGGAAGGAAACTGGCTGGAGGTTGTGGAGTTTTCCGATTTCGATGTGGATTCAGTAACCGGCGATATCGCCGGAGAGATCCGGCTGGGATATCTGCATCAGGAAGGCCGGACGATCCCGGTCACCGGCGGATCGGTATCCGGAAACATGAGCGAGCTCATTCCGGAAATGCGCTTTTCGGCGGACTCCCGTCAGTATGATACGCTCCTGATTCCTTCCGTGACCCGGCTGAACGGGGCAACCGTGACCGGGGCTGTCTGATCCCGAAACTGCGTCCTTTCCCGGGCGCGCGGCAGGCCGGATCTTTTCCCGGCCTGCCGGTTTCATGTCCGCGCCTCGTTGTAGTTTCTTTTCCAGCAGCCAGTCGAAGCAGTCAAACTTTTCATAATGGGGATAGCTGCCCGCTTCGATTCCGTGCAGCAGATAATAATCAAAATATCCCGCGCCAGTCTTCCGCAGCTGCCGGTCCATAGCAGTCCGCAAGGCTTAATGCCCGCATCCCCTGTTCGGTCTGGAAACGCAGCGGATTCCGTTGTATAATACCGGGGAATTGATATCCGCATTTCCCCGGATCCTTTTATGAAGGCATATCCTGCGGGAGGTAAACGATGATTCAGAACAGAAACGGGCTCAGCAGGCAGGACCGGATATCGAGGGTGGTAAAATACGAAAGGCTTTTTGACGAAGCTCTTGCGGGGCACGATCCGGAGAATCTTCGTCTCCTGGAAATCTATTATACTTCCGGAGACTGGCTGGATGACTATGAGGCGGACGAAAGAGGCGAACTGCCTCCGGATTTAAAACGCGGCGTATTGTCCCAGGATGCGTTGTATGACCTGCTCAGCGATCAGTAAGGAGATGCGGAAAACATGTTCAGGGCTCCGCGCGGAATCACTCGTCATCCAGAAGGATATCCAGCTCCTCTTCCTCCTCGTACCACGCTTTTTCGTTTTTCACGGTCTTCCCGGTCATGCGTGTTCCGCATCCTGCACATACAGCTTTTTTCTGATAAAACCGGGCATGACAGTTCGAACACTCATAGTCGTCCTTCCCGGTCACATGAGGATGATAAATCCAGTGGCCGTTCCTGCTTTTCGGGAATTCTTTCCCGCTCGTTCTTCTCCCCCCGGCAAAAAGCAGCAGCAGGCCCGCCGGGACCAGTAACCACAGCCATGTCATTGCAAAGTCCACCCCTCCGGCATCTCAGCGCTCACCGCGTTTTCACAAAATGGAATCCACATCCACAAAGCCTGTGCTTTCATTCATTCTGTCAATATAGACAGGCACCGTCCTCCCCGCCAGATCCTCCCGCGGAAGCGAGTAAAGGTATCTGCTCTGATAGCGATGCTCTTCTCCGTAAGTATCCGTATAGGAGCACTCAATGATGAAAGGATTCCTGCCGTTTACCCGGACATTGGGAATTTCCCTGACGGAAATGATCCTTGCATCCACACAGTTTCCGCCGAGATAAGCCCGGCGCAGGCGATGCCTTCTGCGCAGATCCGTGAACAGAAATCCGGATCCCAGCAGCAGGAACAGCATTCCCACCCCTGTGAACGTATACCTGAACAGCGCCGGATCCCCCGTAACGCGGAGCGGGCCGGAATTTCCTGCCGAAAGGCCTATGGGCAGAAAGATGATACCGATGGGGGCGAAAACAAGCCCGACAATTCCCCATACAGTCCAGCCGAACTTTTTCATGTACCTTTCCCTCCCGCTTTCGGATTCCGGTTGATTCCTTCATTGGCTCAAAAGCCCTGCCGGCCTGTCATAAAAACTGCCTGCCGCAGGGAACATTATACCCCATATCTTCCGCAAAGAACAGTCCGCGCCGCTTCAATGGCTCCCTGCCGGCTTTCCTTCTTTTCCGGGCCGGAGCAGCGCCCGGCGGTGGAGCGCTGTCCCCGGCCTCAGGAAGGAAAGGGGCCCGGCTCTGCCGTATATGCAGATATGGAGAGCTGAAAAAAGGCAGGGATCCCTTCTCCGGATCCCCGCCTTCCCGTCCGGGCTGAGCGCAAAAGGCGCTCAGCCCTTTCTGTATGTTCTCCCGAACGCTCCTCAATCACTTCATATAACGGTCATAGGCCGCCTGATAAACCTTCAGCACATCCTGCAGCCCCATGCTCTCGACCTGGGCCACATAGGCATCGAAGCTGTCCAGAGGCTCCACGCCCATAATAAACTTATCAACCATTTCGTTCATATATGTCTCGATTTCGGTATATTTCTCGTTGATGATCCCCTGTTCCTCGCCCGTAAAGGCCAGCGTCGGGAAAGCGTCGCCGATATGCCCTTCCTGCTCGTAGATATCCCGGATGCGGTTGACCTCGTCGCTTACAAAGGCCCGCTCATACCGGGCATCCTGAAGCAGGGTCAGCATGCTCTGGATGCCGAAGGAGCGCAGCGCGTCCTGAGGGGACAGGCCGTCGGGGTTGTTCATGATCAGGTCGGAATACACATAGTTCCCGTCGACGATGTTGAAATGCTGTCCTTCGACGCCGAAGTTCATCAGGATCATGCCTTCCTCGCTGTATACGTAATCCAGCAGCTTCAGCGCGGCCTTCTTCTGCTCCTCGGTAGCGCCGATGTAGATGCCGGCGTTCCAGTCCTCATCCACAGTGATGGGCTGCAGCTGGTCCCGTGTTTCGCTGATCCCGGTGGGGCCTTCCGGCGGCACCGCGCCGACAATGTGAATGTCGCTGTCCGTGTCCTTGAAGAGGTTGGCCACATTGTCGATGTACGCGCTCCAGTCATAGCTCATGAAGACCTGGTTGTTGGTCCATTCGCTGTACCAGGCGGTCTTGTCCAGCGTCAGGTATTCCTGATCAATGAGACCTTCCGCGTAGCAGCGGTGCAGCCACTCCAGCGCGTCTTTCATCCGCGGGTCGGTAGCGCCGAATTTGACCACTCCGTCCTCGGCAAAGAAGGTTTCCGCAATGCCCCAGTTATGGATGAAAGGCATGACATTGCCGCGGTTGTTTGATCCGTTTTTCCGTACGGAGAAGGGGATTTCATCCGCCTGCCCGTTTCCGTTGGGATCGCCTTCCTTGATGGCCTTGAAGACCTGGTACAGGTCCTCCGTCGTCTTCGGGGTTTCGAGATTCAGCTTGTCCAGCCAGTCCTGCCGCCAGAAGTAGAGTTTGCCTGCCGTGATGGCGGTGCGCTGGCCGATGAAGCGCATGTTGCCGTCCGCGTCTGAAACCTTCCGGCGGATTTCCGGATCGCCGTAAACCTTCCAGAGGTTCGGGGTATCGGTTTCGTTGATCAGATCATTCAGCGGCGTCCACGCGTCCTTGTACAGCAGCAGGTCCTTGGCCTTGTACTGGACGATGGTGGGAAGGTCGCCGCCGGCCATCAGAAGGCCGTATTTCTCCGCCAGGTTCTCGGTCGGCGCGGAGATGATGTCGATCTTGATCCCCAGTTTCTCCTGCAGCAGGTCGATGGTCAGCAGCCCGTTCCGGAAGGGCATGTTCTCCCGGTCGGAGCCCCAGATGGAAATGGTTACCGGTTCTTCCGCCGCGGCCAGTCCCGAAAAGGCCATCAGCGGCAGCAGGGCGGCTGCGAGCAGCAGCGCCAGGAATCTGGAAAAATGTTTCATGTTCTTTCCTCCTTTAGAATAAGTTATATTTACCCCGTTCCGGGGATTGGGACGTTTTTATTCCTTGACGGATCCGACCATGACGCCCTTGACGAAGTACCGCTGTACGAAGGGATACACGCAGAGCATCGGCAGCATGGCCACGACGATCGTCGCGTATTTGATGCCTTCCGCCATGACGTTCTCCTGGCTGCTGGCGTTTTCAACGATCTCATTCATCAGTACGACCTGGCGCAGAATAATCTGCAGCGGGTACAGCTCCGGCTTGCTCAGATAGAGCACTGCGGTGAAATAGCTGTTCCAGTGGGCAACGGCGTAGAACATGCCGATCGTCATCAGGCTGGCCAGGCTCAGCGGCAGGATAATCCGGAACAGGACCCCGAAGTCCTTGCATCCGTCCAGCTCAGCGGCCTCAACCAGGCTCTGGGGGATCTGCAGGAAGAAGGTGCGCATCAGGATCATGTTATAGGTGCTGACCGCCCCGGGAAGCAGAATCGCCCAGATCGTGTTGAGCATCTTCAGCTCCTTGATGACCAGGAAGGTAGGAATCATCCCTCCGTTAAAAAACATGGTGAAGGTACACATCAGGGTAAAAAACCTTCGTCCCACCATTTTTCTCTGGCTCAGCGCCCAGGCTCCAAAGACGGTCAGGATCAGGTTGATCGCCGTTCCCAGCGCCGTATACAGCAGGGTGTTGCTGTAGCTCTGCCACAGCAGCGGATACTGGAAAACCTTCTGATAGGCCTTCACGTGGGCTGAAACGGGCCACAGGAAAACATCTCCCCGCAGGATGGCGGTTTCCTCGGAAAAGGAGGCGGCGGTGACATAGATCACGGGATAGAGCATGGCAAAGCTGACCAGCAGCAGAAACAGGACATTGAAAACCTGGAAAACCCGGCGGCTGACCGGGATCCGGATACGCCGCGGTCCGGCCTTCCTGCGGAAAAAGGAAATCTCCATGACGCGCCTCCTCCTTTCTGCCCGCGGCGTTTACCACAGGCTGGTCTCGCTGTAGGTGCGGCTGAGCCAGTTTGCGAAGATCACCATGGCGAATCCGATGACGCTCTGGAACATGCCCACAGCCGTTGCGTAGCTGTATTCCCCGCCCTTGAGTCCCCGGCGGTAAACATAGGTTCCGATGACGTCGCTGGTTTCCAGGTTGGCATTATTCTGCAGCAGCAGGATGGTCTCGTATCCCGCATCCATCATATGCCCCAGCCGCATGATCAGCAGCACCACAATTGTCCCGGCTATGCCCGGCAGCGTGATATGCCACATTCTCCGCATGTATCCGCCGCCGTCCACCATGCAGGCTTCGTACAGCTCCCCGTTGATCCCGCTGATGGCGGCCAGAAAAATGATGGAGTTCCATCCGATGCTCTTCCACAGGTTCATCAGGGTATAGATCGCCCGGAATGCCCCGGGCTGCGTCATGAAGTACTGTCTCTCCCCTCCCATGGAGGCGATCAGATTGTTGATGATGCCGCTGGATGGGGAAAGAAACTGCACCACCATGCTGGCAATCACCACACTCGAGACAAAATAGGGCAGGTAGGTAATGGTCTGGGTAATTTTCTTGAACCGCGGCCGCTGCACCTCGTTGAGGAGCAGAGCCAAAATAATGGCCGCGGGAAAATTGAACAGCAGATCGTACAGATTGATCAGCAGCGTATTCCGGATCAGGCGCCAGAGATAGATGGAATTAAAAAACTGCTGGAAATACTTGAATCCGACCCAGGGACTCTTCTCAAAACCGAGGAAGGCGTTAAAGTCCTTAAAGGCGATGGACAGGCCCAGCATCGGCGCGTACCGGAAAATCACATAATAGAGGAAAACGGGCAGAAACATCAGATACAGATATCTGGCCGCCCAGATTCTGCGCCAAAGAAGCGCCCCGCGGGATCTGTGCATGATGTTCACCTCCGTGCAGGTTCATCATACCCCTCGGAGCGCGGCCTGACCATCCGCCATTTGGCGAAACCGGCATTCAATTCTGTGAAAAGAGAATCGTCATTTCCGTGAAAGCATCGTCAAATCAGTGAGTGAAAGAGGCTTCCGGGCCGGTTTTTCAGCTTTCCGCGGGCGCGTGCGCTGTCCTGTACTGTCCGGGCGTAACACCCTCCGCCCTTTTGAAGGTCCTGATCAGCGTGTTCTGATTTTCAAGGCCGACGCGCCGGCCGATCTCCCGCAGCGGCAGATCGGTCTCTGTCAGCAGCCGCCGGGTTTCCTCCATGCGCAGATCGGTCAGGTATTTCAGAAAGCTGGTCTCCCCCACCTTCCGGAAGAGCAGGCTGATCATGCTCGGGGACATCCCCAGGGCTTCGCTGGCCGTATCCAGGGAAATCTCATGCATGTATTCCCGGCGGACATAATCGGTTATCCGGGCATACTGCTTTTCCTCCCGGCTGCTGTCCTCACCGCTTCGCAGATCAAGCATGGCTTCAATCAGTGATTCGGACGCTCTGTCCTTCCCGTGAGGCTTTCCGAGTCCGACCGCGCAGGGGCATGAGGCCAGAAGGTTCTCCCTCATTCGCCGCAGAAAGTCCTCCGTCCTCTCCGCCGCGGAAACCGGATCAGCCAGGCTGAACAGGATCAGCAGATGCCCGTCCGTCCGCTGGGCGCAGTAGACCTCGCGCCCTTCGGCTTCCTCCTCCGCGGCCATCGCCTCAATCCGTTCCGCAGTGCTTTCGCCGCCCAGCCGCTTTTCCAGCCGTTCCAGGTCCATGGCCGCCATTTCCGCCACGGCGATCTGGATCCAATCGTATGCAAGCCTGACGCCGCCCGCAGCCAGCGCCTCCTCTGCTCCGTTCTTCAGCCGGCCCTCCATCCAGTCGTTGAGCACCCGGTTTTTCAGCAGGCGGTTTACCTCCCGGTTTGACAGGGTCAGCTCGTGGTTTTCCGCCGTGATCAGCCGGATCGCTTCGTCAAGCAGCTTGTATTCATTGTTCGGCGAACCCTCCGGCAGCCTGTGGGAAAGCTGCCGTACCGAGGCGATCAGGCGCTCAAGCGGCGCGTACAGGCGTTTTCCCGCCAGCACCGCCCCGACCAGCCCGATCAGCATGCAGGAGCCCATGATCCCCATGACGATATTCCGAAGGCGCAGGCTCGGCCGCAGCAGCTCCCCGTAGGGAACAACAGCCATGCAGTAAAGGCCTTCCGCTTCCGTCTCGGCGCAGAGAACGCCGTATTCCTCTTTTCCGCTTCGCACTCGGTTTTCCGGCTCTTTCATATAAGCCCGGCTTACCTCTCCGATGGCGGAATTCGTCTCCGGCAGAACCGGTTTTCCCTCCCCGTCCGTCAGCAGCAGGATACCGGATCCGCTCTCCGGCAGGCAGGCGGAAAGGCGCTCCGCGTTCAGATGAAAAAAGGCGTAGCTCTCCCCCGGCTGCGCGGTCAGCGGCAGGCTGCTGACAAAGGCAAGCACAGGCACGGTTTCCAGTATTCTCTGCTCCTTACCTGCTCCGGCAAAACGGCACAGCGCCACCGTTCCCGGCTGATTTCGCAATTCGGTCAGCGCATCCCTGCTGATCCCGGCCAGCCGGCTGTAATATTCCTCCGTTCGGTAGCTGCTTTCGCCGGTAATGACGATATCAGGGCCTTCCGCGCAGATCCCGAGATCCGCGATGGTATCGCTGAAGGCCTTCATCCGCTGCAGATCGCCGATGATTCCCTGCTTGGTCAGAATATCCCGCGGTGTCTGCTTCGCCAGATGGAGGTATCGGCTGATCCGGGCGTCATTGCTCAGCTGCCAGGAAAAGGATTTGATCTGGCCGATCTCCCGGTTCACCGAGGCTGCGGCGCTGCGCAGAAGCGCTTCATGCTGCTGCCAGGTGTCGCGCAGGACCTGCCCGGACATCCGGTCATAGATCAGCCACCCGGTGAGCAGAGTGGACAGGAGCGCAAACAGCAGCAGAAATCCGATCATCTGCAGCCTCACCCTGCGGCTCGTTCTGGACATCATAAAGACAGATTCTCCTTTTCGAGGAATCGCGATATAAAAACGTTCTTTGGATACATGATATTATACCATGCTTCCCCTTCCTTGAAAAGCAGCTGTTCCGTAAACCGGAGGAGGAGCCCGGAATGCCAAAGCCGCCGAAGCCCGATGCTTCGGCGGCTTTTTGCGCTAGCGTTTATCCTTGTCGATAAATTCCAGCGTGATGGTGGAAAGGGCTGCAAACACGATCACGAACAGAAACAGCTGAAGCCAGTACCCCGCTACGTTTCCCCGAGAGTATTCGTAATCCGGAATCTGGCTGGCTGCAGCAATCCTGTTCTGCAGGAGATCCTTCACCCGGTCTTCCCCGATCATGTCCATTAACGCGCCCACGGTACTGCTGAAGGTATAGCTTTCCTCCCGGCGGGCCTGGAAGTCCGGGCTTTCCGCGGCCAGATCGAGCATATTTCCCAGGGTTACGCCCTCGCTTAGCTCCATGGCCCGGAATTCCGCGATGATTGGATTATCTTCATTCTTCAGCAGCTCCATCGCCTGCCCCAGGGTTACGGTGGCGGAAACATCCTGATCTCTCATCCCGTTTACGGTATTCCATACGGTCATTACGGGGCGGCTGTTATAATCGCTCTGGGCCGTCAGCACCTTCAGCGCCGGGTTAGAAATGGTCAGCGGCGTGATGCTCTTCGTCCAGGCCGGCAGGGACATCATGCCGCCGGAAAACACCAGCTGAAAAATCAGCACGAAAGGCATAATGGTCATGGCCGTCGTGGTGGTTTTTGCCAGCGTGGACACCCACAGGGCCATCATATCCGATGCGTAGGCGATCAGGAACATGGAAATGCCGAAATCCACGATCTTAAACGGCGTTACCAGCCCCGGGCCGCTGTATCGTACGCCGACCATGCTGGTGATATAGACGGTGACGACTGTCTGCAGCAGGCATAGCAGCGCCTGGTAGATCATGTGGGCGCAGATGTAGGAGGAAATGTGCATGCCGGAGCGGTGCTCCCGTTTAATCACGTCCCGCTCCCGGCAGATAACCTGGATGGAGTTGAAGCATCCGTTCCAGATGCAGACCATGACCAGGGCGAAGGAGCCCATCAGCGTGCCCTCCATATTCACGAAGAGCCGCTTCTGGATGACCATGCCCACCAGTCCGGCGATGAGCGCCGCCATGGGCAGCACCTTCCAGTCATTCTGGTAGATGAACATCCTCAGCATCTTTCCAAGATAGATCCAGACCTGGGCGCTGCGCCCGCGATGGCGGATCTTTAAACTGCGTTTCCTTCCGCCTGCAACCAGTTCAGACATGCTGCACCTCCGCGTACTTCATCACGAATTCGTCCGCCAATCCGTCTCCGCCTTCCTCCTTGCGGTTGACGGCCTTGACAATCTCCTCCATCCGATCCCTTCCGAAAAACTTCCGGGCGTCCGCGATGCTGCCGTAGAAGGCCAGCCGGCCCGTTCGCGCGCTGTCCTTCGCGAGCACGATCACGTCGTCGAACAGGTCGATGACCCGGTCCGGCGTATGCGTGATGACAATGACGATCTTTCCGGTATCGGCAATTTTCCGGAGCTGCTCAAACAGCTCCCTGGCCATAACGCCGTCCAGGCCGGAATCCGGTTCGTCGAGGATAAACAGCGAGGGGTTGGAAATGAATTCCATGGAAATGGAGAGGCGCTTCTTCTGGCCTCCGGAAAGCTTTTCCACCAGGTTGTTCTTCACCGGAAGCAGGCCGAAGATCTCCATAACCTCGTTCACCCGTTCCCGGCGCTGCGCCGGGGTGACCTCTTTGGGCAGCCGGAGCTTCGCCGCGTCCAGCAGCGTGTACAGCACGGTATCCTTGCCACGCATCATTTCGCTCTGGGGCACGAAGCCCACCTCATACTGCATTTTTTTGTACTGTGTGTACATGTTGTTCCCGTTCAGCATGACCTCGGCCTTAGCCTTTTCATAGCCGTTAATGGCATTCAGGTAGGTGGTCTTTCCCGCGCCGGAGCCGCCTAACAGCAGGACCATATGTCCCTGGGGAATCGCCATGTGAATATCCCGCAAAAGCACCTTCTTTTGGAAGAATTCCGTTACGTTCCGCTCATTCAGGTTCACGGTCAGGCCCTCATCCATAACGGTAGCGCTTCCGTGGCTGGCCAGCCGGGCCATCTCCGCCCGGATATCCTCCACCTTCCAGGACGGCTGGTATTTTTTGCTGAAGCCCCAGAGGACCGCCGCGATAAAATTGGTCGGCAGCACCCAAAGCCACATCCAGCGCTTGCTGACGCCGTAGACCTCGACCAGCCCGGCGTACACCCGGATCGAATAGACGAACTGCGCCACGATAAGGGCCAGGCCCACGCTCAGCATCATGATATCCAGCACGGTAAAGTATTCGCTGCCTGCGCCCTGATTGGTAAATTGGCCGATCACTTTGATCACAATAGAAGCTGCCGTGACAATCGACCAGCCTCTCCCCTCTGATTCTCGACCCGCGCAGCGGCTCAGCTGGTATTCCCTCGCGCCGGGAATCAGCGCCCACCAGCCCCTGACGCCTGATTTTTCGAACATCATCCATAAGCCGGCCATGTACAGAAGCGTCGTCACGATCGAAAAAAGATCGTTTGTCCCCAGGAAAACGGATATCAGTATATCCAGAATCATGGTCCCCACCTCTTCCCCATATAGTTCCTGCCGCTTCATGCGGTGATTTGAAATCGCTGCTTCAGATAATCCATGTGAATGAAAGCCCTCCCCGGTCAGGCTCCCTGTATCGTGCAGGCCGCGCGCGGAAGGAAGCGGGCCGCACAGGATCCCCCGGCAGAGGAATGAGGGCCGCCGGCCGTAAAGCCGGAGGCCGCAGAGAGCCGGAAACGTTCCCGAATGAATCATACACAGAACAGGAAGATTAAACAAGTAAAGGGCGGCACTTTTCTTGATTGCGGAACCGGAAGCAGCCTTCCTGCTTCATCCTTTTCATGTTTAGCCCGGCGCCGGAAGCGGATGTCTCCGAGCCTGCTGCCTGTTCGGTTTCAGAAGCGCTGAACCGTCCTTTCCGGTGCGTGCGCATAGTGGATGACCTTCGCGTTCCGGCTCAGAATCAGCTTCCAGTCCTCCGCCAGTTGAGCGTTGTCCGCATAAGCCTCAATATATTCCCGGGGCTCAAGGTCTCCCACAAAGCAGCTGCCATCGTCAAGGATCAGAGAAACGCTGTCCGCGCTGTGGCTTACAGTCCGGATGATTTCGCCTTCGATTCCGAGCCTTTTCAGACACCGCCTGCTTTCATTCGCGGTCAAAATAATCGCTTTTGCTGTTTCAACGGGAATATACTCCCGTTTCTCCCTGGCAAAAATATAGTCCGGATCGTGGACGGCCTCCGCCTGCGACTCCATAAGCAGCAGCTGGACACCCTGCGCCTGAAGCCAGCCAATCAGGCCGCAGTGATCCGGATGGTAGTGTGTCGCCATCACGCAGCTGATTTGGTTCAGGCGGATCCCGTTTTCCTTTATTGCGCGATAAAATCCCTGTATTGTACCGGCGTAATCAGTATCGACAAGAAGGTTCCCCGCGGTCCCCTTCACCAGAAACGTGCAGGTGTTTCCGTATTTCAGTGTCACAATATCCGTTTTCATCGGGCGCCTCCTCCGTGAATTGCATCTCCCTGGCCGCAGTACCGTTCCACTTCTTTTCAGTTCAAAAACTGAAGCGTATGAAAAGCCGGTACAGAAAAAAACATTGCTTCCGCGGATGCCAAAGTCCAGCTGCGGAGCGGATTTGTTGCTGTTTCTCCGGATTCTTCGCCGCTGAAAAGCGCGTACTTCGGCACCGTACTGCCGGACGGCGGTGCCTTTGGGGGTTGCTCAAAACGCTTTTTCCGATATAATATCATTGATCGTCATACGTGAGCGGAGGTTGGAATAATGAAAAAACTGGTTTGTGCCGTAATGATCCTGTGCATGATTCTTTCTGCGGCCGCCTGCGCGGAGCAGAGCCCGGCGCTGCAGACGCCCCGGGAAATCATCGGCCTGGAGGCGGAAGTGTCTCCGGAATGGGCGGCAGCCCTGGCGGAAAAGCAGGGAACGCAACAGCTTTTCGTCGTGGCAGTCTATGAAAACACCACCGCCTGGATCTCTCTGCACAGAAAGGATGATAACGGCGCGTGGAAGATGATCATGTCCACCCCTGGCTTCATCGGCAAAAACGGTCTGGGCAAAACCAGGGAAGGAGACGGCATGTCTCCCGTGGGCGTGTTCTCCTTCAACAGGGCTTTCGGCATTGCCGAAGATCCCGGCTGCGCCATCCCCTACGTGCAGGTGGATGAGAACGCCTACTGGTCCGGCGACGGTCGTGAAGGGATGCGCTACAACGAGCTGGTGAGCCTGCTGGATTATCCTGATCTCAATCTTTCGGACAGCGAGCACATCATGGACTATACCTATCAGTATCAATACTGTCTGAATATCAGCTACAACGCTGAGGGCGTGCCGGGCCTGGGCTCCGCCATTTTCCTGCATTGTCTGGGCGACCGCAAGCCTTATACCGGCGGCTGTGTGGCCATCCCCATGGAGCAGATGTATTTTGTGATGCAGCATGTATCCCCTGACTGCGCGGTGGTCATCGATACGCTGGAAAACCTGGGCGGCAGCTTCTGACCAGATGCTTCCGGACCGCGGCTGCCCGTGAAAAACGGGAAACCCGGCTCAGCTTATGAAAGATGATTTGTTCCGGCCGCCATTCCCGAAAGCAATTCAAAGAAAGAAAAAGCGCTCCGATAGCCCCTGTTCCCGCCGGCGGTACCGCCGCGGAAAGTTTCGGCCGCACCCTTCAGATGTTCTGATTGCCTGTAGGCCAGACATGTTTCCCTTTTGCGGTCGCCGGCTTGTTCTGGGCCATGACGCCCGCCAGCGCGTGCGGCACGTAGGGCGCTTCCAGATACGCGGTCTCATCCTCTGTCAGCTCCAGGTCTGTCGCCTTTGCCGCGCCGTCCACATGGTGGAATTTGGTTGCGCCCACTACCGGAGAGGCAACCTTGGTCAGCAGCCAGGCCAGGGAAATTTCAGTCATGGTCACGCCGCGCTTTTCCGCCAGCTCCGCTACCCGGTCGATGATGGCGCCGTCCTGCTGAGCAGTGGCGTCATACTTGAATTTGGCGAAGGCGTCCTTCTCCAGCCTCTGGGATGTCTCGCCGGGCCTGCGGGAAAGCCTGCCCGCTGCCAGGGCGCTGTAGGGGGTCAGCGCGATTCCTTCCTCCTGGCAGTAGGGCACCATT
The DNA here is from genome assembly GCA_947166705.1 of uncultured Clostridia bacterium. Lineage (GTDB taxonomy): Bacteria > Bacillota > Clostridia > Christensenellales > Aristaeellaceae > Aristaeella. Next base: position 81,060 of record CAMVFE010000003.1, read on the forward strand.
TCCCGCTCCTCCTCCCGGAAGATCAGGTTGTAGTGTCCCTGCACGGAGATGAACCGCGCCCAGCCTTCCCGGTCTGCGATGGCGTTGGCCTTGGCCAGCTGCCAGGCAAAGCAGTTGGAGATGCCGATATACCGGGCCTTGCCGGCCCGAACCACCCGGTTCAGTCCGTCAAGGATGTCCTCGATGGGCGTGTGCCAGTCCCACATGTGGTAGATGTACAGGTCCACGTAGTCCATGCCGAGGTTCTGCAGGCTTTTGTTGATCATGCGCTCGATGTGCTGCTGGCCGGTGACGCCGTTCTCGATCTCGTCCTGTGTGCGGGGCAGAAACTTGGTGGCCACCACCACCTCGTCCCGTTTCGCGAAATCCCGCAGCGCGCGTCCTACATACTGCTCGCTGGTGCCGCTTTGGTACGCGATGGCCGTGTCGTAGAAATTGACGCCCATCTCCAGTCCGTGCCGCATGATCTCGCGGGAGCGTTCCTCGTCCAGCGTCCAGGCGTGCTGGCCCTGGCCGGCGTCGCCAAAGCCCATGCAGCCCATGCAGATGCGGGAAACGATCAGATCGGAATTACCAAGCTTTGTGTACTTCATGATATCAGGGCTCCTTTCCGTTCAGCAGCTTTTTCAGACAGGTACAGGTCAGGTCATAGGCGGACTGATACACGTAAGGGATGCCAGCCTGACGCATCGCGGTCTTCTGCTTCTCCGTCACGCTGGTATAGGGATAGATTCCATATATGAAAGGGAAAAAGGCATACAGGAATTGGCGCCTTGCTGCCTCATCCATCTCAGGCGCATACTTTTCCACCATACGGTCTACGGCATTCAGGGAGGCCCCGTAGGCCGTCTTGAACTCCGCCAGCCGCTCCGGACGGGAATTGGCTTCCATATCATAGAGATTCATGGAGAGCAGCCGGAGGAGCCTCGGCCTGTCCGTGAGCGTACGGGCGATGGTTTGGGCCAGCTCGTCCCGGCTCATGGAAGGCCGATCTGCCATGATCACCTCCATCGCCGCTGCCCAAAGCTCATACTCCTTCTGCAGCAGGGCCAAAAAGATCTCTTCCTTGGTCTCAAAGTAGTTATAGATCGAGGTGCGCGTAAAGCTGGTGGCCGCGCCGATTTCCTTGATCGTGATCTCCCTGAAGCTCATGGTTTCATTCAGCTTCGCACAGGCCGCAATGATTTCCTCTTTGCGAGCTGCCGTTAACTCCGGTGAACCTCTGGACACTGGTCACCCCTCCCGAAAGTTAAACTGACACCGCGTCATCGATAAAATCATACTACACCACTGACGCGGTGTCAATATGGTTGTCTTTCTTCCTTGCCTGCCATCATGTTGATGATTCAGCTTCGCACAAGCCGGAATTCCTTCCGGAAATGCTGAATAAACTGTGCTTTGGTTGAATAATAAAAGGCCTGCAATCCGATTCGTATCAGCCGGAAAAGGCGATTGATAATGCAAAGCTTGCTTTGAGATGCTCTAAGAACCGTTCCGCAATCGGAGAGGGAGTCTGATATTTCTTCCAGATCAGGTACAGCCTGTTTTCAAGTCTCGGAGAAAGCGGACGGAAAACCAGCCCGGAATCCTGCGACGTGTCGATCAGATGCTCAAAGGTCAGAAGATATCCCAGCCCCTCTCTGGCAAACATGGAGCCATTGTATGACAGCCGGAAGGAGCCTTCCAGGCGCAGTTCCTGCATCCGATCCCCGCACCACCTGGGAATATCGCTGCGCCAGCTCTGCTCAGAACAAAACAGGGGCAGCCCGGCCAGGTCATCCACCGTGACGGCCTTTTTCCGTGACAGCGGGTCGCCAGATGGGAAGACAAGCCCCCACACATCGGCCTGTGGAAAAACCAGGTAATCATATTTTCCCGCATCCGGCATTTCCGCCAGCACGGCAAAATCCAGAAGACCTTTATCCAGCTTTTCCGTGACCTGTTCCGTATCTCCGCTGGTGATATGGTAATGAAGGGATGGGTACTGTTTCCTGAATTCCCGGATGGCCCGTGCCAGCAGCCTGATCTGATACGACTCCGCCAGTCCCAGGAAAATGTCTCCGCCGGTGATATCGTCAAGCGTGATGAATTCCTGCGTGATCCTGTCCGCCATACTCACCAGATCTTCCGCACGCTTACGCAGCAGGACGCCTTCCTCCGTAAGCCGTATCGAAAAGCTGTGCCGTGTGAACAGCTTCTTTCCCAGCTCATCCTCCAGCGCCTTCAGCGTCTTGGACAGCGTGGGCTGGGTCACATGCAGCTGTTCCGCCGCCCGGGTCATGTTCTCTTCTCTGGCGACTGCAAGAAAATACCGCAGCGTTCTGATCTCCATCCTGCCCTCCGTGAAATGCCGCATAAGAATATCATGATATTCATTATAACCATTAGTGTGAATTGCTGCAAGATGCTATAGTCATATTGACCTGGGAGGCAAACCAAAGCGGAGGAAACCATGCAGCCGGAAACTGCAAAGCAGTGTATGAACGACATTGGCACAAGTCAGGAGAGCGCGGAATAGGTTGCTTCGCTTTTGGCCAATAACAGGATGGGCGAAGCAAGGCTAAGGCTCAGAATCCTTCGCTGTAAACTGATGGATGAGCTGCATGAATGGGTAAAAGATTCGGCCTTCGGATATGGGCGGGAGTCCAATGCGGTATTCATTTCAGTCCATTTCACATATCACGTGAAAATGTGAGATCCGGACAGGATGCCTGCAAGGATTAATTGACGATCTGCGCCTTCAACAATATAATAATGGAGACAAATGAATAGCCGGTGTATCTGCGCAGCGATGCGCGACGCATTCTTCCGGAATGCGCCATAGGAATACGGATGAAAGTTCCGGGCTATCCCAGTAACCGTGAAGCGGACGAAAGCACGTTATGAAGCCACTGTTCTTCGGGACGGGAAGGTGTGCAAGTAGGATGAGGCAAAGCCGGGAGACTTGTTTACACCGTGAATTAATCATTCCCCTGGGGGTGGGATATGCTATAAGGCTTGCAAGGGTAAAAACCTGCAGGTTTTGTTGGCGTGCCTCGGGGAGGGACGCTTTCCTTTTGGGGGTGTTCTTCCCGCTGATTCATTTGATCATTATTATGAGGAGGGACAGATAATGTCCAAAAAACTGGTTTCCCTGTTTCTTGTTCTCCTGATAGCCTTCAGTGCAGCCGCATCGTTGGCCGAGGGCTCTGAAATCGTTGTGACGGATATGCTCGGTCGTGAAGTCACACTGTCTGAGCCTGCTGCGCGCATCGTTGTGATGCAGCCTTCCGATTGCGAAATCCTGTATGCGCTCGGCTGCGGGGACGCGATTGTAGGACGCGGTCAGTATGTTGACTACCCGGCCTCCGTTCTTGAAGTACCGGTTGTGCAGTCCGGTGCGGAAACGAATGTTGAAGAGATCCTGGCGCTTCAGCCCCAGGTTGTGCTGATGAACAGCATGAGCCAGAGCGAAGAGCAGGTCAAGCAGCTGGAAGAGAACGGTGTGAAAGTAGTTATCAGCACGACATCCAATATCGAAAGTGTTTACACCGCGATTCGGCTGATCGGAAAACTGATGGGTAAAGACGCGGAAGCGGAAGCTGTTATCACTGATATGCAGACAACCTTTGATGAGATCAAAGCGAAGACTTCCGGTGAAACCAAAAAAGTCTATTTTGAGATTTCTCCGCCCCCCTATCTGTACACAGCCGGAAGCAGCAGCTACATGAATGAACTGGCGGAGATCTGTGGCATCACGAATATTTTCGGTGACCAGGAAGATGCCTGGCTGATGATCAGTGAAGAGCAGGTCATTGAACGCAATCCGGATTATATCGTGCTCATTACCAACATGGGCAGCGCCGGTGTTGAAGAAATTCTGTCCCGTGAAGGCTGGGGCGATATCAACGCTATTAAGAACCAGAAGGTTTTCAATGACGATGATAGCTGTATGGCACGGCCCAGCCCGCGTCTGAAGGATGCGGCCATTGAACTGTACAACTTTGTCTATGAAATCGAGGCAGAGGAAGAGCCCGCTGCCTGATCTCACATTTCCCGGGGAGCTGATTTTTTCGGCTCCCCGGTTTTGCCAGAGGTATATATGCAGAATCCACGACAGCTGAAACGGGAACAGTTCACACCTTTTACATACATACTGCTGACAATTGTGCTTTTTTTCACGATGGTCCTGTGTATCTGTGTCGGCAGTGTCAGGATTTCTTTTTCAGATACGGTAACTTCCGTATGGAGTGCAGTCTGGGGATCACCCATCCCGGAAAACATTGCAAAAAACATCATTTTGAATGTTCGTCTGCCCCGCGTACTTTGCGTTGCGCTGGCCGGGGCGGCTTTATCGATATGCGGTGCGGCCATGCAGGGACTGCTGCGCAATCCGCTTGCGGACGGTTCCACAATGGGGGTGTCTTCCGGTGCGGCGCTTGGTGCCATCATTGCGGTCGCAACCGGTTTTATTCTGCCTGGATTTTCATTTGGCGGAAGTATGGTCATGGCCATGGCATTTGCCTTTGGGTCGCTGGTTCTCATTTTATCCCTTGCCTACGCGCTGGATCGCTCATTGAGCACCGGAAGCATCATCCTGATTGGCGTCATTTTCACAATGTTCATATCCGCGATTATTTCGCTGATTGTTACATTCGCAAGCGATCATACCCGAACCCTGAGTTTCTGGACAATGGGATCCTTCTCCGGCGTCAATTATGATCAGGCAAAAATCATGTGCGTTGCGCTGGTGATCTGCGGTGGGATCCTGATCCGGTTCAGTCCGGAACTGAATGCGTTTGCGATCGGTGAAGACAATGCCCGCCACATTGGCGTCAATGTAAAACGAGTCAAATTAATCGTCCTTATCACTGTTTCTGTGTTGATTGGAGTCTGCGTTTCCATAGCAGGTACCGTCAGCTTTGTCGGCCTGATCATGCCGCACATCGCGCGAATGCTTGTTGGCCCGAACCACAAACGACTGCTGCCCGCATCCCTGTTCTCCGGCGCTGTCTTTCTGTTGCTTGCAGATCTGACTGCCCGTACGCTTCTCAGCCCCATTGAGCTCCCGATCGGCGTGGTAACTTCCATCGTCGGCGCTGTTGCGTTTGTGATTATCTTCTATAAGACCAGGAAAGCCGGGTGATTCGGATGCTGCAGGGAGAACATATCACGGTCCGCTATGGAAATATTGCGGTTGTGGACAGCCTTTCCTTCCATCTTGGGGAAGGCGAATGGTTAATGCTGGCCGGACCGAACGGTGCGGGAAAATCCACGCTGATTGAAGCAATTGCGCAAGGTGTTCCTTATGCCGGTATAATTCGATGGAAAGGTGAAGATATACGCTCATTGAAAGGTCCTCAGCTTGCCCGGCGGATCGGTGTCCTGTCACAGAAAAACAATGTGGGTTATGCCTATACCGTTGAGGAAGTTGTTGGCCTTGGACGGTATGCTTATAAGGCTGGATTGTTTTCCGGAAAGGATGACCGGGGAAAATCTGCAGTGGAAAAAGCCCTGAAACTCACAGGGCTGACCGAATTACGTCGCGCCAGCATGCTGACGCTCTCCGGCGGAGAGATGCAGCGGGTTTTCCTGGCCCAGGTTTTTGCCCAAAACCCGCAGGTGCTGATTCTGGACGAACCGGCCAACCATCTGGACCTGAAGTATCAGCAGCACATCTTCACCCTGATACAGAAATGGCTGAAAGAACCTGGAAGAGCCGTGTTATCCGTAGTACATGATTTAAGTCTCGCCATGCGTTACGGGTCGCATGCCGTTTTAATGGATCATGGCAGGAGCATATCCCAGGGCAAAATCTCTGAAGTGATGACGCCCGAAAACCTGCAGCATGTTTATGGAATGAATGTATATGAATGGATGCGGGAAAATCTTTCCCAGTGGCAGGTAAACTGATGGCGGTTTTCGAAAAGCAGCCAGCCCGCACCACGGCGATCCATAACATCAGTATCCATCCGTCAGGCATTCAGGGACCTGCTTCGCAGCCATAGCACTCACATTTTTGCTCCCGCTCATATTGGCATGAAACAGGCCATTGCAGCGGGGTTTTAATTTGTGGAGGAAATTCAAATGCGAAATCAGCCATTCTCTTCTGCCAGAATCCCTGTCAGCCGCGGAACATCAAAACGGCTGGTAAACAATTCGCACTTGCAAAGGAAGGCATAGAAAATGTGCCTTCCCTGTCCGTTCAGGGTTTCGTAATTTCCCTGGCCTTTTGCCAGGATGATATCCGCCGAGTCCAGAGCAGCCTTGGCTTCATCTGACAGCATATCATAAACCGTGCCGGCGACAGCGTTCCCGCTGGAAATCACCTTCGCGATCTGATCAATTCCTGAATATACGGCATCTTCTTCGGTTGCGTCATTCAGAACCTCGTCGCCCCGAACCATCACCTTTGCTTCGAGATGTGGAAACCGTTTCAGGAGTTGTTCGATAAACAGTTTATCCAGAACAATTTCGCCGCAGTTGTCCGCCAGCAGCAGGAATGATTCTGCGGTTTCGCACTGCCGGACAAAGGAATCCATTACGGGCAGATCCCGTTCTGTCAGCTCCGCCTGATCCAGCAGTTTCAGGAACACGTCGTCTTCAACGACGTTCATCGCGCCAAAGTCGATATAGTTGCCGGTTCGGGCGTAGCCCAGCGCCGTTTTCAACGGATCATCCGACGCTTCGATTCTCCGTCTGAGCAGTTCCTCTTCTTGGAGAACCAGATTGTTGTATTTCCGCTTGGTCTCCGCATAGGGTTTCCGTGGGCCGAAGTGTTTTTCATAAACCTTTCGAAAAAGATAAACAAGATACGGCGCGGAGTCATCCTCTGATCTGTTGTCGATAATTTCCCGGATTTCTTTCAGAAAGGCCGGATCATCCGACAGCCGCCGCTGTTTATCGAGCAGGCACTTTGCGCAGCTTTCAATTATCCTCATCTTATCCTCCGGCACAGCGGACAGAATTCAGGACTCCATTCATTTCCGCTCTCTCCATTAATCTGGCAAAATCCTGATAATGCCAGTCAGGTGTTGGCTTTTCGCACGCAATATCATAAAAGAAACAGCTTGGAATTTCTTTCTGCTTCAGGTTCTTCCGTATGGGAACACAAACGCTTCCGGATCATTTCGCCAGAACGGCTCCCATACTGTTTCCCGAAGGAATCTATGACCATTATCCGTTTCCATTGCCCAAGCTCGTCATAGGAATGAGACCAA